>CAJTOE010000032.1 GCA_910577805.1 uncultured Oscillospiraceae bacterium | reverse complement strand
TTGGCAGTTTTGACGCGGAGGACAAGCCCGACGCGTGCCGCGGCTTTGCCAAGCTGTACCTGGACGGCGCGGAGATAGATGGGAAAATCAAAGCGGGGTATCTCAAGTACATCAAGGGACAGAAAAAGCGGCTGTATCCTAAAGCCATCCAACACGAGGCGCTTTTGCGGCTCATGTTTGCCGAGAAGATGATTGTCCGCAAGGACATCGACCCCCTGCTGGAGGAGTGCGACAGGCAGAACAACATTGCCGCCAAAGCGGCGGTGCTGGACTACGCGGGCAGGAGCCTGGAGCCTGTGGACCCCTTCGCGGAGATGGAGAAGGAGTTTGCCAAAATGGAGCGGCAAGCCAAACGTTTTGAGAAGACGGGTCAACTCCCAGCCAGTGAATTGAAAAAAATCTGGTCCACGAAAAAGCTGGAAGACGGCACGCTGGAAATTACTTCCTACAAAGGTACAGACACCACCGTTTCTGTGCCTGCCGTCATTGGCAAAACGGCGGTAACCGCCATAGGCGAGAAAGCCCTCAGCCCTTCGGCCTCCCGCTTGACGCCAGAACAGAAGCGGGTCCGGGAAACCCTGGAAAGCGTGACCATCCCGAAGGGCGTCACGGAAATCGGGGGGAGTGCCTTCTATGGCTGCGCGAACCTGACCAGCGTCACCATCCCGGAGGGCGTCACGGAAATCGGGTACAGTGCCTTCTGGGGCTGCGCGAACCTGACCAGCGTCACCATCCCGGAGAGCGTCAAGGTAATCAGGTGGGAGGCCTTCAAAGGCTGCACGAGCCTGACCAGCGTCACCATCCCGGAGGGCGTCACGGAAATCGGGCGGCATGCCTTCTATGGCTGCAAAAAGCTCACCATCCACGCCCCCGCCGGGTCAGCGGCAGAGCAGTACGCCAAGAAGTACAAGATCCCGTTTAAGGCCATCTGAACAGGAGGTATTTTATGAACATCAAACAAGCCAAGACCCAGATCCAGAACGCCATGACGGCGTATTTCACCAAGGACCCCTTCGGCAATTACGTCATTCCCATTGAGCAGCAGCGGCCCGTGTTCCTGATGGGCCCTCCGGGCATCGGCAAGACCGCCATCATGGAGCAGATCGCGGCGGAGCTGGGGGTGGGGCTGGTGAGCTACTCCATGACCCACCACACCCGCCAGAGCGCGCTGGGCCTGCCCTTCATCGTCCGCAAAACTTACGGCGGCAAGGAGTACGACGTGTCCGAGTACACCATGAGCGAGATAATTGCCTCCGTCTACGACCTGATGGAGGACGCCGGGGTGAAGGAGGGCATTTTGTTCCTGGACGAGATCAACTGCGTGTCTGAGACCCTGGCTCCCTCCATGCTCCAGTTTTTGCAGTACAAGATTTTCGGCCGCCACAAGGTCCCGGAGGGCTGGATCGTGGTGACGGCGGGCAATCCGCCGGAATATAACAACTCCGTCCGGGAATTCGACATCGTCACTTGGGACCGGCTCAAGCGGGTGGACGTGGAGCCGGACTTCGACGCCTGGAAGGAGTACGCCTACAGCCGGTCCACCCACCCCGCCGTGATGACCTACCTGGAGATCAAAAAGGCGGACTTCTACCAGGTGGAGACCACCGTGGACGGCAAGCGGTTCGTCACCGCCCGGGGCTGGTCCGACCTGTCGGACATGATGCGGCTGTATGAGCAGCACAAGCTGAAAATTGACGAAAATCTGGTGGGCCAGTACCTGCAAAACCGGAAAATCGCCAAGGATTTTGCGGTCTACTACGACCTGTTCAACAAGTACCGCTCCGACTACCAGGTGGACAAAATCCTGGCGGGCAAAGCGGACGAGTCCATCCAGGACCGGGCCAGGAATGCGAAATTCGACGAGCGGCTCAGTCTGCTTGGTCTGCTGCTGGACGGGGTGACAGAGCATCTGCGGGCCGTGTGCGCCGTGGAGTCGGCCCAGACCCTGCTGCTGGACGCGCTGCGGGCCTTGCGCCAGGAGCTGAACCAGCCGGGGGCGGATGTGTCCGGACTGCTGGACAAGCAGATCCAGCAGCAGCGGAAGGAGCTGGCCGCCGGGCGGCGGGCGTCCTCCATGAGCCGGGAGGACCAGACGGCGCGGGAGCGCCTGTGCGCCATCCTGGAGGACCAGCGCGCCCTGGTGACGCAGGAGCGTCCGGCGGACGGGAAAGCCACCTTTGCCCTGCTGAAGGGGGACTTCGACCGCCGGGTGAAGGAGATGCGAAAGTCCGCCGCCGAGGCCGGGAAGAAGCTGTCAAACCTGTTCCGCTTCTGCGGCGAGGTCTTCCCCGACGGGCAGGAGCTGCTGATCCTGGTGACGGAACTGACCCTCAACCCCCACTGCGCCCGGTTCATTGGGCGCTACGGGTGTAAAGAATACTACGAGCGGAATAAGGAGCTGCTGTTCTACGAGCGGCAGCAGGAGATCATCCGGAAGATGGAGGATATTGACTGGGAGCTGGCCGAGGTTTAAAATTAAAATTGCAAAAAATTTACAGGAGGAATTTTGCCATGGAAAACATGCAGGATTTTGTTATTGAGAACGGCGTTTTGGAGAAATACAAAGGCCCCGGCGGGGATGTCACCATCCCGGAGGGCGTGAAGAAAATTGGCCCGGATGTCTTCTGTGGCCGCCGCCTTCAAAGCGTCACCATCCCGAAGAGTGTGAGGGAAATCGGCAGCTATGCCTTCGGGGAATCCAGCATTCAAAGCGTAACCATCCCAAAGAGCGTCCGGTCGATTGGAATGTGTGCTTTCCGCGATTGTGAGAACCTGACCAGCGTTACGTTTCAGGACCGGGAGGACGCGGTAGGAATTGAGCTGAACATATTCCATTGTTGCCCCAACATTGCCAATGTCACCATCCCCAGATGCATGGCAGGGATCGCCATTGCGCTTTTCGAGGACACCCTATGGCTCAAAAATTTGGGGGAGTTTGCAGTCCTGGACCATTTTCTGATCAAATACCAGGGGACAAAAGCGAACGTGGTCATTCCGGAGGAGATCGAGGAACTGGGCTGGTTGTCGTTTGCTGGCTGCGAGAGTATAAAACACGTTGTCATTCCGGAGGGTATCACGGAAATCGGCTGCGGCACGTTCAAAAGATGCAAAAACCTTCAAAGCGTGACCATTCCAAAGAGCGTCGAGGCGATCGACAAGTCCGTATTTGAGGACAGCCGCCCGGCAATCATCGCGCCCCATATCCCCATTGATGATTTTGCGCCGAAGAACAAGCCTGGGGCGTGTGCGGGTTTTGCCAAGGCGTATCTGGAAGGCACGGAGCTGGATGAGGAGATCAAAGCGGGCTACCTCAAGTACATCAAGGGCCAGAAAAAGCGGCTTTTCCCTGCGGCGATCCAGTACGAGGAGCTTTTGCGGCTCATGTTAGCCGAGAAGATGATTGTCCGCAAGGACATCGACCCCCTGCTGGCCGAATGCGACAAGCAGAACAATATCGCGGCCAAGGCGGCGGTGCTGGACTACGCGGGCAGGAATTTGAAGCCCGTGGACCCGACGAAGGAATTTAAGCTGAAGGGACTATGAAGCCAAATCTTATTTTGACAGGAGGAACATGCTATGTATGATGACACCGAGGCCCTGCGCCGGGAGCTTATGGACGAGGCCTGCGCCGGGGCCTTCTCCGGCTTGGGGGCTATGCTCCTGGACGCGGAGGAAATTCGCAACGCAGATCCGGAGGAACTGGAGGAAATTGCACGGCGGTATGGGAAAAGGTGAGCAGAATTTGACGGGAGGATTATTATAATTTTTTGTATAGGCCTTCTGCGTATAACTCTACTACTAATGGAGCTTATAAATGCGTTTTCCGATTTGCATAGCACAAGAGGGTAACAACCGAAAATTATCGGTTGTCGCCCTCTTGCAACGCTCTAAACGATCATTTGATTGTTGTCCTTGTGCGGGGCAGCCCTTGGCAGGGGACTGTTTGTACAATCAAAAGCTCACGCAGTCCCGTTTTTCCCGCGAAAATCCAACACGATCAGCGTCCCGCACCAGACCAGCAGCAGTCCTAAAATCAGCAGAGCGCAGTTGCGGAAAAAGTCCTGGGGGAGCAGCAGAATGATCGGGTCGGTCCGGTAATCAAAAATCCAGTTTTCCTTACCGGGAAAGAAAATCTGATGAAAGATCACAAACGCCCGGTCGAAATCCAGCGCCGCCAGCAGTCCAACTGCAATAAAACCTCCGCCCAGGCCCGCCGCCGCCCAGAAGCCAGGCCCGCGGCCCCAGAACCGGGCAAAGGCCAGCCGTTTCCACCGGCAGACTACCAGCAAGACCGCCAAAAGGGGCAGGCAGAGGAAAAGCACCTGCAAATCCAACAGAAACAGCCCCCGCACGTCCGCGAAGTGGGACGCGCCGGATTCCGAGAAGGCCAGCACCCCGGCAGAAAAATCCTCCCGCCGACCGGTGCAGTAGTCCATCATTTCATTGTAGGCCGTATAAATTTCATCCTGGGACCAGCCGTATTCCGTCAGATGGTAGGCGTTCACATGGGCGTAGTAGAAGGGGCGGCACAGAATCGGGACCGCAATCGCACCTGTCAGGACAGTCAGGGCCGTCAGAATGGCGCACAGGAGCGACAAAAGCTTCTGCTTCACAGCCGGGCCACTCCCGTGCGGCGTGCGGCCTCCGCCACCGCCTCTGCCACAGCGGGCACAACGCGGGGGTCAAAGGGCTTTGGGATGATATAGTCGCAGGACAGCTCTTCCGGGGAAATCAAATCCGCCAGCGCCTGGGCCGCGGCCATTTTCATCTCCTCATTGATATCACTGGCCCGCACGTCGAAAGCCCCCCGGAATACGCCGGGGAACGCCAGCACATTGTTGATCTGGTTGGGGTAGTCGCTGCGCCCGGTGGACACCACCGCCGCGCCGCCGGCCTTGGCGTCGTCGGGGAAAATCTCCGGGGTGGGGTTGGCGCAGGCAAAGACGATGGCGTCCTTGTTCATGGTTTTCACCATCTCGGTGGTGACCAAATTGGGCGCGGACACGCCGATGAACACGTCGGCCCCCGGCAGAAGCTGGGCCAGACCGCCCTGCTTTTTCTCCAGGTTGGTGACCTTGGCGATCTCTTTCTGCGCCCAGTTCATGTTCTCGTTGCCGTCGTAGAGCGCCCCGAATTTATCGCACAGGGTAATGTCCCGGAAGCCGGCGGACAGCAGCAGTTTGGTGATGGAGATCGCGGCGGAGCCGGCCCCGGAGAATACCACCCGCACGTCCTCCCGGCGCTTGCCCACCACCCGCAGGGCGTTGGTCAGCCCCGCCAAGGCGATGATGGCCGTACCGTGCTGGTCGTCGTGGAATACGGGGATGTCGCACTTTTCCTTCAGCTTGCGCTCGATCTCAAAGCATCGGGGGGCGGAGATGTCCTCCAGGTTGATGCCCCCGAAGGAGCCGGAAATGTTGTAGACCGTCTCGACAAACGCGTCCACATCCTGGGTCTTTACGCACAGAGGAAATGCGTCCACGCCGCCGAAGCTCTTGAACAGCACGCACTTGCCCTCCATCACGGGCATACCGGCCTCCGGGCCGATGTCCCCCAGGCCCAGCACGGCGGAGCCGTCGGTGATGACAGCGCATAAATTGTGCCGCCGGGTGAGGGTGTAGCTCTTGGCCGGGTCCTTTTGAATCTCCAGGCAGGGCTGTGCCACGCCGGGGGTGTAGGCCAGGGACAGGTCCTCCTGGGTCTGGACGGGTACGGTGGCTGTTACCTCGATTTTTCCTTTCCATTCCCCGTGCTTTTGCAGGGATACCGACGCGTAATCCATATTTTTCAAGTCCTTTCGTATAAAAGTTTGGCTTGCAAGAACAGACCGATAGCCTCGGCCAGTTCGGGACTCTTTTCGTAGTGCAGATAGTGGCCGCAGTCCAAAATCCGAAGCTCCCCTCCGGTCTGGTCGGCAAACTCACGCTGCGTCTCTTCCCAGGCGGGGGAGAACTGCTGGCCGCCCGTGGAGCAGAACAGCAGTATAGGACAGCGCGGGACCGGCTGGGCCTGGACCGTCTGGACATTGTCCAGAATCGCGTTCCCCTCCTGGGCATAGACGGGGTTGACCGCGTTGCGGTGCATCAGCAGAGCAAGCTGCTCCTGCTCCTGGGCCGTCAGACCCAAATCAGACAGGGGATAGACGCCTGGAATGCGGTGAATGCCGAACGTCCGGGCCAGACCTCCGACGGCCAGGGAGAGCCTGGCGCCACCCAAATCGAAATCATCGTAGCTGTGGGGGACTGCCATATCCAGCCCTATAATCCCGGCCACCTCATCCGGATAGGTCTGCGCCCAGCAGATTGCTTCCAGCCCGGACATGGAGTGGGGCAGCAGCACATAAGGCGCAGGCACGTCCGCTCCGGCCAGGGCGCGGCGGACCTCGTCCACCATAGAGGCTACGTCACGGGGAACGTCGGAAATATCCGAATAGCCGTAGCCGGTTTTTTCCACAACGGCGATTGGAAAATGGGGCGACAGCAGGCGGTACAGGGGCCGGAAATCGTACACCGGGGCCACGGTGCCGGAGCCGGACAAAAAGACCAGAGCAGGCCCTTGGGCGCGGTCCCCTTCACAGTAGACGTGAATGTTCCGGCCGTCCACCTCTACCAGCTGGCCGGGCGGAACGAGGCGCTTTTCCTCCGCCTGGAGGGCTATATGATGGCCGGCCGCCGCAATGACCAGCACCGCGGTCAGGAGGCCTGCCGCTTGCAGAATGTGCTTTTGCAGCTTGTTCATTGTATTTCCTCCTCAAGAAAACTGGCTTTGATTCGTAAAGTTGAGCAGCCCTTGGGCTTCATTCGTTTTTCCTCATTATAGAGGACTTTGGAGGAAATTGCAAGAAGGGATGGCGAGGAACGGCGGGTGTGCGCCAAGAAAAACACGGGTCAGGCTGTCCGCCTCACCCGTGTAACGTGTCTGTTTGGTGCCTATCAGGCATGGTGCTTGACATCGCGCTGAAACACCCACAGCATCCCAGACAGGACAGCAAGCATGGACACAACGCTGATTACATCGTGCAGCATAAACGTTCCTCTCCTTTCGTGTTTTGCTTGAGTATTGTAGCGCACGGACAGGGGGAAAGTCAATTGGGCTTTCCACGAAAATCCCCCCGTGTGTACCAGGGGGATTTTGTCAATTTTTTCAATATCTGGCTCCGGCCCTGGCGGGCAGCGGCTGGGCCAGTGCGGCGGCTTGCGCCTGGGCTTTGATCTGGTAGACCTTTCGCAGGTGCTTCACGCAGCCCACACAGGCGGGGATCAGGAACAGGTCCGCGCAAATCCACGCGGCAGGGGAGGCGAAGCAGGCGGCGGTGTACCCAAAGGCGGGGACCAGCAGCTGTCCCACCGCAGTGCGGGCCAGCATCTCCAGCACGCCCGCCAGCAGAGCCAGGGTGCTGAAGCCCATGCCCTGGATGGAGAAGCGCACAATGTTCACCAGAGACAGAGGGAAGTAGAAGGCGGTGCAGGTCAGCAAAAATTGTGCGGCCAGGTCAATCACCTGCTCCACTCCGGCCTCACGGGTGTCCAGGAACAGCATGACCAGCTGGGGCGCAAACAGCGCCGTTACCACCAGGGCCAGCAGGGAGTAGCCCAGGCCCAACAGGGCGCAGTCCCGCACGCCGGCCCCCAGACGGTCCAGCTTCATGGCTCCCACGTTTTGACCGCAGTAGGTCGCCATCGTAGCCCCCATGGCGTCAAAGGGACAGCAGAAGAACAGAGAGACCTTTTGTCCGGCGGTGACGCTGGCTACGGCGGTGCTGCCCAGGGTGTTTACCGCGGATTGCAGTACGATGGAGCCGATGGCCGTAATCGAGTACTGCAAGCCCATCGGCAGGCCCATTTTGCACAAAACCTTTGCCGTGTGGGGGTCAAAGGCCCGCTCCTCCCGGCTCATGTGGAGGATGGGAAATTTTTTTCGCATATAGAAGAAGCAGGCCACCCCGGAGACCAGCTGGGAAATGACAGTGGCCAGAGCTGCCCCGGCCACGCCGGTGTGGAACAGCAGGATGAACCCCGCGTCCAGGGCGATGTTCAGCACCGAGGACAGGGCCAGGAAGTATACCGGCGTGCGGCTGTCCCCCAGGGAGCGGGCCACGCCCGCCAGCAGGTTGTACAGGAAGGTGGCCGGAATACCCAGGAAGATGATTAAAATATAGAGATACGCGTCCTGGAAAATATCTTCGGGGGTTTTCATAGCAGTCAGGATGGTCCGGCACAGCAGAGCGGTGGCGGCGGTGAGGACCACCGCGAAGCCGGCGGACAGCCAGGCGGCGTTGGCGGCACATTGGCGCATTTTGGAGTGCTCGCCGGAACCCATCCGCTGGGCCACGGGGATGGCAAAGCCGCTGCACATGCCGGTGCAGAAGCCGATCACCAAAAAGTTGACAGAGCCGGTGGAGCCCACCGCGGCCAGGGCCTGGGAGCCCAGCAGCTTGCCGACGATCATGGTGTCCACCACATTGTACATCTGCTGGAACAGCAGACCCAGCAGGGTGGAGAGGGTAAAACCCAGGATCAGCCGCATGGGGCTGCCCTTGGTCAGGTCTTTGGTCATAAAAACGACCTCCTTCTTGCAGGCTGTGTTGAAAAATCTTGCAGGCTACATTATAGCCGTCCGGGCGGGCCTTGGATAGAGAAACTTTCCACAATGTTTCTTTTCTTTTCCGCCGCAATGTGGTACAATTAGAAAAAATGCGCGGAAACGCGCAGGGAGGTTTTTGCATATGCCTGCAAAGGACGAGTTTCTCGAAATATTCCGTACCAACATCACCAGGGACGGCGCGGACAGCCTGCTCAACTACCTGGAAAACAAGAGCGATTTCTTCACCGCCCCCGCCTCCGCCCGGTATCACGGGGCCTATCCCGGCGGACTGTGCGAGCACAGCATCAATGTATACCACTGCCTGGTGGACTATCTCGCCAGGGAGCGGGTGCAGGAGCTGTATGGCCTGGAGTACAGCGATGAGTCCATCGCCATTGTGTCCCTGCTCCACGACGCCTGCAAAATTGGCTGCTACAAGCCGGGGACCCGGAACGTGAAAGGCCCTGACGGCAAATGGCAGTCCGTCCCCAGCTATACGTTCGATGACCCTCTGCCTTACGGCCACGGGGAAAAATCGGTGTACATCGTCAACGGCTTCATCCGCCTGAGCCGGGAGGAGGCCATGGCTATCCGCTGGCATATGGGCTTCTCCGGCGGGGAGGACCCCCGGACGGTGGGGCAGGCCTTGCAGAAATATCCTCTGGCCTTCGCCCTGGCTACGGCGGATATGGAGGCCTCCTATTTCCTGGAGGGGGAGGAGTAAATGGCGCGGTGCGGCTTGATCGCCCTGGACCTGGACGGTACCGCCCTCACCCCGGCCCACACCCTGGCCCCGGAAACCTGCCGGGCCATTCAGAAGGCCCGGTCCCAGGGGGTGCGGGTGGTGATCGCCACAGGCCGCAGCAGCCAGGAGGCCGCCTGGTTTGCCCAGGAGGGTGGTTTTGACCGTCTGGCCGCCGCGCTGGGCGGAGCGGTGGTGGTGGACTGTGAAACGGGAAAACAGCTCCACCGCTGGGACTTACCCTGGAACGGGGGCCGGGAGGTGCTGAAGCTCTGTCTGGAGCGCCGTCTGGACCCTATGATTTTTGCGGGGGAGCAGATTTTCCTGCCCGACTGGTCGGTGGAGGCGCTGGCCCACTATTTCCCCAAAAAAATTTGGGAGCGGGATGTGCAGCTTTTGGACGATCCACTGTCCTGGCTGGCGGGGTACGAGGGTCCGTTGACCAAGCTCCATGTGGAGGGGGACCCGGCGCGGTTTCCGAAAAAGGAGGCCGCGTCCTTGCCGGGGATGGAGCTGACCAGCTCCGGGCCTGGTGATTTTGAGGTACTGCCCGAAAACATAGACAAGGGGAAGGCCCTGGCCCTGCTGGCGGAGCGGTATGGTATCCCACTGGAGCGGTGCGCCGCCGTGGGGGACAGCGAAAACGATGTAGGGATGCTCCGGGCGGCAGGTATCGCTGTGGCAATGGGCAACGCCAGTCCAGCGGCGGTGGAGGCCGCGCAGCTTCAGGTGGCGGACAACGTCCATCACGGCGCGGCTCAGGCCATCGAGTGGGTGCTGGAAAGAATGTAAAATATAATAGTAAATGCGAAAGAACACGGACTCTCACACATAGGGCAGTTCGGTTCTTTCGCATTTATTTTTTTATCACGGCAGAATTGGGGGGAAACAGGAGCGTCAGCATCCCTGCGGGATCACAGCGGTAAAAGTAATGATCCCATCCGCATAGTGGTTGGAAATGCGGCCCTTGTGACGGGTAACAATGGCCTTTGCAGTGGAAAGGCCGATCCCATAGCCTCCGGTGGAGCGGGCGCGGGAGGAATCCGCCCGGTAGAAGCGGTCAAAGTACCGGGAGAGTTGGGCCGGGTCCAGTCCTGTGCAGGGATTGGATACAGAGATATGGATATTCCGTCCACGCATCAAAACACGTAGACGAATCGTTCCCGCCGGGTCGCAATATTTGACCGCGTTGTCCAATAAGATGGAAAACAGACGGAAAAAGTTGTCCTGGACACCCTTTAGGTTGATTCCCTCCGCGATCTCCGCCGTCAACACTTTCCCATCCGCTTCGGCTAACATCTGAAATGCGTCCGCATTGGCTTGGGCAATTTCACTGACAGAGAAGTATTCTACGGCATCCTCTTTTACCGCCTCCTCTGTACGGGCCAGCTCTACCAGATTTTTAATCAGCTTATCCAGGCGGACGATTTGTGCTTTTGCGCTCTCCAGCCACTTGTCGGTTCCATAGGTGTCCTCCAGAAGCCCCATATCCGCCGACAGGATGGCCAAGGGCGTTTTTAACTCATGAGAAGCGTCGGTAATGAACTGCCGCTGCCGCTCCAGGTTATCGACAAAGGGACGAATCGCCCGTTTCGATAAAAAGAGCAGGAGAACAAACACAATCAGGACACAGATCAAAAATATGGCGGCTGTGATGCGCAGCGTATTATTTGCGGACTGGAGCTGGAGAAAACAGTCCAAAACGATAATGGTACTTCCGCCATTTTTATCCGGGAACACGCCGAAACGGTAATGGTCCATGTATCCCCGCGCCGCCCCGGTATCTACGATTTGGTCGATGGTGTCCACCACTGCGCGGCGGTCCAATGCGGCAATATGGTCCAAGCGGACCGATTTGATTTCCTTTTGTGGAGTAAGCTCAACGATGAAATACCGTGTTTCAAAAGGGGTCTCCGGCGTGATCTGGAAATCAAATCTTGAAGGGTCAAAGCGGGAACCGGGCGGGTGGAAGGTCCCGCCATTCTGGTGCAGGAGCGCGATTGCACGGTCTACCCGATTGGTGGTGATACAGTAATTCCCGACCCCGATGGCGGTACAGAGCACGATCATTGTTCCAACCAGAGATATCATTGCAATCAAAATAAATTTCCGGCGCAGTGAACGGATCATGTGATTTCCTCCAGCAGATACCCCTGTCCCCGGCGGGCGGCAATGCGGACGTTGGCTCCGGCCGCCTCCAGCTTCCGGCGCAGGTAGGAAATATAGGCCCACACCACATTGATTTCCGCCTCGCTGTTGCAGCCCCAGATATGCTCCATGAACTGCTCTGTGGAGATCAGCCGCCCTTCCTGTCTCATAAGCAGCTCCAGCATTTGAAACTCCCGGTTGCCCAATCGGATACAAGCACCGCCGCATTTCAGTTCAAACGTGGAGCAGTCCAACGTGATATTACCTGTAGTAAGGACGGTAGGCTTATACCCGCCGCCTCTGCGCGTCAAGGCCCGGACCCTGGCGGTAAATTCCCGGTTGTCAAAGGGCTTGGGCAGATAGTCATCCGCTCCGCTGTCCAGCCCGGCCACCCGGTCCTCCACCTGGCTTTTTGCGGTCAGAAGAAGCACGGGTGTGGCGACATTCTTGGCCCGCAGGGCCTGCAAAGCCTGGATACCGTCCAGCTTGGGCATCATGATGTCCAGAACGATGCAGTCATAGTTTTCCGCAAGCCCGTAGTCCAAAGCATCCTGCCCGTTGTAGACCGCATCCACGGAGTAATGCTCCCGTTTGAGCAGGGCCTCCAATACCATGGTCATTTCCGGCTCGTCGTCCGCAACTAAAATGCGCACGGTTTATCCCCCCTTGGCATGTCTTGTTATGTTCAACTCTACTTTATGGACGCGGCCCGGAAAAAGCAAGAGTAAAATTATGAACAAATATAAAAGTTTTTCCTCCTGACATGGTTCTTTTAACTTGTTTTTAAGTTCGTCTTTTATAATATCCATATTCTATTTGGAAGGAGGATAAGCGGTATGAATTTTCGCCATGAGTGGAAGCATGAGATTTCCTACCTGGATATGCTGATGCTCCGGCAGCGCCTGCGGGCTGTGGCCCAGGCGGACCAGCACACGGTGGAAGGAAAATACCAGATTCGCAGTCTATACTTCGACACTCCCACAGACAAGGCGCTTCTGGAAAAGATAAACGGCGTCAGCCGCCGGGAAAAATTCCGTATCCGCTATTATAATGGCGACGCCACAGTCATCCATTTGGAGAAAAAGAGTAAGCTGGGGGGACTGGGGAACAAACAAAGTATCGGACTGTCCGTACCGGAGGTATCCGCGCTTCTGCAAGGGGATCTGTCATGGATGCTGGACAGCGGCCGGGCGTTGGTTCGGGAATTTTATAGCAAAATATGCGCCCAGCAGCTCCGGCCCAAGACCATTGTGGACTATACCCGTGAGCCGTATGTCTACCCGGCGGGCAATGTTCGGGTCACACTGGACTGCGACATCCGAACCGGCCTGCGCTGCACCGATTTTTTGCACCCAGGAATCACGATTCCCGCAGGAGACGCCCCTATCATTCTGGAGGTCAAATGGGACGCATTTCTCCCGTCGGTCATTCGTGACGTAATTCAACTGGAGGGGCGGCACACCGCCTCATTTTCCAAATACGCCCAATGCCGTATCTACGGCTGAACAAAATCCAAAAGGAGTAATTCCAATGACATTTGATGATATTTTTAAATCCAGCTTCCTGGAGAATGTCACCAGCGTCAGCATCCTCGACATGGTGCTGGCTCTGGTGCTGGCCTCTGGCCTCGGCCTGTTCATCTTCTTCGTCTACAAAAAGACCTACCAAGGTGTGATGTATTCCTCCAGCTTCGGGGTCACGCTGATTGCCCTGACCATGATTACAACTGTCGTCATTTTGGCGGTCACCAGCAATGTGGTGCTGTCCCTGGGCATGGTGGGCGCACTGTCCATCGTCCGGTTCCGTACGGCCATCAAAGAGCCTCTGGATATTGCGTTTCTATTCTGGGCTATTGCAGAAGGGATTGTGCTGGCAGCCGGAATGATCCCGCTGGCCATCATTGGCGGGGTCGTGATCGGCTTGATTTTACTGGTTTTTGTCAACAAAAAGAGCAATTACAACCCCTACATAGTCGTACTGCAATGCGACGGCCACGAAGCGGAACAGCGTACAAGGCAATACCTGACGGAACAGACACAGCGCTGCGTGGTCAAAAGCAAATCGGCCCAGCACGGGGCTGTCGAATTGAATCTGGAAATCCGTCTTAAAAATGACAATACAGACTTTATCAATATGCTCTCTGAAATGGAAGGCGTTCACAGCGCGGTTCTGGTGAGCTACAACGGCGATTACATGGGATAGGGGGAAACTGCTATGTCAACGCATAAATATATGGATCGCATCTGCGTTGCCGCGGTAGTTCTCTCTCTGCTCGTTACGCTGTTTTTTATGAATGGCGAGGCCCTGGGTATTCAGACGGCCGGCAAGATCATTGGGTATGAAAACCGGCTGTTTGACACATCCCGCGTTCATACCATTGAAATTGTCATGGACGATTGGGAGGGCTTTATTGAAACCTGTCAAAACGAGGAATACAGCTCGTGTAATCTAGTCATTGATGGAGAAAGCTACAAAAATGTAGGTATCCGGGGGAAGGGCAACACATCCCTCAGCTCGGTTGCCGCCATGGGAAGCAGCCGCTACAGCTTTAAAATCGAGTTTGACAAGTATGACAGCACCAAGAGCTATCATGGGCTGGACAAAATCAGTCTGAACAATCTGATTCAGGACAACACCATGCTGAAGGATTATCTGACCTATCAGATGATGAATGCCTTTGGTGTACCCAGTTCTCTGAGCAGCTTTGTGTACATCACGGTGAACGGTGAGGACTGGGGGCTGTATCTTGCTGTGGAGGGGGTCGAGGAGGCCTTTTTGCAGCGCAACTATGGCAATGACTACGGCGAACTCTATAAACCGGACAGCATGAGTTTTGGCGGTGGCCGTGGCAACGGCCGCAACTTCGATAGGAACGCCCTTGCGGAACAGGATACGGCACAACCGCCATCGGATACTCCCCCTGGTGAAATGGACTTTGGTGATTTTGACCCATCCGCCAGGTTTGCTGGCGGAGGCGGTTTGAGCTTTGGAGGTGGTTCCGATGTGAAGCTGCAATACATTGACGATGACCCGGACAGTTACTCCAATATCTTCAGCAGCGCAAAAACCGATATTTCCAAATCGGATGAGGCGCGGCTGATTGCCTCCCTGAAAGCCCTATCAAGCTATGAAAATTTAGAAAATGTTCTGGACATGGATGCTGTGCTTCGATATTTTGTTGTTCACAACTTTGTAGTCAATGGGGACAGCTACACCGGCAATATGATCCACAACTACTATCTGTATGAAGAAGATGGAAAGCTTTCCATGATTCCGTGGGACTATAACCTGGCCTTTGGGACGTTCCAGGCTGGCCCGGCAGTTTCGGCTGTCAATGACCCCATTGACGACGTGCTCTCCGACCGACCTATGCAGGCGTGGATTTTCTCCGATGAGTCCTATGCACAGCGATATCACAAGCTGTATGCGGAATTTCTGAGTACAGTAGACGCGGCTCAGATTATCAATGACGCATACGCACTGATTGAGGACTATGTGGAGAAGGACCCCACCAAATTCTGCACCTATGAGGAATTTGAAACCGGCGTACAAGTCCTGCGGTCCTTCTGCGCTCTGCGGCAGGAAAGTGTACGGGGCCAGCTGGAAGGGACGATTCCCTCTACCAGCGAGGGGCAGAACGCACAGCAGGATATGCTGGTCAGTGCGGATGATCTGAATCTGACCGACATGGGAACAATGAACAACGGCGGCATGGGCGGCGGTCCAGGTGGATTTGGTGGAGTTGGCGGCCGAGAGGATAGAGATGGGCAGATGCCTCCGCCTGCGCAAGACGAAGCGGTGGAAGTACAGGCAGCCGGGAATTTTCCCTTCCAGGAGCAGCGGGATAACAGGGGATTTTCACCACCTGATGAGCAGGTATCTCCGGCATCCCGGCAGCCGGCTATACTTTTGCTGGGACTGTCTGTTGTCACATTATTCGTAGGACTTGCGATTGCTGTCAAATATAAGAGGAGATAATATCATGAGCAACGATCCTTTCAAAATCGCATCCATCAAGCGGGGAGTTACATTGAATAGCTTGAAAGATGAGATGTACTCTCTTAATATGCGTATGCGGCTGGCAATGCAGCATCATAACGAAGAGGCGCAGGACGATATTAAGGAGCAGATGGCGGCAGTTCGGGCAGAGATTGAGCGAATGTGTTTGGGTGGTGCGTTTCCCCGTACTTGATATGCAAAAGCTGCCAGCGGGAGGTTCTTTTTCCAGGCAGATTATAAAATATAGGATAGTCACTCATTAAGACGGCGAAAAAGTCTTTCGACCTGATTACACTGTTTGTATAATTGCTTATCATATTTTAGACGCATAGATGAATGAACACGTGGAGGAAAACCTGCGGGCAACCGTATTCTCTACAAGTGGGCAGTTGAACTCTTTTGGACAGATCATAGGAGGTCCTACGGCAAAAAAACGGCGCAGTACCAGGAATCGTAAAATCAATAAAACAGGGCCATACCCGCAAATGTGCAGGGTATGGCCCTGCTTTTTGAGCAGAGGGGTTCCAGAAAGAACCCGCCAGCCAGCAGACACATAAACTGTTCTGAGGGCCGCACAGGTAACGAAGCCTTTCCCATCGTTGTGCCGGCGCATTCCTGGCGCGCGCCCTCATTCAGAAAGGAGATTGTTTTATGTCTCTGCCCAGCTTTCCCAACATTGACCCGCCTATCCAGCGGGAAAACGCAGTCAATCAGATTCTCTCCTCCATCGCGATGGAGGAACTCGGCCTGAGTAACATCCTCAACGCGGAGGGCGAGAAGCTGCAATATATCCTCGGCACCCTGCCCGGCCTCAGCGGCCCTGCCGCTACCGTGGAAGACGTGCTGTCCGCCAACGAGAGCGTCCGGGACCTGCTGAAGACCGCTGTGCAAAACCAGCTCTTTCTGAAGGCCAAAATGCAAGGGGCGCTGGAGGCGTCTCCTCTGCGGGGTCCCGCTGGACCCGACGGCCCTGCCGGCCCCGCCGGAGCTGCCGGAGTCACTGGCGCCGCTGGCGCTGCCGGTCCTACCGGAGCCGCCGGAGCGGCTGGAGCCACTGGCCCCACTGGCCCTGCCGGACCCACAGGTCCCACCGGTCCCACCGGCGCGACAGGACCAGAAGGCCCTGCCGGACCAGAGCTGGTCGGCAAGGACGGTCCCACCGGTCCCACAGGTCCTGCGGGTCCCACCGGCCCCGTCATCATCGACTTTGCCTATGCCGCTAACACCGGCGCAGCCACGGTCCCTGTGAATGGCCTGGTGCCTCTGCCGAGTGACCAGGTGAAGGCCAAGAGCATCACCATCAGCCCAGACAACACCAAGTTCACCGTGAAGGCCGCCGGAGTCTATCAGGTTGGGTATGTCGTCAATACCGACAAGGCCCTGACTACCGGCGCCCGGCTGCTGGTCAACGGCGAAGCAAAGGAAGGGTCCGCTGTGGGGGGGATCGCGTCCTTGTCCCTGAGCCGGCTTTCCAACGAGGTCCTGCTGCGTTTGGGCGATAACGACGAAATTTCCTTGCAGATTTTCAATAATCCCCTTGGTACTGTGCTGCTGCCCGCTCCCGTGGGGGCGTCCCTGAGAATCGTCCGGTTGAGTTAAGGAGGAACGCTTTATGTCAATGCCCACATTTCCCAAAAACGATCCTCCCCTGAGCCGCGAGGGGAGTCTGAATGAAATTATCGCTTCCATCGCCGCCGAGGAGTTGAGCTTGAGCCACATTCTCAACACCGAGGGCGAACGGCTGCAATACGTCCTGGGGACCCTGCCCGGTCTGGATAAGGCGGCTTCGCTGGATGAGGTGCTCCGGATCAACCAGAGCGTAAAAGATACGCTGTCCGGTCTCATGGAGCAGCAGATGATGCTGTCTGCCAAGCTGAGTGCGGCCTTGAAGGCCCCCACCATTCCAGGCCCCGCCGGGCCTGCCGGACCTGCTGGTCCCGCCGGACCTGCCGGAGCTGCCGGGGCTACCGGAGCGGATGGACCTGCCGGCCCTGCCGGAGCTGCCGGAGCCACCGGAGCGGACGGCCCCACTGGACCTGCCGGGGCTACGGGCGCGGCCGGCCCCACCGGGGCCGCAGGTCCGCAGGGCGTCACCGCAGAAGGCGTGGCCCGCAATGGCGCTGCCGGTCCCACAGGAGCCACTGGACCCACCGGAGCCACCGGCCCCAACCCCACAGCTGCCGCAGCCTTCGCCGCCAACATCCAAGGGCCTGACATCAATGTGCCGGCCTATTCCGGTGTTGCGATCCCTCTGCCGGATGCCCAGGTCATGTCCGCAGATATTACTGTCAACCCGGAGAACACCATGTTCCAGGTGAACAAAAAAGGCGTCTATCTGCTCTCTTACCGCGTGAATCTCACCAAGCCCGCGCAGGTAGGGACCAAGCTGCTTATAGGCGGCATGGCGAGATACACTACTACGGTTATCCCTGCGGCTCCTACTGCCAGCTTTGAGAATCAGGATGTGCATCTTATGGACGCCGGTGAGACGCTCCGGCTCCAGCTGTGCGCGGCCCCCCTCCCCGGACTTTCTCCAAAGGCTCAAACTGTCACCCTGGCGGGCAGCGGAATGGGCGCTTCTCTGAGTATCATCCTGCTGGAAGAGAAGGAATGAAGGGGCACATTCCTGGTGTGTACACCCACTTAGAAAGGAGATTATTTTATGTCTCTGCCCAGTTTTCCCAATATTGACCCGCCCATCAAGCGGGAAGACGCAGTCAATCAGATTCTTTCCTCCATTGCGATGGAGGAGTTAGGAATGAGCCATATCCTGAACGCCGAGGGCGAGAAGCTGCAATATATCCTTGGCACTTTGCCCGGCCTCCACCGCCCCGCCCCCTCCTC
>CAJTOE010000031.1 GCA_910577805.1 uncultured Oscillospiraceae bacterium | reverse complement strand
CGGCACTAAGCTTGATTACATATTTCAATGACGGCATATATTGACCCCCTCGTTTCTGCTGGGGTCATTATAACATGGCGTCCACTATTATGCAATTTTTAGATTTTATGGACCACTAGGAGCGTTTCAAGCCCCTCTAGGCAATACCCCACGCTGCAAAAGCCGCCTAGCGGCCCTTACAAGTGACCTAGCGGCGGCCGCAGCAAAAAAGAGGGGGAGCGGCTAGGCCGTTCCCCCGTTTGCTTTGCTCTTATGCCTTACTATCCGTTTTGTTCCTGCGTTCCTTGTGATGTTGTCCAGCGGATTGTATTCTACAAATCTATCTCTTGCCATATCTGCATAGACGTTCATATAATGTTCACTCATAGCAAGTGTAGAATGTCCTAGTATCTTTGACAACTGTACTACGTCACCACCATTTAGAAACCATTCTCTAGCGAATGTGTGCCGCAACCCATGAATATTAGACTTTTCTACCCCTCTTTTGTGCGTGTATTGTCTGTAAGACTGTGATAGTGACGCTTTAGTTATTTGTCCAAAGTCTTGTTTACAGAATAAGTAATCATCTTCCGTTTCATTTCCTAGCCATTCACTAATGTAATCATTCAAATTCTTTACTAACTGCGGCGATAGATTAGCAAATTGCAACTTTCTATTCTTTGTATGCTGATAGAATACCTTGCCGCCCTTTAGGTCTATATCTCTCATTCTTATATCTACCAGTGTTCCCAGCCTTGCACCTGTTCCAATGACGAAACAACAAACCGCCCACATTCTCCATTCAGCAAAAGAAGCTTTTCTATCTGGCTTTTTTAGTAACGCTTTTACTTCCTCTACGGTGTAGTCTTTTGGCATTTCTTCCCGTACTTTAGAAAGTGTTATCCTAAACGGCTTGACATAGTTTCTATCATCTTCCATACACCAATACATGAACACTCTAATATTGCTTATGTGATGATTAACCGTTGTGTCCTTTAGTTCCTCAACGCCTTTCATGTAGTGTTTCCATTGTGTAAACATAGCACTTTCAATATCATAAATATTCTCTACTTGATATTCAAAGTAATCAACAAATTTCTTAAACGTCATTTCATAGGATGATAAAGTTTCTTCTACTAGTCCATCTGCTAACTTTTGTGATATAAATTCCTCAAATGCCGCTTGTGTCTTTACGTTCTTGTTTTCACTATCTGACCTGCGTACTACTTTCCTAGGTGCTGGCATAGTAAAACCCCCAAAGTTTCAAAATAAAGATAGGTTGATTTTACTACGTTTATTTTTTTAAATCAAGTCAAAATAAAGCAAGGTAAATTTTTTCTCCATAATAACGAAAAGCCTTGATACTTCAAGGCTTTTCGGAGTACCTATCTTTATTTTTTCTGCAAATTCATCTATCTTGATTTTTAATCTGCTTATACTCCAGATAATTTTCTACAAAAGTCTTATGCAGGGCTACATTGCCTGTATATTTCTCATTATTAAGAATTTTTTGTAGAGTTTCTTTACTCCAAGTTTTCTTTCCCTTTGGCGAAGGGATATCCATGTCTTCCAAATATGCAGATATCCTTGCAAGACTGACACCTGATGCGGCCATCTCATAGATTAAGCGAATAATTTCAGCCTACTTCTCATGAATGATATGTTTTCCATACTGATCATGGGTATACCCGTAACATATTTGCTGATAATACTTGGAATCAGAATTTTTAAACGATCTGCGCAATCCCCATTTTATGTCCTCGCTTTTAGAAAAACTCTCCTCCTGCGCTCTGTCTGCGTCAGGAGAATGTTCTGGTCGAATAGTGGAGCGGTTCAAGCTTTTCCTGGCATACTCGGCAAAGGCGGCGTTGGCAGGCGGAAGCGCAGCAGCCTGGAGTTCTCCTGATGGGCGTGCAAATAGTAATGCCCGTTGCATAAAAGCGGACAGCAGATATCTTTCTGCTGTCCGAAAAAACTTTATATTTTTCTCTGTTCCTATCATCGCTTGATTTGATTTTCCGCCCGCCACTCCCGCGGCGAACAGCCGTAGCGCTTCTTGAAAGCGCGGGAGAAATGGAGCTGATTGGGGTAGCCGCACATCATGGATACGTCCCCGATGGAGTGGGAGGTGGTTTTCATCAGCTCTGCGGCCTTACTCAGCCGCAGGCGGATCAAAAACTCCTGGGGCGGACAGCCCATGCTCTCTTTGAAGAGCTTGCTGAAATAGCTGCGGTTGAGCTTGCACACGTCGGACAAATTTTCCACCGTGATTTCCTGGTGGTAATTATGCTCCATGAAGGTGATGGCCTCCCGGATATAAAAATCCTTCAGCTGGCCTCCCTGGAGCTCCCGCCGGGTAGAGGAGGACTGGATAAGCCCGTCCAAAAACAGGCACAGGTGGCCAATCAGGTGGAGGGTGGATGCGTCGGAGCAGCGGGTCATATAAAGCATAGTGTCCTGGACGGCGCGGCCCTGCTCCGGCACGGCGGGGGTGTAAATAGGCTGAGAGACGCCCAGTCCGGCTCTGGTCAGGTAGTCCGGCACCCGCAGGCCATCAAATTCCAGCCAGACGTATTTCCAGGGGTCCGTCTCGTGGGCGCAGTAGGTGTTCACCTGGCCGGGACAGATCAGAAAGCCCTGGTTTTCCCCAAGCCGGTATTTGTGGGTCACATCGTTTTGGTCGTGGGAGTCCAGCCAGCCCCGGCCGGAAATTACATAATGAAACAAGTAGTGGTTGCGCACGAAGGGACCAAAGGAGTGCAGTGGTGCGCACTGCTCCCAGCCAAACTGGTATAGCTGGAGGTCTAAAAAAATCTCGCTGGGGGAAACGAAAAAAGAATACTCATCCACGCATGGCCCACATCCTTTCCAGCATCTGTCCGTATTATATCGGATGTGCCGCCGGGCCGCAAGATGGTTTTATAAATTTTTCTGCACTTTGCAGCGCTCAGAACAGAGGCAGGATTACCTGGAGCATCATCAGGTAGTGGAAGACGCTTCCCAGCAGGATAAAGACGTGGAAAATCTCGTGACAGCCGAACCGGGGGTTGTTCCGTCCGGGCCACTTTACTGCGTACAGAACGCCGCCGATGGTGTACAGCGCGCCGCCGCCCACCAGCCAGAACATCCCAATCGGGGGGAGGAGCCGGGACAGGGGAACGATAGCCACCAGAGCGATCCAGCCCATGACCACATAGATGGTGCTGGTGAGCCAGCGGGGGATGTCCAGCTTGGCGATGGTCAGGATGATCCCCGCCGCCGCGCACACCCAGATCACCGTCAGCATAGCCGTTCCCAGGACGCTTTTCAGCACAGCGGTGCATACAGGGGTGTAGCTTCCGGCAATGAGCAGATAAATGGAGCAGTGGTCGTATTTGCGCAGGGCGATGCGGCCGGGCACGGAGGTATGGATGCAGTGGTACAGGGTGCTGGCGGTGTACAGACAGATCATGGACAGTCCGTAGATACCGAAGGAGAGGAACAGGTCCCACCGGCCCTGCAGGCCCGACAAAATCAGCAGCACCGCCGTACCAGCGATTCCCAGTACTGCGCCGGTGCCGTGGGTGATGGCGGACCAAGGCCGCAGGCCGTCGTAGGGGTCACGCTGCTTTTTGACCGGCTTTGGAAGGTGGACCGCCATAGGACGGGCGGGAATAGACTGTGTACGCATAGGACACACTCCTTTCACATGTTGTTGACTATAGTATATCATGTTTACCGCGAAATATCAAGGCGAAAATTAGTTAATATGATATTAAAAATTAGATTAGGCGCAGGCCATTCTTGCCGGATGCTCCAAAATGTGATATGATGCAGGAAATAAGAGAGAAGGAGGTGGCGGCCTATGACTCCCACCTATGACCAGATGGGCAACTGGCTGGAGGAGATCGCGGCAGAGTTCCCCGACGCTTTTTTTGAGGATTTGGACGGCGGTATCCAGCTGGACCGGGAGGCCGTGCCCGATGAAAATTTCCCGGATGGGCAGATGTACGTGTTGGGGGAGTACCGGCACAATATGCTGGGACGGTATATCGTGCTGTATTACGGCAGCTTTGTAAAGCTCTACCACGACTACGACGAGGAGGAGTGGCAGGAGGAAATCTTTGCCACCATCGCCCACGAGTTCACCCACCATATGGAAGATACCGCCGGACTCCACGCCCTGGACGACAAGGACGCGGAGTTCCTGGAGTGGGCCTTGGAGGAGTACGGGGACGCGGAAGAACATCACAACTCCTGAAGCAGATTCGTTCGGGCGATTGCCGGTATTTCCTCCCGGAGCAGGCGGATAAACAGACGAATGAACAGAGGGTGAGAGACATTTTTGTGGCTCACCAGGTCAATGTGTATATTCTGATCAAAGTGGTTGATGGGAAATGCGTGGAGCCTCCCATGCCTCTGGAGGGAATTTTGCCGCATATACGGTGTATCCAGCAGCATTTTGGGACAGAGAGCCGCGCAGATTCCAGTGGCACACAGCTGAATCTGGGTTTTGCTGTCACTGATATTATAAATGACCTTCAGCTGAATATTGTTGTTATTCAAGTACTCCTCAATGGCGTGGTTTACCTTTCCGGTACGGAAGCTCAATGTAAACGGAACATGGGAGAAATGGTTCAGATTGACGCCATTGTACATGCTCTGAATCTCATTCCGGCTGAAATTCTGTGCCAGCAGGTCCTCGGATATCACCAGCATGATTCCCTCCGACGCCAATGTCTCGATCTCATAGTCCGCATGGGGCGTCGTGTTGATGCCGATAAACAGGTCGATGTCTCCAGCCCGGAGGCGCTCCTCCAAAAGCTGGGTGTCCTCCTCGATAAACGAGATATTGACTCCGGGAAACTCCTGATAGAACTGGGGCAGTACCCTGGGCAGAATGATTGGAGCGCGGGAAGTGCTGATTCCAACGGTAAAGCTGCCGCAGGTCCCCTCTGCCACGCTGCTCAGGTTCCGCTTCATGTTGGTCTCCAGAATCAGGATGTTCTGTAGGCTCTGGAGCATGATTTTTCCCGCCTCTGTCAGTTGAAACTTGGGCTTGCGTTCAAACAGTGTGACCTGAAACTCCCGCTCCAAACGGCGGATATGGTCGCTGGCGCACTGTTGGGTGACATTCAGCTGTTCCGCTGCGCGGGAGATGCTCAATTCACGGGCCACCATCAAAAATACTTCATAGCCAATTCGCATAAAAACCCCTTTCTTGAAACGGAAAACGGCGGTCCATCCCGAAACAGAATGGACCGCTTTCTCTGTGTTGTGTGACTGGATACGGTTTAATAGCTGTAGCCCATCAGCCTGGGGAGCCAGGTAATGATACCAGGGACATAGGCAAATATAAACAGCAGCAGAATTTCGGTAATCAGGAAGGGCAGCGACCCTTTTACAATCTGTTTGAAATTCAGACCTGAGACGGAAACCGCGGTAAACAGATTGTACCCAAAGGGCGGTGTAACAAACCCTACCACCAGACAGATGCAGAACAGCATCCCGATATGAAGCTCGTTACAGCCAAGCTGAACGCCGACGGGAATCAAAATCGGGGCCAGAATCAGCGTAGCCGCCACGTTGTCCATCAGGCACCCCACGACCAGCAGCACCAGCACCAAAACCAGCAAATAGAGAGGCTGACTGCCGCCCACCAGACTGATGAACGCCTCGGAAATCACAGTGCCAATCTGGGACTTGGACACCACCCAGGAAAAGAGGGAGGCGGCGGCAATGATGAAGTTGACCATCGTGGAGGTCTTGAGGGACGAAATCAGGATACGGGGCAGGTCCTTGAGCTTCAGCTCCCCCAGGGCGAAGCCCAGAATCAACGCGTACACGATTCCAATCGCCGCCGACTCCGTGGGGGTAAATACGCCGCCGTAGATACCGCCCAGAATCAGGACCGGCAGGCCCAGAGCGCCCAGCGCCTTCCAGAGCAGCTTCAGGGAGAGGAAGAAGTCAAACTTCATGCTTTTGGCATACTCGATCACCTGGGGCGTGCGGTACGCGAAAACCACGTTGACCAACGCCAGCGCCAGAGCAATCACCAGACCGGGGGCCACTCCGGCCACAAACATGGCGGGAATAGACAGGTTCATTGTCACGCCGTAGATAATCATAGGAATGCTGGGAGGAATGATGGGTCCCAACGCACCGGCTGCGGCCACCAGGCCCGCGCTGGTCTCTCTGGAATAGCCCGCTTTCAGCATGGAGGGGAGCATGATGGAGCCAATAGCGGCTACCGTAGCCGGCCCGGAGCCGGTGAGGGCGGCGAAGATAGCGCAGCTGAACACCGTGACAATACCCAGTCCGCCGGGCAGCCACCCCAGAATGCTTTTGGCCCAGTCGGTCAGCCGCTTGGAGATACCGCCGAAATCCATCAAATTGCCCACCAGGATAAACAGCGGGACCGCCAGGAGCGTGAAGGAGTTCAGGCCGAAAATCAGGCGCTGTGGCACCACCAGAATGCTGGCTCCCGTTGCAGCCAGGTAGGTCATACCGGCGGACAGGATGGCAAACGCCACCGGAACGCCCAACAGCATCAGGCCGAACAGCGCAATGAATACAAGGGTCATTCTGTCTCATCCTCCTTTTTCAGCAGGAGTACCGCAATTTTGACAAGGGCCTGGAACATAAGCAGCAGACCGCCTGCCGCAACGGAGGAGTTGATGCACCACATGGGAATTGACAGAGCCGTGCTGAGATTCCCGCGGGAGCTGTAGGCAAGCTGGAGGCCCGCATACAGCATAACTGCGCCGTCAAACAGGATGACCAGCTCAATGAGAACGTCCACCGCCTTGCGGACCGCGCCGTGGAACAGGTCCAGCACCGCCGTCACCGTGGCGTGGCCGCTCCCCTCAATCAGGAGGGAGGCCCCCAGCATGTGCATCCAGATAAAGCAGTACCGGGCCAGCTCCTCCGTCCAGGACAGGGAGTGATTCAGAACAAATCGGAAGAACACCTGCATGACACAGGCTAGAATCAGAACCAGGAAAACCGCGATGCCCACATAGCTGACCGTCCGGTTTACCGTGTCTGATACGCGCTGCAAACTTTTCATAAACGCTTCCTTTCTCTTGACAGACGCGTCAGGACAGGCCAACCTCGCTCTTGATTTTGGCCAGCCAGTCGCTGCCCACATAGGACTCCATCTCCGCATAGCAGGACTGTACCGCGGTACGGAACGCCGCGCTGTCCACCTCTTCCTCGGCAACGATGGTCATCCCCTGCTCGGTCAGGTCGGCCTCCATACGCTCGGCCGTTGCGTCGTTGTTGTCCCGGACGGCCTGCGCGGCCTGGACTGCCGCGTCCAGCAAAATCTGCTGGTCCTTGTCGGACAGGGACTCGAACAGACTGGTGGAGATGCACACAGGCAGCGGGGAGTAAAACAGGTTCACATTGTCGATATACTGGCAGATATCGGGGAAACCGTTGGTGTACAGCACGCTCAGGGGAGCGTCACAGCCGTCCACGGTGCCCTGCTGCAATGCAGTGAGCAATTCTCCCCAGGCCATGGGGGTGGCGTTCACACCCAGAGAGGCATAGGCGGACAGATAGGTCTTGGTCTCCATGCAGCGGATTTTCAAGCCGGCCAGGTCGCCGGGGGTGCGTATGGCGGCATTGCGGGTACAAAGCTGCCGGAATCCGCCCTCGGAGAACGCCAGACAGGTCACGCCGGTGCCGTCCATATTGCCAATCAGAGAGCGGCCAAATTCTCCGTCCAGTACACTGCGGGCCTGCTCCAGGTCGGAGAAGATAAAGGGCAGGTCCAAAGTGCCGTTGGCGGGCACGTAGGAGGACACATAGGCGTTTGTCATTACCGCCATATCACAGGTGCCGGTCTGCATTCCCTCCCACATCTCAGGCTCGGAGCCAAGCTGGCTGCTGGGGTATTCAATCACTGTAATGCGGCCGTTGGTTTTTTCCTCCACCAGCTCCTTGAAGCGCAGAGCCGTCAGGTGGTAGGGGTCGTCGTCATTGGAGGCGGTGGTGTAGCCGATGCTCAGGGTCAGGCTTTGTTCTTCGCCGCCGCTGCCGGAGGTATTGCCGGGCTTGGGATCGCTGCCGCAGGCGGTCAGACTCAGAACCATTGCTCCCGCCAGGATACCTGCAAACATGTTTCTTAGTTTCATTTGTGTTTCCTCCCTTAAATCGAATTGGTGGATAAGATTATTTCCGGCACTCTCTGTGCCATATCCCGAATCTCCTCCGGACTCAGCCCCGCTTGAAGAAGCTCCTGGATAAAGCGCCGGAATTCAGACACCGGGCTGGGCTGTCCCCTCTGGCCCCGGTCTGTGGCAATGTAGGTCCGGCGGCTGCCCACCACCCGGATAGCGGCCGCCATCTCCTGGATGGTGACCCGGCCCAGTACAATGTTGAACCAGTTTTTTTCAATCAATACACCCAGGTCCGCCATTTCCTTTTGGACCGCCGGTTCAATAAAAGTTCTGGGGAACTCCGGGTGGGTCAAAATCATACGGACCCCTCTGGCCCTCCCCTCCCGGCAGAGGAGGACCGACTCCTTCGGGCTGAGGTGGCCGGTTGCCAGAGCCGCTCCGCTGGCCTTGACCGCGTCCATAATCTCATAGACGCAGGGCTTCAGGCCGCCGCGCTCATCCAGAACCGAAATCCCAGGACGGCGAAAGAAATCTCCCTCCATATTGCCGAAACGCAGGCTGTTTTGTGCGTCGCGGGTGGGCATCCAAATGATTCTGGCCCCTGCCCGCAGGGCGTTTTCCACCGCGTAAATATTCAGCCCGCCTACCGGCCAGTTCAGTGCCAGCCCGCCGTATACCTGTGCCTTACATCCACTGTGCCGGTTAATCAGCTCCGCCCGCAGTGCGGTAGGCTCATAGTGGCTTTTCAGCATCACGCCTGCCATCCCGGCGGCGTCCGCCTCCTGAACCAGCTCAAACCCGTCCTCCATGCGCGGGAATACCGAGGGACTGGTGTGGACATGTAAGTCATAAGCACCGGCCAGCAGTTCGCTGACCTGTGCCGCTGTTTCCTCTTTCATTTTAACTCCGCCTTCCCCCATTCTGTTTGGTTTTGGACGTTTGCCTGAAAGCAGCAGAGGACCGGTCACAGCTTGCTTTTCACCGAGTATAGCATTGCTAAAGAAAAGTGTAAAACAAGAAATAACAGCACTCAAACAAGTTCCGGCTTGAGAATCGGGGCGTTTTTCGGGAGGACTCTTAGAAACTGCGCCCTGTCTTTTTCAGGGGATTTGTGAATCACTACAAATATATCTCTATAATTTCATTCAAATTTACCGAACTGTATATGCACGAAAAAAGAGCAATGCGAAGCCCTCCACCGTATAAAGAGTGAAGGGCTTCGCATTGTAAAAAAGCGCCGTATTTCTTATTTCAGCAGCGCGTTTGCCGCGTCTAAATCGTTGGCCACCACCAGCAGCACCGTACTGCCCTGCTGGCTGACCAGCGCGTTTTCCAGCTTGGGGATTTCTCCGGGCCGGTAGTCCTCGTTGGCCTCAATCTGGCTCTGAACATAGTCCTGCAAGGCGGTCAGGGCCTTCCCGGCCTGCTCGTCGCTGGAGAAAACCAGCACCGCTCCCTCCTCACAGGTAGCTCCGGCGGAGCGCTGTACCGCACAGGCAGTCAGGTCCTCCCGCGCCAGCCCCTGGTCCGCCAGACCGTAGAGGGAAAAGGCAATGTCGCCGTCCAGCTCCTCCAGCTCCTCCGAAAAGACCTCCGACTGGACCATCTGGCCCACCAGCTCGACCGAATAGGCCTCCTCTTTTTTTCCGCAGCCGCTCAGAAGCAGAAGCAAAGCCGTAATTGCAATAAGTAATTTTCTCATCTATTTCTCCTCCGGGTACATAGTCTCATAGTCTACTGTGTGGGTTTGCAGATATTCCAGCCACTGTTTGCAGTAGTCCGTGCGTAAATGGACGCCGTCCCGGCTGGCATCCTCCGGAAGGGAGCCGTCCTCGTCCACAAACAGGTTGTACAGGTCCAAAAACGCGACCTGCTTCTCCTCCGCCACCTGACGCATCAGGTCGTTGTACACCCGTAAATGCTCATTGGTCAGGTAGTCCCGGCCGGAGCTTTCCATAATCAGCTTCTCGTTCAGGGGAATCAAGCCCTGGATGTAAATGACCGCCTGGGGCTGGGCCGCCCGAATGGCGTCGATGGCCGCACAGTAGTTGCGGTAAAAGCCGTCGTCGTCAAAGTAGCCCAGCTCGTTGACGCCCAGGGAAAAGTAAATCTTGCCGTACTCCTTCAGCTCCAGGGCTTCCAGCAGGGTGTATTCCTGGCCGTCGATTTTCAGGGCCTTTTTGTCCGCCAGCTTGAAAATGGACAGGCCGTTGGAGGTCAGATTTGCTCCCCGCCCGATGCCGCTGTACACCAAAAATCCATCGGTCCGGGAGTCCCCCACAAAGGCCGCGTCGTCAAAATACTCCAGCTCCACCGCCTCACGCTCCGGCACCGGCTGAGAAAAATCATACTCCTGCACAGGCACGGGTTCCGGTTCAGGCTCCAGCACGGGGTTGGAGCCTGCCGGGGCAGGTTCCGGCCCCGGTTCCGGATCTGGCTCCGGTTCCGACCTTGGGGTCGAGACAGCTGGCGCCGGTACAGACGGGGACGCGTCCGGGATGGATTGTTCCTCAGGCTCCGGCGCACCGCAGGCCGTCAACACAAACAACAACAGCAGCAGAGGCAGGCTCTTACGCATGTTCTTTCTCCTCCTAAGATTTACCAATTTGTCTGGGATATTTCCAGCGGGGCAGCAGCGCCCGGAACAGGGACGAGGCCACCATAGCCCCTACCGCCAGAGCGGCCGCCATCCCCAGGGTTTGCAGCAGCGAATCCAGAAACAAGTCTATTTCCCCGTCTACACAGTGGCGCATGGCGTAATAAATCCCCCCGCCCGGCACCAGCGGCAGCAGACCCACCAGCAGATAGCCGGTCACTGGGCAACGCCGCAGCCGGGCCATCAGCTCCGCATAGACGGCAATCGCCACCGCCGCCCAAAATGCGCCCGGAATGGTCTTGCCCAGCAGCAGGTAGATCAGCCACCCAAGCGCCCCGCCCAGGCTGGCAATGGCCATGCCCAGGCCGTGGATGTTGTAGACAAGAGAAAAGCCCAAGCAGGCCAAAAACGCGCACAGGCAGGGGATCACATATGTGTTCATCCAATTCCTCCCATCCCGGCGCGCCACAGAGCCAGCGCCAAAGCCGCACCTAAAGCAATGGCAGCGCCGGTGAGAATGGCTTCCGCCGCCCGTGACAGTCCGGAGATAATATCTCCGGCCATGATCTCCCGCATGGCGTTGGTCAGGGCGATGCCGGGCACCAGAACCATAAAGACCCCGATGGTAATGGTATCCACATCCCGCCCCAGGCCCAGCAGCACCAGCAGAAGCGCGCCTAAGGCTCCGGCCAGGCTGGCGGCGATGGTCCGCACAAAGTTATTCGACCCCAAAAGCTTCCGCCCAAAAATCACACACCAGCCCACCGCCAGGCCGCACAGGCCTGCCGCCAGACCGTCCCAGAAGCCGCCGCCGAACAGAGGGGTAAAGAAGGCGGGGGCAATAAAATAGCCCGCCAGGACCTGCCTGGGCCGGTAGCTCCTGCGCTGTGTGCGCAGCTCGTCCACCTGGCCGCGGGCCTGGGGGAGTGGAACGGGAGATTTACATAGATTGCGGCACAGAGCGTTGCACCGCTCCAGCAGTTCAATATCCGTGCCGTGGCTGGGGATGCGGGACATGCGGGTGATGGACTGGCCCTCCGGGGTGGTCAGGCTGATAATCAGACAGTTTGGGATGGCGAATACCTGCGGTTCCGCTACCCCGTAGGCCAGGAGAAGCCGGGTGACAGACTCCTCCACCCGGTAGATCTCCGCTCCGCTGAACATCAGCTGATAGCCCAACTCCGCCGCGGTATTCAGCAGACTTTCATAATCCGTGCTCATTGCAGCAGCTCCCTTGCTTTACTTATCATACCAGCTTTCTGCCCACAAGCAAGAAACAAATAGTTACAATTTCAATTCATAAAATAGAGGGTAGCGCGGCCCTTTGGAATCCCCCTCACGGCTCCCCCTGATAGAACCGGCACCCGCAGCGTCCATGCTCCTTCACCTCGTACAGGGCCAGGTCCGCATGTTTATAAAGGTCCTCCGAAAAGCCATTCTGCGAGAACGCCCCGCCTACGCTCAGGGACACCACAGGCAGTCCACCAGTGGGGTGGGTCAGGGTGTGGTTGATGGTCTCGATCTTCGCCTGGAGGGCCGCTGTCCGCTCCGGGGACGCGTTGGTCAAAATCACCGCGAACTCGTCGCCGCCGATGCGGGCGGGGTAGTCCGTGGTACGAAAATGCTCCGACAAAAGGCTGGCTACCGTTTGCAGCACCCGGTCCCCCATCTCGTGGCCGTAGCCATCGTTGACCTGCTTGAACTTGTCCACATCCACCAGAAGCAGACCCGTCGGCTCCGCCTGGGCAGACAGCTCCTGCTGGAGCGCGTCAAAGGCTCCGCGGTTCAGCAGACCCGTCAGCGCGTCATGCTCCGCCTGGTGACGAAGCTGAAGCTCATGGGCCTGGTTGCGCTCAAACATCACATTGCAGGTGTGGGCCAGGCACTTGCACTCGTAGGCCCCCGCCTCCCGCAGATTCCTGCGCTCCCGGATGGCCTTGACGTAACCCCGCATGGGCAGGACCACCAGCCGGAGGGTGAATAAAAATCCAATCACCGTCGCCGCAAAGTGGACGGCAATAAGGGCCTGGTGGACCACCATAGCCCGCTCCAGGCTCTCGTAGCCCTGCTCCATCCGCCAGCTGGTCGTATCGTTCAGAGCGTACAGAGAGTCCTCCACGTTTTCTTCGATCTCCAGCCGGGCGTTCTGGTACTCCGCATCGAATACCAGCTCCTTGGCCCGTTCCATCAGCTTCTCCGGAGCCATGGCCCGTTCCCCGGCCGTCAGATCTATATCCTGGACCTCCTGGGGCAATGTGGAGCATGGAGACTCCTTCGCCAGAGCCACCAGGGCCATAGCATGAAACTCCCGCTCCACCAGGGCATTGGACTGTTCCAGAGCCGCCTGAAGGTGCTTTAAGGCGTCTCCCTCCACCCCAAGCTCCCCTAAATACTGCACTGCCCGTTCCCGGCTGCGGTTCTCGTGGAGTTCCTGAAAATAATTGTCCCGGTATGTTTCATCCCCCGTCAGCACATACAGCCGGACCTGCTCGGTCAGCTCTCTGGTGCCGCTGCGCAGAAGGTTTTCCAGCTGGACACAGCCGAAATACCGGTCCATCGCGTAATACGTGTCATGAATGGTCATAGATACATGGATCGCGGTGGCGGTCAGCAGTATGTACAGCAGGAAGGACGACACGATAATGGCTGCGTTCATTTTGCTGATCTGGATACCCCGCATGGACTGCTCTGGTTTCTGTCTGTTTTCCATAGCCCAACCCTCACATGTGATACGGCCCGCCGGAATCCGGCGGACCGAGCTTTATGATTCCTCCTCCGGCAGGAGGACCACGCGAATTTCCAGCACCCGCCGGTGTTCCACCTGAGTGACCGTCACGTCCAGGCCCTCCGCCTGGAACCGGTCCCCTACTTCAGGCACCCGGCCCACCTGCTCCAGCACCCAGCCGGAGACCGTAGCCGCGCCGCAGGTCCCCTTGACCTGGAACAGATCATACATATCGTCCAGGTCCGCGGAACACGCAATGAGATAACTGCCGTCCTCCTGCTTCTGGAACTGCTCGATCACCTCGTCGTGTTCGTCCCAGATCTCGCCCACCAGCTCCTCCAGAATGTCCTCCAGTGTGGCGATGCCCTCGGTGCCGCCGTACTCGTCCACCACTACGGCCATATGGGCCTTACTGCGCTGCAAAATCCGCAGAAGCTCGGAAATCTTCGTATTTCCGGTGGTGTAAAGCACCGGGGCCCGCAGTTTGGCCACGTTGACCCGTCCCCGGCTCCGGGCGGCGTAAAAATCCTTTTCGTGAATCACGCCCACGATATTGTCCACGGTGTCCTGGTAGATGGGCAGGCGGGAATAGCCGCTCTGGGCAAAGAGGGAGGCGATCTGCTCCTCGGAGCTGCCCTCCTCCGCCGCCACCAGGTCCACCCGCGGGGTGAGGATTTCCCCCACCTCCAGGTCGTTGAACTCGATGGCCGCCCGGATGAGCTGGCTCTCGTGCTGGTCCAGGCCGCCCTCGTCCTCCGCCTGGTCCACCATGGTCACAAGCTCCTCCTCGGTGATGCCGTCGCTGCCCTGGCTGCGGAACACACGGGACAGCAGCTTTTTCCACTGACCGAACAGGAAGTTCAGGGGGGTGAGTATCACCATGAGCAGTCCCAGAAGCGGGGCGGCGAACATGGCGAATTTTTCGGGGGATTCCTTGGCCAGGCTCTTGGGGGACACCTCGCCGAAAATCAGGATGATGATGGTCAAGGCCACGGTGGCGACGGTGGGGCCAAGCTCGTGGAAGAGGTTGGTACACAGCACAGTGGCGATGGTCGTTGCGGTGATGTTGACAATGTTGTTGCCGATCAGGATGGTGGACAGCAGCTTGTCGTACTGCTCTGCCAGCTCCAGCGTCTTTGCGGCTCTGGCGTCGCCGTTGTCGGCTTTGTTCTTCATGCGGATGCGGTTCAGAGACGTAAACGCGGTTTCCGTAGCGGAAAAATAGGCGGACATGGCGATCAAAAACGCCAGGACCGCAGCCATACCTAAATTAGGACTGTCCATATTGGACGGATCGACCTCAGCTTTCTTTTCAAATTGCTCACAGTATAGCACAGCTCTCCGGCGAAATCAAGTAAAAAACGGACCCGGCTTCCGCCGGGCCCGCAAAAGCAGACGTATGATTTCCCTTATTTGGAGGCCTTCTTCTTGAAGAAGATGGTCTGAACGCCCTCCCAGGCCAGCACGATGGCCAGGATGAACAGCAGGGTGCCCAGAATGGCCTGGGCATAGGTGCCCCAGTCCACTGCGGCCTGCACCACAGGGTCAGGGCTGGTGATCTGTCCGATCCGGTTGGTGACGGTCTGGAACAGGGAGAACAGCGTCACCACCAGCATGAAGGCCATGGGGATGTAGAACATCTTGTTGTTCCGGCCGATGTTGCCCAGCCAGGCGCACACAGTCAGCAGGGCCAGAGCGGCCAGCAGCTGGTTCGCCGCGCCGAACAGGGGCCAGATCTTGCCGTAGCCGGTCATGCCCAGGCCCACGCCCAGCACCACAGTGATGGCGGTAGCCACGTAGGGGTTGGACAGGGTGGCCTTGATGCCGGTCACGTCCTTATAAGTCTGGCCGGGCTCCAGCCAGAATTCCTGGAACATATACCGGGCCAGACGGGTGGCGGTATCCAGAGAGGTCAGACAGAAAGCGGACACGGTGAGCACCAGCAGGGCGCTGACGGTGGGCTGCGTGGCCTCCAGGCCAGGGATGGAAGCCACCATCCGGGAGATACCGGTGGCAAACACCTGGGTCGGCACGCGGATGTCGCCGGCCACGTACTCCTGCCAGATGAAGGAGACAGCGGCCAGGGAGATCAGGGCCAGGGCGCACTCAATGAGCATACCGCCGTAGGCGATGGGCTTGGCGTCCCGCTCGTGGTCCAGCTGCTTGGCGGTGGTGCCGGAGCCCACCAGAGAGTGGAAGCCGGAGATGGCGCCGCAGGCGATGGTGACGAACAGGGCGGGGAACATAGTGCCCAGCTTGGTGATGGGGTCGTTGAAGGCGGTAAAGGCGGGCATATCCATGTGGGCAGCGTCCGCGCCGGTGAGGCCTGCTCCGATGACGCCCACAGCGGCAATCACCATCATGCCGTAGAGCAGGAAGGAGCTCAGGTAGTCGCGGGGCTGGAGCAGAATCCAAACTGGCGCCACAGAGGCCACCAGGATGTACACCGCAATGATCCACATCCAAACGGTATTGCTCAGGTAGACGGGATGGAAGTTCAGGCCAATCACCAGGCAGATCACGATGCCGATAACGCCGGCCACCGTAGCCACGGACAAAGGCGCGCCGCGGCGGTACACCAGCAGGCCGAACACGATCGCCATCAGGATGAACAGGATGGAGATCATAGCCACGGAGGCGTTGGTGGCGGAGGCGGCTACGTCTACCGCGCCGGCCTCGGTGTACTTGGCCTCAAAGGTACCGGCCACGATGGACGCGAAGGCGGCCACCACCAGCACCAGGGTCAGGTAGGAAAAGACCAGGAACAGCTTCTTGGCCCGGTCGCCGATGTTGGCGGCTACCACCTCGCCCAGGGACTGGCCCTTGTGGCGGATGGAGGCGAACAGCGCGCCGTAGTCATGGACCGCGCCGAAGAAGATGCCGCCGATCAGCACCCACAGCACCACAGGCACCCAGCCGAACACCGCGGCCTGGATGGGGCCGTTGATCGGACCTGCGCCGGCGATGGAAGAAAAGTGGTGGCCCATCAGGACGGGAGCTTTGGCAGGGACATAGTCCATGCCGTCCTCCAGCTCATGAGCTGGCGTGACCTTTTTATCGTCCACGCCCCACTGGTTGGCAAGCCATCCGCCGTAGAAAATATAGCCCACGACCAGAATTGCAATGCCAACGATGACAACTAACATAGCATTCATGTAAGTTTCTCCTCTCCTCTTTTAATACTTTTTTGAGAAACGCTCTGCGCCAGCTGCTCCAAAAACTGGGCGGTCTCCCGTCCGGGGCGGTTGGCGGCAAATACGCCGCAGTCCAGAACCGCGGCTGCTATACGAAACTCCATCCATCCATGGAGCGATAGCCGGAAATTTTTGCGCTGCTTCAGCGTTTTCAGCCGGGCCAGTGTCTGGGGGTCGGCCTCGCCGCACAGCACAACGGCGGTCAAAAAGGTGGACATGTGGTCCTTATGGGGGTGTATGCGGGGCATTCCATCCTCCAGGGTTTTCTGGAAAATCATTTCCAGAGCCTCCTCGTCCAGACGGGGCAGGGACCACAGGTAGACATACTCGTTGGTCTCCGCCGACCAAAGCTCCGCTTTTTTCACCAGCACATACTGTGCGGACCGGGAGTGGTAGGCGCACAGGGCTTTCAGGGGGCCTGCGTCCCGGTACTCCTCCACATCGTAGTAGGCCCGGTAGGACTGCACCGCCGCCTGTTCCATTTGCAGACGCAGCTGTGACATGCCGGACCGCCTCCCTTTTGTTCAAGTTTTGCGGAGTAAATTATAACAGAATTGTGAACAATGCGCAAGCCCTAAATTGAAACGGGTAAAATTGTGAGGAGGCGGGTTTTGGAGATCCACTCAAAAAGTATGCAAATTGGCATAAAAAATCCCCTATGAATACATAGGAGATTAGAATGAAAGCTTCTCTAACTGTGCCTTAAATTGTCGTTCACGGGTTCCAATCTCTCAGACGGCTCATGACCTGGAACATTTTACGGATATCCACCGGCTTTGCCAGGTGTTCATTCATCCCGGCGTCCTTTGCCAGCGCGATATCTTCGTCGAATGCGTTAGCCGACAGCGCTATGATAGGCACGGCCCCCGCATCCCTCCGCGCCAAGCCGCGAATCACCCGTGCCGCCTCATAGCCGCTCATGACCGGCATCATCAAATCCATAAGTATGCAGTCAAACGCCCCCGGCTCCGCCGCCGTGAACGCGTCTACAGCCGCTTTGCCGTTGTGGGCCGTCACGACCTCCACGCCTGCGTCCCGGAGCATGTACTCCACGATCTCACAGTTGATCTCGTTATCCTCCACCAGCAGCACACGCATTCCTGCGATATTGTCCGGCATGTTCCAAAGCTCGTCTGCGGACTCTGCGTGTTCCGCTTCATCGACCCGCAGGGGAAGCGTGATTTGGACTATGCTTCCCTTGCCAGGGCAGCTGTCTATCTCAACCGTTCCCTTCATCTGATCGACCAGCTTCTTTACGATGGACATACCCAGCCCAACACCGTTATAGTTCGTTCTCGCATCCTGATGCTCCTGTGTGAACGGCTCAAAAATGTGCTTTTTGAAATCCTCACCAATACCGATCCCCGTGTCCTCGATCACGAACCGGCAGCTTGCCGTTCCGGCTTGGAAGCCGGTCTCCTCCGCCCGGACAAAAGCAGCGCCATAGGGCCGGTTATATCGAATCGCATTGTCGATCACATTCGTGAAAATCTGTTTTAAATACAAGGGATTTCCTATGACTTTGCCGTGCCGCAGCCCGGAAGCCTCCAGTTCCAGCCGGATGTTCCGCTCTTCCGCCAAGGGCGACAGAATCGTGATGCAGTCTTTCAGCACATCATGCAGGGCAAAGACCTCCTCCACTGCCGCAGGTCTCCCGCTCTCCAGCTTGCTGACCTGGAGAACGTCGTTTACCAGGGACAAAAGATGCTCTGTTGATACACGGATTTTCCTCCGGCACTCCCTCTGCCGCTCCGGGTCGTCCGGGTTCTTTTCCAGAATGGCCAGCATCCCCAGAATTCCGTTGATGGG
>CAJTOE010000030.1 GCA_910577805.1 uncultured Oscillospiraceae bacterium | reverse complement strand
GGGGGGGTGCTGGTGGTGGGGGCGGGGTCCTTGGGGCCGCAGGCGGCCAGGCCAAGGCACATCGCCGCTGCAAGGACAAAAGCAAGTGTCTTTTTCATTTTAGTTCCTCCATTTCATTCGATCTGGCTTGCTCTTCCCTGAGGAAGAGCAAAAAGCCCACTGGGCTTTTTGCCAACGTATTTCGTGTGCAGGACGCACTGCGCCTGCGGGACTATTATAGTATAGTTTTTGTAAAATTGCAATATGTATTTTGGTTTTTTTCGATTTGGGAAGCCCAAGGGCTGTAATACATTATTAACTTACACAAAAAAACAAAAAATCCCCCTTGACAAGGAGGATTTAACCATGGTAGAATAAAATGCTTTATAATCTGAATCGGACAGAAGCGCCTTTTTCCAAGTTTATTCCATTTTTAATTTCTGTCGGTAGTTTACCACACAAGGCTCCCGTTGACAAGAGGAAAGCTCCCCTTTCTTATCACGCACCCTGGTGTTTCAAGTCCGAGGAACCATGGAAACTTGTGCAGAATCACGAAAAAACAGGACGTTTTTTGGGGATTTCCCCAGGAAACGACCCCATCGAACCGTCAAGTCGGGAAGAAAGTGAGTTGATTTTCAGCAATGGTCAAGGAAGTGTATTTTGGCAAGACCCTGCGCAGAAGCTTCGCCCGCTATGAAGAGATCCTGGAGATGCCCAACCTGCTGGAGGTGCAGAAAAAATCCTACCAGTGGTTCCTGGATACCGGCCTGCGGGAGGTGTTCCGGGACGTAGCCGCCATCACCGACTACGCCGGCAACCTGGAACTGAGCTTCATTGACTACTCTATGGACGAGAAGCCCAAGTATGACGAGGAGGAGTGCAAGGCGCGGGACGCCACCTACGCCGCTCCCATCAAGGTCCGGGTGCGCCTGCGCAACAAGGAGACGGAGGAGATCAAGGAGCAGGAAATCTTTATGGGAGATTTCCCCATCATGACCAACGCCGGTACCTTCGTCATCAACGGCGCCGAGCGCGTCATCGTTTCCCAGATCGTCCGCTCCCCCGGCATGTACTACTCCCGCACCGCCGATAAGGCGGACAACCTCACCTATGCGACCACTGTTATCCCCGGCCGGGGCGCGTGGCTGGAGTACGAGACGGACCTGTCCGACATCTTTAATGTCCGCATCGACAAAAACCGCAAGCTGCCCATCACCTGCCTGATCCGGGCCGTGGGCCCCAAGACCGACGGGGAGATCCTGGAGCTGTTCGGAGAGGATGAGCGTATCCTGGCCACCCTGGACAAGGACGCCTGCAAGACCTACGAAGACGCGATCCTGGAAATCTACCGGAAGCTGCGCCCCGGCGAGCCTCCCACGCTGGACTCCGCCGAGAGCCTGATCACCACCACCTTCTTCGACCCCCGCCGGTATGACCTGTCCGCCGTGGGCCGCTACAAGTTCAACAAAAAGATGGCCCTCTGGACCCGTCTGGCCGGCCACACCCTGGCAATGCCCGTGGCCGACCCCCGCACCGGCGAAATTCTCGCCGAGGCCGGGGAAAACCTGACCAGAGAGCGTGCCCAGGAGCTGGACCGCAAGGGCGTGAACGACGTGGTGCTGGAGATGGACGGCAAGCCCGTAAAAGTCTTTTCCAACAACATGGTCCATCTGGAGGACTTTGTGGACTTCGACCCGGAGGAGATCGGCGTGCGGGAAATGGTCTCCTTCCCGGTGCTGTGCTCCCTGCTGGACCAGTACTCCGGCGAGGACCTGAAAGAAGCCTGCCAGAACCAGATCGACGACCTGATCCCCCGGCACATCACCGTGGCGGATATCATGGCATCTATCAACTACCTGAACTGTCTGGCCCATAACGTGGGCACCCCCGACGACATCGACCATCTGGGCAACCGCCGCCTGCGCTGTGTGGGTGAGCTGATCCAGAACCAGTTCCGCATCGGCTTCAGCCGCATGGAACGCGTCATCCGGGAGCGTATGACCACCCAGGACCTGGACGTGGTCACCCCCCAATCCCTCATTAATATCCGTCCCGTCACCGCCGCCATCAAGGAGTTCTTCGGCTCCAGCCCCCTGAGCCAGTTCATGGACCAGACGAACCCCCTGGCCGAGCTGACCCACAAGCGCCGCCTGTCCGCCCTGGGTCCCGGCGGTCTGAGCCGTGACCGCGCCTCCTTCGACGTGCGTGACGTTCACTACAGCCACTACGGCCGCCTGTGCCCCATTGAGACTCCGGAAGGTCCCAACATCGGCCTGATTTCCTACTTGGCCTCCTACGCCCGCATCAACCGCTACGGCTTTATCGAGTCTCCCTACCGCAAGGTGGACAAGGAGACCGGTCAGGTCACCGACCAGATCGACTATATGACCGCCGACGTGGAGGACGAATTCACCATTGGCCAGGCCACCGAGCCTCTGGACGAAAACAACCGCTTTATCAACGAGCGTATCACCTGCCGCCACCGGAACGAGACGATTTCCGTGGACCCCAAGCAGGTGGACTATATCGACGTGTCTCCCAAAATGATGGTGTCCGTGGCTACCGCCATGATCCCCTTCCTCCAGAACGACGACGCCAACCGCGCCCTCATGGGCGCAAACATGCAGCGGCAGGCCGTGCCCCTGCTCCGGCCTGAGGCCCCCGTGGTCGCCACCGGCCAGGAGCACAAAAACTGCATCGACTCCGAGGTGGCCCTGCTGGCGGAAGGCCCCGGCATTGTCACCCGCGTGTCCGCCCGGCACATCACCGTCAAATACGACAGCGGCAGAGTCCGGGAATACCGCCTGACCAAGTACCTGCGCTCCAACCACGGTACCTGTATCAACCAGCGGCCCATTGTGGAGGTGGGCCAGCGGGTGGAGTTCCAGGACGTGCTGGCCGACGGCCCCTCCACCGACCACGGAGAGATCGCCCTGGGCCGGAACATTCTCATGGGCTTCATGACCTGGGAGGGCTACAACTACGAGGACGCTATCCTCCTCAACGAGCGGATGGTCAAGGACGATGTGTTCACCTCCATCCACATCGAGGAATACGAGCTGGAGGCCCGCGACACCAAGCTGGGTCCTGAGACCATCACCCGCGACATCCCCAACGTAGGCGACGACGCCCTGCGCGACCTGGACGAGCATGGCATCATCCGGGTGGGCGCGGAGGTCCACGCCGGCGATTATCTGGTGGGCAAGGTCACCCCCAAGGGCGAGGCCGAGGCCACCGCGGAAGAAAAGCTGCTCCGGGCCATTTTTGGCGAAAAAGCCCGGGAGGTCCGGGACACCTCCCTAAAGGTTCCACACGGCGAGAGCGGCACCATCGTGGACGTGAAGCTCTTCACACGGGAGAACGGCGACGAGCTGGGTCCCGGCGTGAATCAGGTGGTCCGGGTGTATATCGCCCAAAAGCGGAAGATCTCCGTGGGCGACAAGATGGCCGGCCGCCACGGCAACAAGGGTGTTGTCTCCCGCATCCTGCCCCAGGAGGATATGCCCTTCCTCCCCGACGGCACCCCCCTGGATATCGTGCTGAATCCCCTGGGCGTGCCCTCCCGTATGAACATCGGCCAGGTGCTGGAGGTCCACTTGGGCTACGCCGCCAAGACCCTTGGCTGGAAGGTAGCTACCCCCATCTTCAACGGCGCCAACGAGAAGGACATCCAGGAGTGCCTGGAGCTGGCAGGCCTGCGGCCCGACGGCAAAAGCGACCTGTACGACGGCCGCACCGGCCAGAAGTTTGATAACCCCGTCACCGTGGGCTATGTCTACTTCCTAAAACTGCACCATCTGGTGGACGATAAGATCCACGCCCGCGCCACCGGCCCCTATTCCCTGGTCACCCAGCAGCCCTTAGGCGGTAAGGCCCAGTTCGGCGGCCAGCGCTTCGGCGAGATGGAGGTGTGGGCCCTGGAGGCCTACGGCGCGGCCTACACCCTGCAAGAGATTTTGACCGTGAAGTCCGACGACGTGACCGGACGCGTCAAGACCTACGAGGCCATCGTGAAGGGCCATAACGTGCCCAAGCCCGGCGTACCGGAGTCCTTTAAAGTTCTGATTAAGGAATTGCAGTCCCTGTGCCTGGATATCCGGGTGCTGGACGGCCAGGGCCAGGAAATCGAGCTGAAGGACGACGAGGACGACGGCTACCGGGCCGGAAATCAGGACGACTTCTATAAAAACGACGATTTCGGCACCTATCAGAAGGACGAGGATTTCGCCAGCGCCGGAGGCTTCGGCTTCAAGGGCGAGAACGACGACGACGATCTGGCCGTCGGCGAAGGCCTGGACAGCGGCGAGGATGATTACGGCGACGGCCCCGCGCTGTCCGACGAGGAATTTTAAAAAGGGAGGAATTTCTACACTATGAGTTACGCGGAATTTGACGCCATTCAAATCGGTATTGCCTCCCCTGAACAGATCCGTGAATGGTCCTACGGCGAGGTGAAGCGCCCGGAGACCATCAACTACCGCACCCTCAAGCCGGAGCGGGACGGACTGTTCTGTGAGAAGATTTTCGGCCCCACCAAGGACTGGGAATGCAACTGCGGGAAATACAAAAAAATCCGCTTCAAGGGCAAGGTGTGCGACCGCTGCGGCGTGGAGATCACCAAGTCCAAGGTCCGCCGGGAGCGCATGGGCCACATCGAGCTGGCCGCCCCCGTGTCCCACATCTGGTACTTTAAGGGCATCCCCTCCCGGATGGGCCTGCTGCTGGATATCAGCCCCCGTATCCTGGAAAAGGTCCTCTACTTCGCCAACTATATCGTCATTGACCCCGGCTTCTCCCCCCTGGCGAAAAACCAGATTCTTTCGGAAAAAGAGTACCGGGACATGCGGGAGAAATACGAGGACGATTTTGACGCGGGCATGGGCGCGGAGGCCGTCAAAAAGCTGCTGCAGCAGATCGACCTGGAGCAGCTCTCCGAGCAGCTGCGTAAGGAGCTGAAGGACGCTTCCGGCCAGAAAAAGGCCCGCATCGTCAAGCGCCTGGAGGTGGTGGACGCGTTCCGGGTTTCGGGCAACAAGCCGGAGTGGATGATCATTGACGTGCTGCCGGTGATCCCCCCGGAAATCCGGCCCATGGTCCCCCTGGACGGCGGACGCTACGCCTCCTCCGACCTGAACGACCTGTACCGCCGGGTCATCAACCGGAACAACCGCCTGAAACGGCTCATTCAGCTCAACGCCCCGGACATCATCGTCCGCAACGAAAAGCGGATGCTTCAAGAAGCGGTGGACGCCCTCATCGACAACGGCCGGCGGGGCCGCGCCGTCACCGGGGCCAACAACCGTGCGCTGAAATCGTTGAGCGACATGCTCAAGGGTAAGCAGGGCCGTTTCCGCCAGAACCTGCTGGGCAAGCGCGTGGACTACTCCGGCCGTTCGGTCATCGTGGTAGGACCCAACCTGAAAATCTATCAGTGCGGCCTGCCCAAGGAGATGGCCATTGAGCTGTTCCGGCCCTTCGTGATGAAAAAGCTGGTGGACGACCAGCTTGCCAACAATATCAAAGCCGCCAAGAAGATGGTGGAAAAGGGCGAGGCCACTGTGTGGGACGCGCTGGAGTTCGTCATTAAGGAACACCCCGTCATGCTCAACCGCGCCCCCACCCTCCACCGTCTGGGCATCCAGGCCTTTGAGCCGGTGCTGGTGGAGGGCCGGGCCATCAAGCTGCACCCCCTGGTATGTACCGCCTTCAACGCCGACTTCGACGGCGACCAGATGGCCGTCCACGTACCCCTGTCCGCCGAGGCCCAGACCGAGGCCAGAGTGCTGATGCTCTCGGCCAACAACCTGCTGCGTCCCCAGGACGGCGGCCCGGTCACCATCCCCTCCCAGGACATGGTGCTTGGCGCGTACTACCTGACCTACGACCGGGACACCGAGGAGGGCACCGGCCACGTGTTCTCCGACGAGAACGAGGCCATGCTGGCCTACGACGCGAAGGTCGTCACCCTCCACGCCCCCATCAAGGTTCGGATGTACCGGGAGGTGGACGGCGAGCTGCGCCACAAGCTGGTGGAGACCACCGTGGGCCGGTTGATTTACAACCAGGCCATCCCCCAGGACCTGGGCTTTGTGGACCGGAACGACCCGGACGCCATGTTCGAGCCGGAGGTCAACTTCGTGGTGGGCAAGAAGCAGCTTGGCAAGATCATTGACAAGTGCATCACCAAGCACGGCTTTACCAAGTCCGCCGAGGTGCTGGACGCGATCAAGGATTTGGGCTACAAGTTTTCCACCCAGGGGGCCTTGACCGTGGCCATCGCGGATATGACGGTGCCCCCCAAGAAATACGAGCTGATCCGGGACACGGAAAAGGAGATCATTCGCATCGACCGGCAGTACCGCCGGGGCCTCATTACCAACGAGGAGCGCTACCGCCTGTCCGTGTCCGCCTGGGAAAAGACCACCGCCGACGTGACCAACGCCCTCCAGGAGCATATGGACCGGTACAACCCCATTTGGATGATGGCCGACTCCGGCGCCCGTGGTTCTATGGCGCAGATCCGTCAGCTGGCCGGTATGCGCGGTCTGATGGCCGATACCGCCGGACGTACCATCGAAATCCCCATCAAGGCCAACTTCCGTGAGGGCCTGTCCGTGCTGGAGTACTTCATTTCCTCCAGAGGCGCACGAAAGGGCATGGCCGATACCGCCCTGCGTACCGCCGACTCCGGTTACCTGACCCGCCGTCTGGTGGACGTGTCCCAGGAGGTCATCATCCGCGAGGAGGACTGCGGCACCTGCGACGGCATTGAAGTAGCGGAGATTCAGGAGCACGGTCAGGTCATTGAGACGCTGGCCGAACGGCTCCACGGCCGCTTCCCCGCCGGGGACATCACAGACCCCAACACCGGCGAGGTCCTCTTTGACCGGAACACCATGCTCCGGAAGGACGACGCAAAGACCCTGGAGGACCGGGGCATCTTCTCCGCGAAAATCCGCTCGGTGCTTACCTGCCGGGCCCGCAGCGGCGTGTGCGCCAAGTGCTACGGCATCAACCTGGCCATCGGCGAGCCTGTCGGGGCCGGTGAGGCAGTCGGTATCATCGCCGCCCAGTCCATCGGTGAGCCGGGCACCCAGCTGACCATGCGTACCTTCCACACCGGCGGCGTGGCCGGCGGCGACATCACCCAGGGTCTTCCCCGCGTCGAGGAGCTTTTTGAGGCCCGCAAGCCGAAGAAAATGGCCCAGCTGGCGGAGATCAGCGGCACCGTCTCCATCGAGGAGACCAAGCGCAATGTCATGTGCAACGTGTCCATCACCGCCCCCGACGGCGAGGTGGTCACCTACGCGCTGCCCTATGCCTCCGGTATCAAGGTCAAGGAGGGAGAGCAGGTCACCAAGGGTCAGGAGCTGACCGAGGGCGTGCTTTCGCCCCACGAGGTGCTACGCATCCGCGGGCTGGCCGACTGTCACAACTACCTGATCCGAGAGGTCCAGAAGCCCTACCGCCAACAGGGCGTGGACATCAACGACAAGCATATCGAGGTCATTGTCCGTCAGATGATGCGCAAGGTCCGGGTGGAGGACGCGGGGGATTCCAGTCTGCTGTCCGGCTCCACAGTCGATATTGTGGACTTCCTGGACGCTGAGGCGGAGGTCCAGGCCCGTATCGAGGCCGGGGAGCGCAACGAGATGGACGAACTGCCCCGCCTGCCTGTCTGCACCCGCCTGCTGATGGGTATTACCAAGGCCTCTCTGGCGACGGATTCCTTTATGTCCGCGGCCTCCTTCCAGGAGACCACCAAGGTCCTCACCGAGGCCGCCATCAAGGGCAAGGTGGACCACCTGCGCGGCTTGAAGGAAAATGTTATTATCGGTAAGCTGATTCCCGCCGGCTCTGGTCTGAGCCAGTACCGGCAGAAAAACAAGATTGACGATGAGGGCAATTTGCTGACGCAGTCCGCCCCCAACGCAGGACAGCCGGAGATGTCTGCGGACCTGTTCCTGGAGGAGGACGACGAGGAGGAGAGCGAGGCGCTCTTTGAGGAAGAGATTTTGGATGTGGATGTGGAAGCCGCCAGTGACGTGGACGGCGAACACAGTACTATGGTGTGACCGCACGGAACTATAGTTATAGAACGAAACCCCCTCCGTTTCCGAATTGGAAACGGAGGGGGTTTTACTTACAGAATATGAAAAAAGCCGGAGCAAAGCGGACTTTGCTCCGGCGTGGTGCCGGTGGCGGGACTCGAACCCGCACACCATCGCTGGTAATGGATTTTGAGTCCACCTCGTCTACCAATTCCAACACACCGGCATTTTTTCAGTTCGGGCTTTATTATACTAGATGTCGCAGTAAAATGCAAGAGAAATTTGTGGGGATTTCGTCAATTAGGAAAGTGGAGGGAAGTGGGGGAGGGGCGCAGAACAGTCTGTGGGGCCCGACCCCCTGGGCGGGCCATCTCGCTGAGAGTAGTGACTCCTCCGATTTTCAGGCAGAACCTCCCCCCAGCGCAAATTCCAGCTGACAGTCAAATGGCTCCGCCTCCACATGCCGCGGGTCACAAACCGCCGCGTCCACACAGCCCAGATTCCGGTAAAACGCCTGCGTCTCCACGGCGGAGTGGGCGGAAATATACAGCTTCCCCGCGCCCTTTGCACGTGCCCAGTTCTTGGCCGCCGTAAACAGCGCAGTTCCGACCCCAGAACCCCGCAATTCCTCCGACACATGAATGCTGGACAGGTCCATATACCGATGCTCCCCGCCGAACAGGGCGGACTCCACCGAAACAAATCCCTTCAGTGCGCCGTCCACAAAGGCGGCGTGGACAAACCCGCCCGTTGCAAGCGTGTTTTTCAGGCAGGCAGTCAACGTCTGTACATCCTCCGCCGACCAATCGTCCAGAAAGGGAGCGTCCTTTATGACCCAGGCGCCATGCTCTCTGCGCCAGCATTTTGTAACATTTTGCCGCCGGGTAAACGCGGCAAACAGAGCCGGGCAAAGCTCCTCCTGGGATACATCTCGGTACTGGATCATAAAGGACTTCCTCTCAAATCGTTCTTAATACGCCAATTTTTCCTCCAGCCACTGCTTGAGCTGGGCAATGGGGATACGCTCCTGGTTCATGGAGTCGCGCTCCCGGACCGTGACGCAGTCGTCAGCGGGATTCTCGCTGTCGCCCACGGTCTGGAAATCTACGGTAATACAGTAGGGCGTGCCGATCTCATCCTGGCGGCGGTAGCGCTTGCCGATGGACCCTGCGTCGTCAAAGTCCACCATGAACTGCTTGCACAGGATGCTCTGGATCTCTCTGGCCTTTTCACTGAGCTTTTTGGACAGGGGCAGCACCGCGCACTTGAAGGGGGCCAGGGCCGGGTGCAGGCGCAGCACAGTGCGCACATCGTTTTTGGCCTCGTCCACAACCTCCTCGTCGTAGGCGTTGCACAAAAACGCCAGCAGCATACGCTCCACGCCCAGGGACGGCTCAATGACGTAGGGGATATAGTGTTCGTTCTTCTCTTGGTCGAAATAGGTCAAATCCTTGCCGGAGGTGGTCTGATGGGCGTTCAGGTCGAAGTTGGTCCGGCTGGCTACGCCCCAAAGCTCGCCCCACTCGGTAAAGGGGAAGGCGAACTCAAAGTCGGTGGTGGCGTTAGAGTAGTGGGACAGCTCCTCCGGGTCGTGGTCCCGCAGGCGGAGATTTTCCTCCTGGATGCCCAGGTCCAGCAGCCACTGGTGGCAGAAGTCCTTCCAGTATTTGAACCACTCCAGCTCCGTGCCCGGCTGGCAGAAGAACTCCAGCTCCATCTGCTCAAACTCGCGGGTACGGAAAATGAAGTTGCCGGGGGTGATCTCGTTGCGGAAGGATTTGCCGATCTGGCACACGCCGAAGGGCAGCTTCCGGCGGGTGGAGCGCTGGACGCTGACGAAGTTGGTAAAAATGCCCTGGGCCGTCTCCGGGCGGAGATAGACCGTGTTTTTCGCGTCCTCCGTCACGCCCTGGAAGGTCTTGAACATCAGGTTGAACTGCCGGATGTCCGTCCAGTTGAACTTGCCGCAGGTGGGGCAGGAAATCTGATGCTCGTCAATAAAGGCTTTCATCTCCGCCTGGGACATGGCGTCTACACTGTGGCCCAGCTCGAAGTTATTTGCCTGGCACCAGTCCTCAATGACCTTGTCGGCCCGGAAACGCTCCTTGCACTCCTTACAGTCCATCAGCGGGTCGGAGAAGCCGCCCACGTGGCCGGAGGCCACCCACACCTGGGGATTCATCAGGATAGCCGCGTCCAGTCCCACATTGTACGGGTTCTCCTGGACGAACTTCTTCCACCAGGCCCGCTTGATGTTGTTTTTCAGCTCCACACCCAAGGGGCCGTAGTCCCAGGTGTTGGCCAGGCCGCCGTAAATCTCCGAGCCGGGGAAGATAAAGCCCCGGCCCTTACAGAGGGCGACAATTTTTTCCATAGTTTTTTCCGAATTTTTCAAGAAAAACAGCTCCTTTTCGCGTCGATTTCGCGTGGTTTAAGAATCCAGTCTCAGTCCCAGAAATTTCAGGCCCTTTTGGGGATTTTCGTAGTAGGGGGGCACGTCCCGGAAGCCCAGGCGCTGATAGGTGTCCAGCACTGGCTGGGAAAAGGCCAGCGTGTCCATGACGATCTCCGTGTAGCCCATGGCGCGGGCGTCGTCAATGAGGCGCTGCACCAGCTCCTGGCCCAGACCCCGGCCCCGGTACTCCGGACGCACCAGCATCCGTTTCAGCTCACAGCGGCGTGCCCCGCCGCCTCCAGGGATGTTGCGCAGGGGACGGATCGCGCCGCAGCCCAAGATTTCATCCCCCTCCCGAAGCAGATAGAACCGTCCCTCCGGGTGGACGTAGGGGCCAGGCAGAGCGGCCAGCTCCCGTTCCAGCTCCTCGAAGTTCTGCGGAACGCCGATCCAGGTGATATAATTGCGGAACATTGTGCGGATTTGGTCCATGTGGTTGTACGCGGGGATGATTTCTGCCATGATTCCCTCCTTTTTCTGTACACCGAAAAAACGCCCTGAGCCATACTCTGGCTCAGGGCGAACTTACAAAAGTCCGTGGTTCCACCTGAATTTGGGATATTCCCACACTCTACACCCCGGTAACGACGAGAAGTCCGGCGGGCCATTTCCTGCCCGCAGCTCCGGGGTGCCATTCCCCTTCACAGCCATTGTTCTAAAATGAATGCGCTCACATTTTATACTAAGTTAGAGGGGCTGTCAAGGGGGGGATATTTAATTTTTTATTCGGAAAGTGGTGCAGGCCTTGAGCTTTCACCCTCATCCGTATCATTTTGCAATCGCCAGCCCTGCCGCCTCCAGACGGCTGCGGAGCACAGGACCCAGGACCATTGCAACTGCCATTTTAATCAAATCCACCGGAATGAAGGGCCACACGCACAGCGCCAGCGCCGGTCCCACCGCCGATTGGGCCTGGATGCAATACCATACTGTACCAAAGGCGTAGCAGACCGCCGTGCCCACCGCCATGGCCAGGTAATGCAGAGGAAAGCTCTTGGTGTGGGTGATGATCAGACCGGCAATGATCGCCATGGGGATAAAGCCCACCAGATAGCCCCCCGTAGGTCCGGCCAGACGGCCCAGCCCGCCGGAAAATCCGGAGAATACAGGCATTCCTACCATGCCCAGCAGAAGATAGGCCACATAGCTCACCGTGCCCCACTTCCAGCCCAGCACGTACAAGGACAAATAAATCACGAAATTGGTCAGCGAGAAGGGGACCGGCCCAATGGGGATGGACATGGGGGCCAGTACACAGGTCAAAGCGGTCATAACCGCCGTCATAGCCAGGGGCAGAATCGCGCTGTTACGCTTGGTTTCCATTCAAAAATCCTCCTTGTTTCATCAAATCCAAATCCTGAGCAATATTCGTTCCGGTTGTCGTGAGCATATCGCCGGTAATGGCCGAGTTGGCCCCGGAGCGGAATAAAATCGCGCCGCCATCCGCGAACCGGCCCCGGCCCGCCGCCATCCGTATCCAGGCGGTGGGATTTATGTAGCGGAACACAGCCACGATACGCCGCACCTCCTCCACCGAAAGCGGGGGCGTGCCCTCCAGGGGCGTGCCGGGAATGGGGGTGAGCAGATTCAGCGGGATGGAGTCCACCTCCAGCTCCGCCAGGTCCAGCGCCAGCTCCAGACGGTCCTCCCAGGTCTCCCCCAGGCCCACGATGCCCCCGGAGCAGATCTGAAGCCCGGCCTGCTTGGCCCGCCGGATGTTGTCGATCTTGTCCTGGTAGCTGTGAGTGGTGCAGATGTTGGGGAAGTTGCGCCGGGAGGTCTCCAGATTGGCGTGATACCGGGTGACCCCGGCCTCCTTCAGCCGCCGGAAGTCCTCCACGCTCTGGAACCCGAAGGACGCGCACAGGCCTAACCCCGTCTCCTCCCGCAGACGGCGGTACGCGGCCAGCGCCTGGTCCAGCTCCGGCCCGGTGACGGCGCGGCCCGCAGTCACCAGCGAGTAACGCTGCACCCCGGCAGCCTCGTCCCGCTTGCCCTGCCGGACGATTTCCTCCACCTCCAGGAACGGGTACTCCTGGGCCTGCGTCTGGTGGTGGCAGGACTGGGCGCAGAACGTACAGTCCTCCCCGCAGCGGCCGCTGCGGGCGTTGATGATGGTGCAAAGCTCATAGCCGGCGCCCCGGAGGGCTTTGCGAATCTGATCGGCTCCGGCACATAAGTCCTCCAGACCGGCCTGGAGCAGAGGGGTCAGGTCGTCCAGGCGGGTCAAGCGCCGGCCCTGGATGATTTCCGCTGCCAATGTCTGCATAGGGTCCTCCTCCAAATTGTAAACTGATTTCCTTGGACAGTATACGGCAAAATCCTCTGATTGTCAACTATAATTTTCTAATGGTTTACATTCGGAGCGCGCCGGGACGGGTAAGAGTGCCCTCCCATTCCAAACTGGAATGTAAAGGATTTGCTACAGTCTTTTCTTTGTGGCAACATCCATAAGAAATCTGTTTCACTCTTTCAAATTTTGTGATATACTTATAAACACGGAAGCGAAAAAGGAATTTTTTGTGATTCCCGTGAACGGCGGACGTTCACTGTAAAAATTTTAGGAGGCGTTGCGAAATGAACAACTACATCGAAAGAGTCCTGGCCGCCACCAAGGCGAAAAACGCGAATGAGCCCGAATTCCTGCAGACCGTGGAAGAGGTCCTGGGTTCCCTGGAGCCTGTCATCAATGCCCATCCCGAATATGAGAAGGCCGCTCTGCTGGAGCGTATGGTCGAGCCTGAGCGCGTCATCGAGTTCCGCGTCACCTGGGAAGACGACAACCATGTGTGGCAGGTCAACCGCGGCTACCGCGTGCAGTACAACGGCGCCCTGGGCCCCTACAAGGGCGGCATCCGTTTCGACCCCTCCGTCAACCTGTCCATCATCAAGTTCCTGGGCTTCGAGCAGGTCTTTAAGGATGCTATGACCGGTCTGCCCATCGGCGGCGCCAAGGGCGGCTCCGACTTCGACCCCCGCGGCAAGAGCGACGCTGAGGTCATGCGCTTCTGCCAGGCCTTCATCACCGAGCTGTACCGCCACATCGGCCAGGACATCGACTGCCCCGCCGGCGACCTGGGCTGCGGCGGCCGCGAGATCGGCTATATGTACGGCCAGTACCGCCGCATCGTGGGCGCTTCCGAGTTCGGCGCTCTGTCCGGCAAGGCTGTGTGCACCGGCGGCTCCATCCTGCGTCCTGAGGCCACCGGCTACGGCGCGGTGTACTATCTGGTCGAGGTCCTGAAGCACGACGGCGAGGCCATCGAGGGCAAGCGCATTGCTCTGTCCGGCTACGGCAACGTGGGCTGGGGCATCATGAAGAAGGCCGCTGAGCTGGGCGCCAAGGTCACCTACTTCGCCGGCCCCGACGGCTACATCCACGATCCCGACGGCGTGAACACCGAGGAGAAGCTGAACTACATCCTGGAGATGCGCGCGGCCGATCCCATGCACTGCAAGCCCTATGCCGACAAGTTCGACTGCGAGTTCGTGCCCGGCGAGAAGTGCTGGGGCGTGAAGGACGTGGACATCTATATGCCCGCCGCCACCCAGAACGACGTCAACTTGGATTGGGCCAAGAAGATCGCCGAGTCCGGTGTGAAGTACTACATCGAAGTGGCCAACATGCCCACCACCAACGACGCGCTGAAGTTCCTCCAGGAGCAGAAGCACCTGGTCGTGGCTCCCTCCAAGGCGGTCAACGCCGGCGGCGTGTCCGTGTCCGAGCTGGAGATGGCTCAGAACGCCGAGCGCCTGTACTGGACTGCTGAAGAGGTGGATGCCAAGCTGCAGGGCATCATGAAGAACATCTACGCCTCCTCCGTCGAGGTCGCCGAGCGCTATGGCCTGGGCTACAACCTGGTGGCTGGCGCGAATATCGTGGGCTTCCAGAAGGTGGCCGACGCCATGATGGCGCAGGGCATTTTCTAAGCTGCCAGACTCTTTCTAAATCCTCTGCGAATTACGCCCCCAGGAAGCAGCGCTTCCTGGGGGCGTTCTAGTTTCCCGGACTGCCGCATATACTCCAATACCCTACATAGGATAAAGGAGTGAGGCGGCATGAGGGACAAGCGGCGGCGGCAGCTCATGGGGGCGATGCGCCGGGGCGTAGGGCTGGGCATGGGCCTTGTGGCGGCGTGGGGGCTGGCGGCAACGGTAGATCTGTCCGGGGCGGCCGGCTCCCTGACCGCCCTGGCCCAGACCCCGGCGGTGTTGGTGGACCTGCTGGCCCAGGAGGTGGGCGTGCCTCCGGAGTCCGGGGGGCTGGAGGGGGTGGACAGCCTGGGACGGCTGTTTCTGGCCCAGTCGGCCCTGCTGGACGGACAGGAGGACAAGGTCCTGGCTTGGGAGGAGGCCCACAAGACGGAGCGGCCGGACCCGGAGCATCAGGAGCCCCAGTCCATCCCGGAGGACGAGAGCACCAGCCAGCAGCCGGAGCTGGCTCCCCCGGCGGACAACAGCCCCATCCGCAGCATGACCGGCCAGGGCAAGGACGGCAGCAGCTACTTCCGGCAGGAGGGGGTGTACCTCTATAACCGGAGCAATCTGGAGCTGGAGGACGACGTGTTCCGCCTGGGCAGTGTGGACTGGACCGTGGGGGAGGGACCCCAGATTTTGATCCTGCACACCCACGGCAGTGAGGCCTACGCCCAGTCCGACGGCGACGCCTACGCGGAGAGCGACCCCTACCGCTCCACTGACGAGACCCATAATATGGTCCGGGTGGGGGAGGAGATGGCCCAGGTGTTCCGTGCCCACGGCTTTGAGGTCATCCATGACACGACTCTATGCGATTATCCGGCTTATAATGGGGCCTATGACCGCTCCCGGCAGCTGGCGGAGGGCTGGCTGAAGCAGTACCCGTCCATCCGGCTGGTGCTGGACGTACACCGGGACGCGCTGGTGGACAATGAGGGGAACATTTATAAGCTGGTCTCCCAACAGGACGGGGAGGACGCGGCCCAGGTGATGCTGGTGGTGGGCACCAGCGGCGGCGGGGCGGAGCACCCCAACTGGCAGGACAATCTGGCCTTTGCCCTCCGGCTCCAGGGGGAGCTGGTGGAGGACTGGGGCGACCTGGCCCGGCCGGTGGTGCTGCGCAACAGCCGGTACAACCAGGATTTGCTGCCCGGCTCCCTGCTGGTGGAGGTGGGCGGCCACGGCAACACCCTGACCGAGGCCATCCGGGGCGGACGGCTGTTCGCCGAGAGTGTGAGTCAGGTGCTTCTGGGGATGCAGGAGGCAGAAAAATGAGGCGGTCTTTTGACCGCCTCATTTTTTGGGCTGATGTCTGGTTTTACCGGTAAATTCTCTGCTTCAGCTGGAACGCATGGAGAAGCTGGTTGAGCAGCTCCGCCTGGGAGGCCAGCTCTTCACTGGAGGCGGCGCACTGTTCGCTGGTGGCGGAGTTGGTCTGGACCACGGCGGAGATCTGCTCGATGCCCTCGGTGACCTGGACGATGGCGGTGGTCTGGCTTTCCACCGCATCGACCACGCCGTCCATCATCTGGGTAACGCTGGCGTTGACCTGACTGCTGTGCTCCAGGGAGGTGGTCACTTTTTCCACCGCCTCCTTGCCGTCCCGCACGGCGTTGATGGAGCCGTCAATCAGGGTCTTGGTGGCCTTGGAGGCCTCGTCCGACTGGGTGGCCAGATTGCGCACCTCGTCGGCCACGACTGCAAAGCCCTTTCCGGCGGCACCGGCACGCGCGGCCTCTACGGCGGCGTTCAGGGCCAGGATGTTGGTCTGGAAGGCGATATTTTCGATGGTCGCAATGATTTTGCCGATTTCCTCGGAGGAGACGAAAATCTTCTCCATAGCCCCGTTCAGCTCTTTCACGTGTTCCACGCTCACATCCAGCTGAGTGCTGGCCTGCTTGACCATCTCACCCACCTGCCCTGCGGCGGCGGCGGTCTGCTGGGCGCTCTGGGCGATGCCGGTGATGGTGAGGGACAGCTGCTCCACCGTGCCGGCCTGACGGGTGGCGCCCTGGGCCAGGGACTGTGCGCTGGCGGAGAGCTGGTCCGACCCGGAGGACACCTGACCGGTGGTCTCGGCGATCTGCCCCAAAGTCTCGTTCAGCTTGCCTTCGATGCCGTCCAGGGATTTTTTGATGGAGATGAAATCGCCTACGTACTCCTGCTTGGCCTCCATGGTCAGGTTGCCCACGGCGATAGCGCCCAGCATCACGTCGATCTCCCCGATGTAGGCCCGCAGCCGGACAATGATGGCCTGGAAGGTCCGGGCCAGCTCGCCCACCTCGTCGTTGGACTGGACCTCCACAGCGGCCTCCCGCCCGCTGGACAGGCCCAGGTCGCCCTGGAGCAGATGTTTGGCTACCTCTGTGATTTTGCCCAGGGGGGAGGTCACATGCTTTTTGAGGAAAATATTCAAGCACAGGATGCAGATGACGATAGCCAGCAGAGCGGCGGCCGCGGCCAGGAGGATGACGACAGTGACCCGGTGGATGGTGGGCTGCGTGGCAAGACCGGCAAAGATCAGGCCGGTGATCGCGCCGCTTTCATCCCGGATGGGCACGTAGGAGCAGACGTGGTCCTCCCCCAGGATATTGGCGTTGCCGACATAGGTTTTCCCCTGTTGAAGCACAATAGCCGACAGCTCTGAGGACAGTTTTGTACCCACAGCGCGCCGGCCATTTTGCAGTATCGTCGTATAGGCGCGGGTGTCCCCTTCAAAAATGGTAAACTCCATGCCCATATATTCCTTCAGATTGTCCAGCATTGCCGTCCGGTCTCCGTCCTCCTGGGCGCGGGCCATCTCAAAAGCAAGTACGCTTGTACCATTTTTGCACTGTGCCTGAAGCGCCTCCATCACGAGGGCATAAAACATCAGCGTGCATATCGTTACACTGACCAGGATGGAAGCCGCCAGCATGACTGCTACGACCTTACCAACCTTTTGTCCCAAACGCTTGCTTTTTTTCGCCTTTTCCGGAGCCTGAACCCGATTCTTTGCCACTTTTTTCCCCTCCGTTCAATATTAAGATAGACAGCTCGGATCGTGATTCAGTTAATTATAACATATAAGCGCGCTTTTTTCAAGATATTCTGTGCATCCTCACAAGGAGGATTTGAAATATTTGGATGTGGGGGCATTAGTGGTGACTGGAAGTCTCAGCGAGATGGCCCGCCCAGGGGGTCGGGCCCCACAGTCCGCCTCTGCTTCTCCCAAAACCTTCTCCGCCCCCCAATCAAAAATTATCTCACTTACGATTGCGCTTTTCACCAAACTATCGTATAATATAAGCTTGACATCCTTGCATGGCAGCATGACATGGCAGCATGGCATGGATGCCGCGTAATGACACGCTTGAGCGACACAGGAGGGCTTGACCGATGCTTTTGAACATATTGGCTGTAGGCGACGTAGTGGGAGAGGGAGGCCAGGACATCCTGACCCGCCGCCTGTGGGAGCTGCGCCGGCAGGAGGAGATCCACTTCACCGTGGTCAACGGCGAAAACGCCTCCGGCGTGGGGATCACCCCCAAGCAGGCCCTGGGCATCCTGGACGCGGGCGCGGACGTGATCACCCTGGGCAACCACACCTGGAACCGCCTGCAAATCACCAATCTCATAGACAAGGACCGCCGTATCCTGCGCCCTGCCAACTACGCCGGACGGGTCCCTGGCCGGGGCTGGGGGGTGTTCCAAGGCCCGGAGGGACTGCGCATCGGCGTGGTGAACCTGATGGGCCGGGTGGACCTCAACCCCAACCTGGACAGCCCCTTTCAGATGGCCGACCGGGTGCTGAACCAATTACGGGACTGTTCGGTCATTTTAGTGGACTTTCACGCCGAGGCCACCAGCGAAAAGGGCGCGATGGCCTGGCACCTGGACGGACGGGTCCAGGCCCTGTGGGGCACTCACACCCATGTGCCCACTGCGGATACCCAGATCATGCCCCAGGGCACCGGCTTTGTCACCGACCTGGGCATGACCGGACCCATCCGTTCGGTGCTGGGCATCAAGCCGGAGCTGTCCCTGAACCTCTTTCTGGGGGGG
>CAJTOE010000029.1 GCA_910577805.1 uncultured Oscillospiraceae bacterium | reverse complement strand
GGGGAAAAGGCCCATCTGGGGGACCGGGCGGATTTAGAGCGGGACCAGGTGGCGGTAGACGGACGGCCCCTGCGGCCCGCCGGGACCCACCGTTATCTGATGCTCCACAAGCCGCGGGGGGTGGTGTCCACCCTGTCCGACGAAAAGGGCCGGAAAACCGTAGCCCAGCTGGTCTCCGGCTGCGGGGCGCGGGTGTGGCCGGTGGGACGGTTGGACCTGGACTCGGAAGGGCTGCTTCTGCTCACCGACGACGGCGAGCTGACCCATTTCCTGCTCCACCCCAGCCATCAGGTGGAGAAAGAATACCTGGTCTGGGTGACCGGGGAGCTGGAGGCGGGGCTGACGGCTCTGTCCTCCCCCATGGAGCTGGACGGGGAACCTCTCCTGCCCGCCGTCATCCGCCGGGGGCGGTCCAGCGGCAGCGTCCACCAGCTCTCGGTCACCATCCGCCAGGGGAAGAACCGGCAGGTGCGCCGGATGTGCGCCCAGGCGGGGCTGACGGTCCTGCGGCTCAAGCGCATCCGGGAGGGGAGCCTTTCGCTGGACCGGCGGCTTCGGCCGGGGGCGTGGCGGCCCCTGACAGACGGGGAGACCGCCGCTCTGCTGGCGGAAAAAAATTTGCAGGAATTGGTTTGAGGGGCCATTTTGTGGAGATGATTGGTCACCACTGGAAAAACCCCGCACAGGGACTTGCTTTTTCTTCCAAAAACCGATATGATAGACCATACAAAAGAGACGGACGGGGAAGGGGAGAGACAATGAACCAGGATATTTTAACGCTGATCCAGGAAAATATGAGCAGCTTCTCCAAGGGACAAAAGCGCATTGCAGGCTTTATCCTCCATTCCTACGACAAGGCCGCGTTTATGACCGCCAGCCGCCTGGGCCAGCAGGTCCAGGTGAGCGAGTCCACCGTGGTCCGCTTCGCCGCCGAGCTGGGCTTCGGGGGCTACCCCAACATGCAGCGGGAGCTGCAGAAAATGATCCGCAGCCGTCTGACCTCCGTGCAGCGCATCGAGGTCGCCAAGGACCGGATGGGCGACCAGGACGTGCTGGCGTCCGTGCTCCAGTCGGACATGGAAAAGCTGCGCCAGACCCTGGAGGAGGTGGACCGGGAGAGCTTTGAGCAGGCCACCAGCGCCCTGGCCGGCGCCCGGAAGATCTACATTGTCGGGGTGCGCTCCTCCCAGGCCCTGGCGGTTTTTCTGCATTTTTACCTCAGCCTGATTTTCGACGGGGCGGTGCTGGTGAGCGCCAACAGCGCCAGCGAGGTGTTCGAGCGGCTGTTCTGGGTGGAGCCGGAGGACGTGGTGCTGGGCATCAGCTTCCCCCGCTACTCCACCCGCACGGTCCAGGCTATGAGCTTCGCCCGCGACCGGGGAGCCACCACCGTGGCTATCACCGACAGCGAGGCCTCCCCCCTGGCGGCGATCTCCCATTACACCCTGACGGCCCGCAGCGATATGGCCTCCTTTGTGGACTCCCTGGTGGGGCCTCTGAGCCTGGTGAACGCCCTGCTGGTGGAGGTCAGCCGGAAAAAGGACGACAATCTGGCCAAAACCTTCCAGTCCCTGGAGAAAATCTGGGAGGACTACGGCGTGTATCAGAAGGTGGTGGAAGCCCCGTGAGGGAGATCGTAATCGCCGGCGGCGGAAGCGCCGGTATGATGGCGGCTATCGCCGCCGCCCGGCTGGGAGGCGCGGTTACTCTGCTGGAGCGCAACCCCAAGGTGGGCCGCAAGCTGTACATCACGGGAAAGGGCCGCTGCAATGTCACCAACCACTGCTCCGGCGAGAAGGTGCTGGAGATGGTCCCCCGGAACAGCCGGTTTCTGTACGGGGCCATCGCCCGGACCCCTCCCGCCTGGGTGGAGGAATTTTTTTCTGCCTTAGGCGTAGAACTGAAGGTAGAGCGGGGCGGGCGGGTGTTCCCCGCCTCGGACAAAGCGGCGGATATTGTGGACGCGCTGTTCTATGAGATGAAGCGCCTGCGGGTAAAAATCTTGCAGGACCGGGCCGTTTCGATTATAATAGAGGACGGCTGTGCCAAGGGACTGAAGGGCGAGCGGGGCACGTATCCGGCGGACGCGGTGGTGCTGGCCACCGGCGGGGTCTCCTACCCGGCCACCGGCTCCACCGGGGACGGCTTCCAGATGGCCCAGGCGGTGGGACATACGGTCATAGAGCCAAAGCCCTCCCTGGTCCCCCTGGAGTCCAGCGACCGCTTCTGCGGCGCGATGCAGGGGCTTGCGCTGAAAAACGTGGTCTTACGGGTCAAAAACCAGAAGAAAAAAGTCCTCTTCCAGGAGCAGGGGGAGCTGCTGTTCACCCACTTCGGCCTGTCGGGGCCGCTGGTCCTCAGCGCCAGCGCCCACATGCGGGATTTTGCGAAGGAGCAGTACACCTGCTTCATCGACCTCAAGCCCGCCCTGGACGAGCCGGCGCTGGACGCCCGCCTGGTCCGGGAGCTGGCCCAGGGGTCCAATAAGGACATGGATAATCTCCTGAACGCTCTGGCCCCCCGTCTGCTGGTCCCGGTGCTGCTGGAACGGGCGGACATTCCGGGGGACAAGAAGGCCAGGGATTTGACCCGGCCGGAGCGCCGCCGCCTGCTGGAGCTTTTTAAGAGCTTTTCGGTCACGGTGTCCGGCCCCCGGCCCATCGCGGAGGCCATTGTGACCTCCGGCGGGGTGAAGGCGGCGGAGGTGGACCCCAAGACCATGGAGTCCAAAAAAATCCCCGGTCTGTTTTTCGCCGGGGAACTGCTGGATGTGGATGCTTACACCGGCGGCTTTAACTTGCAGATCGCCTGGGCCACAGGCCGGGCGGCGGGAGAACATGCAGTGCGGGAGGCGGAAGGATGAACAAGAGCGTTGCCATTGACGGCCCGGCAGGGGCCGGGAAAAGCACCCTGGCCCGGAGACTGGCCCAGCGGCTTGGATTTTTGTACGTGGACACCGGAGCCATCTACCGGACGGTGGGACTGTACACCCTGCGAAACCGGCTTGCCCCGGAGGAGGTCGTCCCTATGCTGGAAAAGCTGGACATCCGGATGGAGTACGACAGCGGGGGCGTGCAGCGGATGCGCCTGAACGGCGAGGATGTGAGCGAGGCCATCCGGGTCCACGAGGTCTCTCAGCGGGCCTCCCAGGTGGCCGCTCTGCCGGAGGTCCGGGCATTTCTGCTGGACTTCCAGCGCCGGCAGGCCAGAGAGCACAGCGTCGTCATGGACGGCCGGGACATCGGCACGGTGGTGCTGCCCGACGCGGATGTGAAGATTTTTCTGACCGCCTCGCCGGAGGTCCGGGCCAAGCGCCGTCTGCTGGAGCTGGAGCAGCGGGGCCAGCCCGCCCAGTACGAGCAGATTCTTCAGGACATCCAGGACCGGGACCGGCAGGACCGGAACCGGGCCGCCGCCCCTCTGCGGCAGGCAGAGGACGCGGTACGGCTGGACACCTCCGGGCTGGACCTGGAGCAGAGCTTGACGCAAATGCTGGAGATCGTCAGCGGGAGGCAGAACGGGAGGCAAGAGGTATGAGTACGGATACGGTGTTTCGGCTGCTGTATACGATTTATTGGCCGATTTTCAATTTCCTCCACCCCATCAAGGCGGTGGGCCGGGAGAACATCCCGGAGGGCGCGGCGGTGATCTGCCCCAACCACACCACGGCGGGAGACCCGCTGTATGTGGTCTTTGCGCTGGGACGGCGGTATCCCGTCTGGGCGATGGCAAAGGCGGAGATTTTAAAATGGCCGGTGCTGGGCTGGCTGCTCAGTAAGGCCGGCGTGTTCGGGGTGGACCGGGGCAAGGCGGACCTGCGGGCGGCAAAGACGGCCATGCGGTGTCTGAAAACCGACCACAAGCTGCTGATTTTTCCGGAGGGCACCCGTGTGGGAGAGGGGGAGGCCTCCGACGCGAAGGCGGGGGCGGCGCTGTTCGCCACCCGGACAGGCGCGCCTCTGATCCCTGTGTACATCCAGCCCAAAAAGCGCCGCTTCCGCCCTACGCGGGTGGTGTTCGGCCAGCCCTACCACCCCCAGATCGCGGGCAATAAGGCCACCTCCGAGGAGCTGCAGCAGATCGCCTGCGATTTGATGGCGCGCATCCAGGCCCTGGGGGAGGAGGCCGCGTGAGCCGGCTCCGGCTGGCCCGGTCCGCCGGGTTCTGCTACGGCGTGCGCCGGGCGGTGGAGCTGGCAGAGCGGGCCGCCGGGGAGGAGACGCCCTGCTGGATGCTGGGTTCCATCATCCACAACCGGGACGTGGTGGAGCGGCTGGAAGCTCTGGGGCTGAAAACCGCCCAGTCCCCGGAGGAGGTCCCCAGCGGGGCGCGGGCGCTGATCCGCTCCCACGGGGAGAGCCGGGCGGTGCTGTGCGCCCTGGAGGCCCGGGGCGTGGAGCTGCTGGACGCCACCTGCCCCAACGTCAAGCGCATCCACGAGCTGGTGTGCCAGGCCGAGGAGCGGGGACGCACGCCGGTGATCATCGGCACCCACCGCCACCCGGAGGTGGAAGCCATCGCGGGCTGGTGCCGCCATCCGGTGGTGCTGTCCGGGGTGGAGGAGCTGGAAAAATGGCTGGAAGAGGATGAAAAAAATGGGAAAATCCCCCTGACATTTGTGTCTCAAACTACCTCGACACAGAAAATTTGGGAGGATTGCTTGAAAAAAGCAAAAAAAGAGTGTACAAACGCAGAATTTTTTGATACAATATGCGGAGCAACATCCAAACGCCAGGATGAGGCGGTCCGTCTGGCACGCGTCTGCGGGGCCATGGTGGTGGTGGGCGACCGGCACAGCAGCAATACCAAGCGTCTGGCCCAGCTCTGCGCTGAGAGTTGTCCCCGCGTCCAGTTGATTGAGCGGGCGGCGGATCTCGATCCGTCTGATCTGAAACAGGCGGATGCTGTTGGAATCACGGCGGGGGCTTCCACCCCTGCGTGGATAATAAAGGAGGTCATGGACAAAATGAGCGATGAAATCATGGAGGTCGAAAAATCCTTTGCGGAAATGCTGGAGGAATCGATCAAGACTTTAAATACGGGGGAAACGGTCAAGGGCACGGTTGTAGCTGTCACGCCCACTGAGATCGAGGTGGAGCTTGGCATCAAATATCCCGGCTACATTCCCGTATCCGAGATGAGCGACGACCCCGACGTCAAGATCGAGGACGTGGTCAAGGTGGGCGACGAGATCGAAGCCTATGTCACCCTGGTCAGCGACCGGGACTGCATGGTCAAGCTGTCCAAGAAGCGCCTGGACATCGTGAAGGGCTGGGAGGAGATCGAGGCCGCCCAGGAGAACGAGAGCGTGCTGGAGGGCTTCATTACCGAGGACAACAAGGGCGGCGTGGTGGCCTCCATCAAGGGCGTGCGGGTGTTCATCCCCGCCTCCCAGACGGGCCTGCCCCGCGAGACGCCGATGTCTGAGCTGCTGAAGAAGAAGGTCCGCCTGGTGGTCACCGAGGTCAACCGCTCCCGCCGCCGCGTGGTGGGCTCCATCAGCCGTGTGACCCGTGCCGAGCGGGCCGCCGCCGCCGAGAAGGTCTGGGCGGAGATCGAGGAGGGCAAGCGCTACACCGGCACCGTCAAGTCCCTCACGTCCTACGGCGTGTTCGTGGACATCGGCGGCGTGGACGGCATGGTCCACATCTCCGAGCTGTCCTGGAGCCGCATCAAGCACCCCTCTGAGATTGTGAAGGTGGGCGACACCTTGGACGTGTACGTCATTGCCGCCGACAAGGAGAAGAAGAAAATCTCCCTGGGCGTGAAGGACCGCAGCCAGGACCCCTGGAGCGTGTTCACCAGCACCTACCAGGTGGGCGATACGGCGAATGTGCGTATCGTGAAGCTGATGACCTTCGGCGCCTTTGCCGAGGTGGTCCCCGGTGTGGACGGTCTGATCCACATCTCCCAGATCGCCGACCACCGCATCGAGAAGCCCGGCGACGTCCTGGCCGAGGGCGACAAGGTCGATGTGAAGATCACCGACGTGGATATGGAGCGCAAGAAGATCTCCCTGTCCATCCGCGCCCTTCTGGAGGCCCCCGCTGTCGAGACGGAGGACTCCGAGGAGGATGTAGCCTCTTCTGAGGAGTAAGAATCATACCCTTAGCATCAAAGCAAGCTGCGCTGCCCTTTGATGCTAAGGGTTTTTATTTTAGGCTGCTGCTTTTTTAACCTTCTACCTGGTTGATCGGCTTCCCTCCTCATCCTGAAATGAGTCGTACAGATAAGCCATTTCTCCGACGGAACGTCGAGAAATGGCTTTTTTTGCAGCCTTTTTACCTTTATTTAGGAGAATCGTGAAAATTTTATAGAAAATACGAACGATTTTACTTGAATTTGGCAAGAAATGTTGATATAATAACGCAAGAGATTTGCAGATGGCGAAAACCGGGCGAAAAAACGTGGAAGAATTGGAGTGAGTTACGGCAGGTTAGATTCGGAGGTGTAAAATGTTCCAGAAGGGAGACAAGATTGTCCATCCCATGCACGGCGCAGGCATTGTTGAAGGCATCGTAGAGCGGAAGATCAACGGAGTTGTGCGCACGTACTATTCTCTGAAATTGCCGGTACGGGCAATGGTAGTGATGGTCCCCACAGAGGGCAGCGAGGAGATCGGCTTACGGCCCGTGATTGGCCGGGAGGAGTCGGAGCAGGTGCTGGAGGCACTGCCTGGCATCGAGGCTGCGATGACCTCCAACTGGAACCGTCGCTATCGAGAAAATATGGAACGGATGAAAAGCGGGAATTTGTTTGAAGTGGCCCGGGTAGTCAAGGGACTTACCCAACGGGACAACAAGCGAGGGTTGTCCACCGGAGAGCGGAAAATGTTGCATTCAGCCAAGCAAATCTTAATTTCTGAGCTGGTACTTTCTCAGGACAGCAGTTACGAGGATATTGAGGCGCGTATCAACCACTCCTTGATCCAATCATAATGGCGGAGTGAGCCTGTGCCAACTTTAGGAGTACATAAGGGGAGCCCTTTGGGGCTCCCCTTTTGCGGTGAGGAACGGGGGCTTCACCTCTTTCCAAATTGACATGCCGGAAAACGCAAGCTTGTTATCCGGCTGTACCCATGCTATAATAACAGCAGGAAACGCAAGGGGGAGAATGAATATGCTGAAGTGGCTGAAGAAGATCATGGGACGGAATAAAACCAGTCTGCCCCTATGCTCCGTGGTGGTCCCCGCGGCGGGGAACGCCAGCCGGATGGAGGGCATCGACAAGATCATGGCCCCCCTGGACGGCCTGCCTGTGCTGATTCAGACCCTGCGCTGTCTGGAGCGCAGCCCCCTGGTCCGGGAGATCGTGGTGGTCACACGGGAGGACCTGCTGGTCCCAGTCAGCCAGCTCTGCCGGGATTTTATGCTGCGTAAGGTCACCAAAGTGATTATTGGCGGAGCGGACCGGACCCGTTCGGTCCAGGCGGGCCTGCGGGAGGTCAGCCCCGATGCGGAGCTGATCGCCATTCACGACGGAGCCAGGCCCCTGCTGCGCCAGCCGGTGCTGGAGGAAGCAATATTGACCGCCCAGCGCACCGGAGCCGCCGCCCCGGCAATCCCCCTGACGGACACCGTAAAGCGGCTGGAGGGGAGCCAGGCGGTCCAGACCATGGACCGGGACGCATTGTGCGCGGTGCAGACGCCCCAGGTGTTTGAGGCGGGGCTGATTCGGGGCGCTATCGACAAAGCCGTGACAGACGGGGCGCTTATCACGGACGACTGTGCCGCCGTGGAGCGGCTGGGCATGAAAGTGACCATGACCTTGGGGGACCCCTGCAACCGGAAAATTACTACCCCCATTGATCTGGTGATTGGCGAGGCGATTTTGACCTCTTGGGGGGCGTAGTATGAGAATAGGACACGGATACGATGTACACCGGCTGGTGCCGGACCGGCGGCTGGTGCTGGGCGGGGTGGAGATACCCTTTGAACGGGGGTTGCTGGGCCACTCGGACGCGGATGTGCTGACCCATGCGGTGATGGACGCACTGTTGGGCGCGGCGGCGCTGGGGGACATTGGACAGCATTTTCCGGACCATGACCCGGCCTACGCCGGAGCGGACAGCCTGGTGCTGCTGGACCAGGTCACGGCGCTGCTGGCGGAGCGGGGCTGGCGTGTCGGCAATGTGGACGCGACGGTGATTGCCCAGCGGCCGAAGCTGGCTTCGTATATTCCCCAGATGCGGGAAAATCTGGCCCGCCGGATGGGTGCGGAACTGGAGCAGATCAACGTGAAAGCCACTACCGAGGAGGGCTTAGGCTTTACCGGCGGAGGGGAAGGAATCGCCGCACATGCAGTGGTACTGCTGGAGAAATTTTGAGGAATGTGGACCTATATAGTAAAGGCGGTTGAAAGCAGTCCCGCCAATTACGTGAGCAGCGGCTTCCAGAGCTGCCGGAGATTTCAGGTCTGTGCGGACAACGGAAAATTCCCGGCTGGTATGCTGGTCAAGAAGCTGAAAGCTGGGGCGCTGGACGGAAGAAAATGGGTGTACTCCTACAGCACCGTCATGGACATCACCGGACAGACGAATCTGTCCTTTCTGCATACGCACTATTTTATGCGGGGCATGTTCTTCTTTTTGATTCTGCTGCTGCTGAACATCAAAAAGCGGGCGGCTTGATTGGAAATCCGGCTGAAACATAAAAAAGAGCTGACTGACCCATTGAGGATCAGTCAGCTCTTTTTTTGATGGCGTTTTATTGGGGCAGGCCCATTTCGGTTTCGATCGTGCTGCAAATGGTTCGGTCCAGGGAAATGCTGTATACAACGGAGAGCGTCAATAAAATGCAGAACGCGACCCCGACGCTGACCGGCGTTACAAGCGTAAGGACAAATCGGGTAAAGAGAGCGGCGCCGAAGAAAACGGCCAAAAGAATCAAGGGAAGGTTTATCTTGACCAGTGCGTATTTGCCATAAAGCTTGATGGCGGTTTGCTTATAGTGCTGGCGGATGGACGCTTCTTTTTGGCTGGCGGTTTCAGACAAACCGACATGCAAAAGCTTGCCTGCAAAAGCAATCGTAATCACCCACTGCCACCAATCAGCCGGGATAACACCCAGGGCAAACAGAGTCAATGCCCCTGCGCACAGCACGCCAAAAGCAAATGCGGCCTTGTTACAGATTTTCATTGCGATTTCCCTCCTTATACCGATATACCGAATACCGAGCTGATGTTTCTTTTATTTACGTTCAGTATAACACAAGCGGTCTGGATGCGCAAGCCGTTGGGGGAGCTTTTTTCTTTTGTAAAGTGGTGCAGGCCTTCGGTTTTTCACCCTCATCCGTCACGGCTCCGCCGTGCCACCTTCCCCCGTGAGGGGGAAGGCTTTTGGTACGGCTATCGTTACTACTGCGCAGTTCGTCAAACTGCCAATCTCCGAGCCTTCCCCCTAATGGGGGAAGGTGGCGCCGCCGCAGGCGGTGACGGATGAGGGTGTTACCCGGCTCAGTTTTGCAGGATTTGTCATGTTTGATACATGGACCATGCAAGGTCTATGCTCTGAAGAAGCGCACCTTTCACATCGTAGTTAAAGTAACGGAAGGTTGACCGCTGAACTCCGCTCTTCATTTCGGAAAAAAAGAAGTCTGGGTCGAATTTTTGCAGGAAAGTATTATACTTTTCACCTGGTTTAAATGGGATTTGGTCGAGATAGTGCTGTGGGAAGTAGGTTTTATCCACCTGTCTGCATAGGGTTCCGTAATACTGCCCATACGCTTCTTCACCCATTTTGTTCCTTAAAACCCCCGTAATTCGCAGCTCGGCTTGCATATTCAAGAAGTCCAGGATACTATCTTTTCCCTTGTATTTCTCCAGGATTGCCGCTTCCGTTTCATCATCTGTCATTCCATCATATCCAAGTTTTTCGCGGTTGATTTCATTTAAGCGAGGCAGAAAGTACTTCTGAAACTCAGCGCGGTTTTCTTGCTGGGTGAATCCCAGTTCTTTGGCCAAGTCCTCTTTTAATGGGTTTTCCACATACTGTCTGATTTCTTCCACATACTGATTGTTTATGATACCCATTTCTTCGTCTCCCGCAATGGAAAACGCTCCAAGATTTCCGCCAAACGCATCATTATACCGGTTCCAAATAGCCGCGCTGATTTCACCATAGCTCATACCAGTATAGTCCGCGTTCTTGGCGATTTCCCGCAGCTCCGCAAGCTTTGCCTCTGTGGAAGCGGAGACCTCAGACGAAAAGCTGCTTGCGCTGATTTGCACAACATCCTGATTCCGCCGGTTTGTGTACTGCGTGACCGTCTTTTGCAGCTCCGCCAGTTGCCGGCCAAACGCAGCTTGCATTGAATTGGAGGTGCGAAACTGTCCCTGAGAACTCTGCGCCGCCATATTGCGCCGGACGGATACATAATCATTTGTCATAAATAACACCCCTTTTGTGCTTATATTACCGCCCCAGAATACTTTGCGTAATCTGCGCTATTGTATCGTAGGACATTTTATGATCCGCCAGATTCCATACATGGGGTATGTCTAAACCGAGATCATTCCCGTTTCTTATCCACTGGAGGCTTTTTTCAAAGCACCGGCTCACTTGGGTCAGCCAGGATACGGGGTCTCCCTCCCACGTATCCCAGAGACGATTCACTTGCTCCATGGAACCGGGGCAAAGGGGGATAAAGGGGCCGGTGATACTCAACCGCTCTTGATTGGTGATAAGACCCACATCGACCAGATCAGCCAGGAAATTGTCCCAGTTTTCCTCAGAGACATATCCGCCGTCCTGCTCCAGCCAGTGGCGCAGGGCGAGCCGTTCCTCTTCGCTCAATTCCTCGACGGAGGAGACCTGTTTTTTGGGAATCTCCTCCGTAGCTTTGCCGCTCTCTGCGGCCAGCCGCGCCCAGAAGCTCTGGGAGGGGTCCCGGTGGATTGGCGCGGTGTAGTTGGGGACCATAAAGTACCCGGTGTAATTGCTGGTTACCTCAGATAATACAAGATGTCTGCCCATGGTTTATACGCTCCTTCCAATTTTTTGAATTTTTATCGCTAGTTTTTTGCTGAAATATGCTGATAAGGAATTTCAGAAAATGGCATATTATCAGTGGTCAATATGGTGAGAGATGTGATGTGCAGAGTGGCCTGTGGGGCCCGACCCCCTGGGCGGGCCATTTCACAGAATGAGGGTGCCCCCCCAGGACAGCTCTCTCTACACACTATAACGAAGCAGGGGGGCGTTTGGGGACACCTTGAGCAAAAAAATTTTGAGGCAAAAAATTGAGTCGAGGAATTGAGTCGAAGAATTGAGGTAAAAAAATTTCCGGATGGCATACAGCCATCCGGAAATTTAAAGAAATCAGTCCTTCACGCCGGCCAGAGCAGCGGTGACGATTGCCATGGAGTAGACCTCCTGGGCGTTACAGCCGCGGCTGAGGTCGTTGATGGGGGCGTTCAGACCCAGCAGGATGGGTCCGTAGGCGTCGAAGGAACCCAGACGCTGGGCGATTTTGTAACCGATGTTGCCCGCGTTGATGTCCGGGAAAATGAAGGTGTTGGCATAACCGGCCACCTCCGACTGGGGGCACTTGGTTTTCGCCACGCGGGGGGACACGGCAGCGTCAAATTGCAGCTCGCCCTCCACGGGGATGTTGGGCAGGACTGCCTTGGTCTTTTCCGCGGCGTTGCGCATCTTGTCCACGTCCTCGCCCTTGCCGGAGCCGAAGGTGGAGTAGCTCAGGAACGCGATCTTGGGTTCCACGCCGAAAATCTGGGCGCACTTGGCGGTCTCGGTGGCGATTTCGACCAGCTCGTCCTCGGTGGGCTTGATGTTGATGGCGCAGTCGCCCATGGCCAGCACCATGTTGCCGCCGGTGGCGTAGGGGCGCACCAAGATGAAGCAGGAGGAGACGATCTTGTTGCCCGGCTTGGTCTTGACCAGCTGGAGGGCGGGACGGACGGTGTCGGCGGTGGAGTAGGTCGCGCCGCCCAGCAGGGCGTCGGCCTCACCCATAGCCACCAGCATGGTACCGAAATAGTTCCCCCGCTTGAGCACCTCGCGGCACTCGTCGGGCGTCATTTTGCCCTTGCGCAGCTCCACCATCTTCTCCACCATGGCGTCCATCTTGCCATAGTGCTCCGGGTCGTAGATTTCCGCGCCCCGGATGTTGTAGCCGATCTCCTCCGCGGCGGAGCGGATCTCCTCTTCCTTGCCGATGAGGATGGGGGTGAGGAACGTACCGGACAGCAGGCGGGCGGAGGCCTCCAAAATACGGGGGTCACTGCCTTCGGTAAAGACGATTTTTTTGGGGTTCTTCTTCAAAATGTCGATGAGCTGTTTGAACATGGCTGCATCCTTCCCTTCCATGAAGTATTCGCATTTGTAATGGTAACATTTTCCGCCGAAAATTGCAAGAGGTACGAGAAATTTTTTGGTAGTTTTCCCAGTGCCGCCGAAAAAATACCAGAGAATTTTTTGGGGAAATCGGAAATTTACTCTTTACGAGCGGTATTGCATCGTTTATACTATACCAGACGTATTTTGCAGCGTCTGAGAGGAGAGAAGAAATTGAGCCCTGAATTTTCCAGGACCCTGTCCCTGCTGCGGCAGGAGAAGGGAGTCAGCCAGCGCAAGGCGGCGTCCGCACTGGGCATTTCCCAGGCCTTGCTCAGTCACTACGAAAACGGTATCCGGGAACCGGGCCTGGCCTTTGTGGGGAGAGCCTGCGACTACTACGGTGTGTCCGCAGACTTTCTGCTGGGCCGCACCCTCAGCCGGGACGGTACCACCATCATCGAGCCGGAGGAGCTTTACGACATCAGCAGCGAAAAGGACAACTCCCTGAAAGGGTCGGTGCTGGCGATGCTGTCCAAAAAGCTGCTGGTCAATTCCGTCGCGCTGCTCTTTGACTTGCTGGGCAAGAGCGGCAGCCGGGGTGCCATCCGGGCCGCGTCCGACTATCTGTCCACCGCCCTGTACCAGGTCTACCGCCAGTTTTATCAGATCAACCCCGCCAACAACCCGGATTTCTTTTCCATGCCCCCCCGGCAGTTCCAGACGGGGCTGGCCGACGCGGACATGAAGTGCAGTCAGGCGGAGCTGGCCGACGCGCTGGCTGTGCATATGAAGGAGAAGGGACCTCTGCCGGAGATGAGCCACGAGGCCCTGACCCAAAATTACCCGGTGCTGTACCAGTCGCTGTACCAGGTGATTCACACCACCGGGGAGCGGGTCAACCGCATCTATGACAGCCGAAAGGAGAAATAGGCCGAAAGGAGAAATAGGCCGAAAGGAGAAATAGAGACTATGAAGCCCATTTATGACGTGGATTATCCGTCTTTGGTCGTGGAGTATAAAAAGAAATTTGTCTATGAATTGAGCGATCTGGCAGAAACCAGCTTCGCCGGTCAGCCCTTTGAGGTCCAGCTCCTGGCCCAGACGCTGATTTTTACCCGCTGGTGGAACTCCTACCAGCACATGGCCCCGGAGGAACCTGCCCCGGAGATTCTGGGGATCGCCATCGATATTCTGTGGGATTTTCTGGAGGGGAACTGCGGGATTGAGGAATTTTCCCGGTTCCAAAAGAGCTTTTCCGCCTCCGCTCTGGAGATCATGACCGGGGACGACAGCGAGCTGAACGAGGACCCGGAGAGTGAGAAATTTTATGAGCGGCATTTTGACCGGTGGGAGTCGCACTCCTATGATGTTTTTCTTTCCAACCTGGCCGGACTGATGGAGGGAGCCGCAACAAAAGATGTGCATTCTCTCTACTGGCAGTCGGTAGAGGAAGTGATCTACGGCGACATCGACACCATGATCGACTTTTTTGAATCCGTTTACAGCAATCCGACCGGGGGCTACCGGCCCTCTGAGCTGGACCGCCGGGACGGCGAGATCTACAGCACTCCTACCTTCTGCCGGGTCATTGCCCTGCTCCAGCAGGACATGCGCACCGCCCTGGAGGGCACGCCCCTGCCAGAGCTGCGGGCCAGGTATCAAGACGAATATCTGTTTTCCCCGGAGGAGAGCGCCAAAATCAGCGCTATGCGTTGAGGCTTGTTTGCGTTTTCCCCCATCTTCTTAGAAAAAAGAGGTTTTATCTATGACCGATCAAAGTAAAATCCGAAATTTCAGCATCATTGCCCACATCGACCACGGCAAATCCACCCTGTCCGACCGGCTCATTGAGCTGTGCGGGGCGGTGGAGCAGCGCCAGATGGAGAGCCAGCTTCTGGACAATATGGATTTGGAGCGGGAGCGGGGCATCACCATCAAAGCCCGCGCGGTCCGGCTGGACTACACCGCCCCCGACGGGGAGCGCTACGCCCTGAATTTGATCGACACCCCCGGTCACGTGGACTTCAACTATGAGGTTTCCCGTTCTCTGGCCGCCTGCGAGGGAGCGGTGCTGATTGTGGATGCGTCCCAGGGCATCGAGGCCCAGACCCTGGCCAATACCTACCTGGCGATGGAACACGATTTGGAGATACTCCCGGTACTCAATAAGATCGACCTTCCCGCCGCCGACCCTCAGCGTGTCAAAGAAGAGATTGAAAACGTTCTGGCGCTGCCCGCCTTGGACGCGCCGGAAATTTCCGCGAAGCAGGGGGTGAACATCCCCGCTGTGCTGGAGGCCATCGTGCAAAATGTCCCCGCCCCCACCGGCGACAGCAGCGCCCCCCTGAAGGCCCTGATTTTCGACAGCCAGTACGACCCTTATCTGGGGGTCATTGTCTACTTCCGCGTGATGGAAGGGACGCTGAAAAAGGGCATGGGGGTAAAAATGATGGCCTCCGGGGCACAGTACCAGGTGCTGGACTGCGGCTACCTGAAGCCTCTGGGGATGGAGTCCTGCCCAGAGCTTACCGCCGGGGAAGTGGGCTGGTTCACCGCGTCAATCAAGAATGTCCAGGACACGCGGGTGGGCGACACCATCACTGGAACAGAGGTCGCGGCGGCGGAGGCCCTGCCCGGCTACCGGCCCGCCCAGGCCATGGTCTACTGCGGTATCTATACCGAGGACGGCTCCAAGTACCCCGACCTGCGGGACGCGCTGGAAAAGCTGCGGCTCAATGACGCCTCCCTGTCCTTCGAGCCGGAGTCGTCGATTGCACTGGGCTTCGGGTTCCGGTGCGGCTTTTTGGGGATGCTCCATATGGAAATTATCCAGGAGCGTCTGGAGCGGGAATTTGATTTGGACCTGGTGACTACACTACCCTCTGTAATTTATGAAGTCACAAAGACAGACGGTAGTGTGGTCCGGGTGGACAACCCCCACAACTACCCGGACCCCGGCGCAATCATGGAGGCCCGTGAGCCTTACGCCAAGGTGTCGATCATTGCGCCGCCGGACTATGTGGGTAATATCATGCCCATGTGCCAGGAACGGCGGGGAGTTTTTAGGGACATGCAGTATTTGGACACCAACCTGGTGGAGCTGCATTATTCGATGCCCATCGGGGAAATTATTTATGATTTCTTCGACGCGCTGAAGGCCCGGACCAAGGGCTATGCCAGTCTGGACTACGAGCTGGAGTCCTACCAGCCCAGCGAATTGGTTAAAGTAGATTTACTGCTCAACGGGGACCAGGTGGACGCGCTGTCCTTCATCGCCCACCGGGAGAAGGCCTACGGACGTGCCAGGCGGATTTGCGAAAAGCTGAAGGAGAACATCCCCCGTCAGCTCTTTGAGGTGCCGGTGCAGGCGGCAATCGGCGGGAAAATAATCGCCCGTGAGACCGTAAAGGCTATGCGGAAGGACGTGCTGGCCAAGTGCTACGGCGGCGATATCACCCGCAAAAAGAAGCTGCTGGAGAAGCAGAAGGAAGGGAAGAAGAAGATGCGCACCTTGGGTACGGTCCAGCTGCCCAGCGAGGCGTTTATGGCGGTTTTGAAGCTGGACGAGGAGTGAGAAAATGCCCCCAGATTTCTGTGAAATCTGGGGGCGTTCTTATAACGCAAAGAATTTTTCGCTGTATCTCATTTTATATGTTGACAAGAGAGTAAGTTTGTGGTAAGATAACAAAGTCAGTACAGACCGGAAGCCACCTATAATCAGCCGGAGTGGCGGAATTGGCAGACGCCCGGGACTTAAAATCCCGTGGGAGTGATCCCGTGCCGGTTCGATCCCGGTCTCCGGCACCATATCGCGGGGTAGAGCAATTGGTAGCTCGTCGGGCTCATAACCCGGAGGTTGCAGGTTCAAGTCCTGTCCCCGCAACCAGAAAAACAGCCGTTTTCAACAAGAAAGCGGCTGTTTTTATTATTTTTCGGCAAACTTACATTTTTGCCCAATTCAAATAATTCAACTTTAATTCAACTTGCCCTAAAAATTCAACCATGCTTCAAGAATACGTTGGCGAGTATATCAGCGTTCCTCTGGTCCGCTTCCTCCATAACATGGGCGTATATATTCGCCGTTGTACTGACCTGTGCATGACCCAAGCGCTTTGATATGGATACACTGTCCACCCCGTTGAAGTAGAGCATAGAGGCCATTGTATGGCGAAATGCGTGGGGATTGATGTGGGGGAGATCGTGACGTTTGCTAAACTTACTCAGCCAGTCCGTTACGCTGTCTGGGTGCATTGGCTTTCCGTTGTCCTGAGTAAACACAAAGCCCTGGTCCTGGTAATACTCTCCAACCCGTAACCGTTCCCCGCTCTGCCATGCTTTGTATTGACGTAAAAGCTGCATAGTCTCAGCTGGTAAGGAGATATAGCGATCAGAGGTAGCAGTCTTTGGCGTATCCTCATAAATCCCACGGTCCGCGCTGTACAGGACATTATTGCAGATATGGATTTTATTCCCGTCAAAGTCCACCTTGTCCCATTTCAGTCCCAGGACTTCCCCACGGCGGGCTCCAGTGATAAGCAACAGGTGAACCAGTGTTTTCCATTTGATGGGCTCTTGCTCCAGCGCCGTCCGGATAGCGGCTACTTGTTCAGGCTGGAAGTAGTTGACTTCTTTTTTCTGGACTTTGGGCAGGGTGGCCTTGCTGGCTGCGTTGAAGGGTACAAGCCCCTCTTTTTCAGCCTGATCTAGCACAGTGGAAATAAGGCGATGATGTTCCACAACTGTTTTTGCGGACAAGGTACGGGTGTTTTTCTCTATTGTGAAGGTCTTGTCCAGGCTGCATCCCAGGGCCTCAGAAATGGCCTTTGCGGCCTCCACGCTGACCGGCTTTCCCTTCACGGCGTCATATACCGACCGGAGGGAAACGCCCGTAGAATCGGCTATACTGGCTCTTGTGAGGGCCTTTTCCTTTAGAAGCGGGACAAAATCAACCTTTGCCGTGGCGTGGGCGCTGCCTGTCCCGCTCCCCTCCTTCCCCAGAGCTGTGTATAGAGAATTAAGGTGATCGGCCCGAAGGTCTTTCAGCTTAATATGACCAATGGCCGGGTAAATTCTGGAAGTCAATTCCCGGTATCTCACAATGGTACTGTGTTTTGCTCCCCTGGATTCTTTCAATTCTAATACATAATTACAATAACTCTGGAATGTTTGGCGGTTGTCTGATGTGACACCCTCTTTACATTCCTTCTCAAAGGTCGCGGCGAAAGCCTCGGCCTTTTTTCTTGCGCTCTTTTCTGTCCATGTGGGAGACACTTCAAAGGTAGCTGTCCAAGGTTTGAGCTGCTTCCCATCTGGCCCACGCCCCCGATGGACACGCACAGAATATGAAATTAACTTTCCATCTTTATTGCGACGCGCTTGAAGGTTTGCCACATTACCACCCCCTCTCAGCTTTTAGAAGATTGTCAAGATTTGCCGTCAGAAATTTATTGCGGCCCTCGGTGCGGTCCTCTTTTAATAAGCTCAGCTTTTGTAGCCTAACAGCGGCTTTGGACGCAGTTGGTTGGGCAATACCTAGTTCCTCAGCAAGCATGGTCGCTGTTCGGCTTTCCCCAATCAGGTAGAAAAAAATCTTTGTTTCTACATTTGTCAGTCGATTATCAAGAACAATCTGACGCAAAATTCGTAAATATTTTGACCCCATAAATTCACCTCTAAATTATATTATACTATATAAAAAATTATAAATCAATATATGTTGCAGTAGAAATTCAGAACTAAATAATATTCATCTCCGCGTCGTCCGCGCCTATGTATCCTTAACTTTTCTGGTTGTTGTTGTTTGATTTTTTGTTATTTTTATTGAAATTCCGAATTTTTTCCGATATTTTTCCGTGTAAAACACTTGTGCGATATTCAATGATGGTGTATAATAAATGCCAGAAGAGAAAGAAATTTACATTACATTTAAAATTGAAAGTAAAAATTATAAAATCCGCTAAATGGCAAGGTGTATGGAAACATGCAACTTTAAGCCGAAACCCAACTATATAAAAAGGAAGGAGAAGATAGCTGATGGATGAAAAACTGGAGTTTGTAACCACACGAAAGTTGGTAAAGCAATTACCTCCCGGATTTTTGTCTGAATGGACAATTCGTTTGCTGATTAAGCAAGGCAAAGTTCCGGGGATATATTCAGGCAACCGTTTTTTGATAAACAAATATCAGTTTTTAAAGCAACTGGGATGTGCAGAGTAAATGACTTCACAAAAAAATGAAAGGAGAAATTATTATGCTTGACTTTGATAAAATCGAAAAAATGGAGAACAGCCTTGAGCAGATGCTTCGGAAAAGCGAAGATTTGAAGCAAAAAAGCGAAGAACTTTTTGATCGTTATACACAACCTGGCACAGACGAAAACGCATTTGCAACTATTACTCCCGAATTAGAACATAGGAAATCTGGCTATGTTGAAAGAAAGCGGAGACCTTATCAGGGCAATGTTGCAAGGATCGCATAAAAGAAGCTGTTTTATGGCGGATATCGCGTT
>CAJTOE010000028.1 GCA_910577805.1 uncultured Oscillospiraceae bacterium | reverse complement strand
CGCACCGATAAGCCTTCCCCCCTGGCGGGGGAAGGTGGATGGCCGCAGGCCAGACGGATGAGGGGGAGACGAAGAAAGCAGTCTCCCCCTCTCAAAAACCCCCTCTGTGATTTTTGGAAAAACCTCTGGAAATATTTCAGCGTTTATGCTACAATATAGCCAGTTCTATTTTTTAACAGGAGGTCGTTTCAAATGTCCTATCGTGATACTTACCAAAGCTGGCTGGACAGCGCCGTGCTCTCCCAGGAGGAGAAGGCCGAGCTGACCGCCATCCAGAACGACGAAAAAGAAATCGAGTCCCGCTTCTTTGAGCAGCTCTCGTTCGGTACCGCCGGTCTCCGGGGCACCATGGGCATGGGTCTGTACCGCATGAATGTGTACACCGTCCGCCATGCCACCCAGGCCTTTGCCCAGGTCATCCTGGCGGAAGGCCCGGAGGCGGTCCAGCGGGGCGTGGCCGTGTGCTACGACTGCCGCAATAACTCGGAAGTCTTTGCCCAGGAGGCCGCGAAGGTGATGTCCTGCAACGGCATTCCCGTGCGGCTGTTCGACGCCCTGCGCCCCACCCCGGAGCTTTCCTTTGCCATCCGGGAGTACGGCTGCATCGCCGGTATCAACATCACCGCCAGCCATAACCCCAAGGAGTACAACGGCTACAAGGTCTACTGGGAGGACGGCGCGCAGCTTCCCCCCAAGCACGCCGACGAGGTCGCCAAAATCATGCAGGAGCTGGATGTGCTGACCGGCGCAAAGCTGGACTGCGCAAGCCCCGCGCCCATCACCATGATGGGGGAGGAGACCGACGAAAAGTTCCTGGCCAACGCGATGGCGCAGGTCAACGATAAAGAGGCGGTGGAAAAGGTCGCGGATACCTTCAAGATGGTTTACACGCCCTTCCACGGCACCGGCCACAAGCTCATTCCCGAAGCCCTCAAGCGTCTGGGCATGAAGCATGTGATCTGCGTCCCGGAGCAGATGGTCATTGACGGCAATTTCCCCACTGTGGCCTCCCCCAACCCGGAAAATCCGGAGGGCTTTGCGCTGGCGGTGGAGATCGCCAAAAAAGAGGGCGCGGACTTTATTCTCGGCTCCGACCCCGACGCGGACCGGGTGGGCATCATGGTCAACACCGGCAATGGGGAGTTCAAGGTCCTCACCGGCAACCAGACCGGCGTGCTGCTGCTGGACTATCTGATCGGGGCCATGAAGCGCACGGGAAAACTGCCGCAGAATCCTGTGGCCCTCAAGACCATCGTGACCACGGAGATGGCCCGGAAGGTGGCCGAGGTCAACGGCCTGCAGTGCTTTGACACGTTCACCGGCTTCAAGTTCCTGGCCCAGAAGAAGGACCAGCTGGAGGGCAGCGGCGAGGGCAATGTCATTATGTCCTATGAGGAGTCCTACGGCTACATGCTGGGCAGCTTCGTCCGGGACAAGGACGCGGTGACCGCTTCTGTGGCCCTCAGTGAGATGGCGGCCTGGTACGCGGGCCAGAATATGACGCTGTACGACGCGCTGATGGCGCTGTATGAGAAGTACGGCTGCTACGGTGAGCGGACCATGAATCTGGTCATGCCCGGTCTGGACGGCCTGAAGAAGATGGCGGACCTGATGGCCGGCCTGCGGGAGAAGCCTCCGGTGGAGATCGCCGGGGTGGCGGTGGCCCAGCAGAAGGATTAGAAGGACGGCAGCGTGGTGACGGTGGCCACCGGGGACAAGACCACCATGGAGCTGACCGGCTCCAACGTCCTGCGGTACGAGATGTCCGACGGCACCAGCCTGATTGTGCGGCCCTCCGGCACGGAGCCGAAGGTCAAGGTGTACATCCTGGCTAACGGAGCCAACAAAGAGGACTGTGACGCGAAGGTTGCGAAGTACGCGGCCTGGGCGGAGTCCTTGAAGGGATAATTTTATGGGGAGCGGTGAGAGCCGTTCCCCATTTTTTACGCTTTTTTCGCACTTTTTCGCAAAAGAGAAAGGACGCTCCGTTTTGGAACGTCCTTTGCTCTGGAGCGAGTGACGAGGCTCGAACTCGCTACCTCCACCTTGGCAAGGTGGCGCTCTACCAGATGAGCTACACTCGCAACAACAGTATGAATTATAGCATATTTTTGGGGAATGTCAAGGGGGTTTGGGAAATTTTTTTGCGGGGGTTTTCCCCCTCCCCCATAAGGGGGAAATAAGGGGGGAGGTGGGGCGTTTTAACGGTACTTTTGGCTCTCCGCTACCGCCAGCTCGTCACAGCGGTTATTATACGGGTTGCTGGCGTGGCCCTTGACCCAGTGCAGGTTGACGGTGTGGTATTCGTACAGCTCCAGGAGGCGCGCCCATAAATCCGGGTTCAATGCGGGCTTCTTATCCGGCTTGACCCAATTCCGCGCCCTCCAGCCCTTCGCCCAGCCCTTTGACAGCGCGTCTATGACGTATTTGCTGTCGGAATACAGTTCCACGATACAAGGCTGCTTCAGGGCCTCCAGGGCGGAAATGACTCCGGTGAGCTCCATACGGTTATTGGTAGTCTGGGCCTCTCCGCCGGAGAGTTCTTTTTTATAATCGCCGTACATGAGGATGGCGCCCCAGCCGCCGGGACCAGGGTTGCCGGAGCAGGCTCCGTCTGTATAGATGATGACTGTTTTCATAGGTTCGTTCCTTTTCTGATTCTGTTTATACCATCTCCAGGGGTAGAGGAGGCCGGCCATGCAGTTGTAGATTTTTTCCACGATTTGGTAGAGAGGACAGAAGGCTCCGAGAAAGAGTGCAATAATGATTGGGGTTAGGAAATATATTACCACAACAGCACCTATTATTTCAAGCATTAAAAGCAGTTGATTCATAATACCACTCCTCAAGAAGTATTATACTACATATAAGCTCGAAAAACAAACAGTTTGTTTGGTTTTCCTGCAATATTATTTGTTAATCATCCTTCTCTTTTTCGATACAATAACTTGGGGTGAGCATATGGATAAACGCCATTGGGAGGAATGGATGCTGATAGGGCTGAATATTCTGCACTACCGCAAAAAAATGCAGTTCACACAAGAACAACTGGCGGCCAGATGTGGAGAAGATGGAATCAGTACAAATTATATGCAAAGAATAGAATCAGGCGTTAGTTCTTGCAGCTTAGATACTTTAATTGATATTGCAAACGCCCTCAACATTCCACTCTGCAAGCTGTTTGAATTTAAAGATTAAGAGCGTACCGTATTAGCGGTACGCTCTTGCTTTTTGGGACTGCTTCCCCTTCCCCCCCTCATCCGTCACCGCCTGCGGCGGCGCCACCTTCCCCCGCCAGGGGGGAAGGCTTATCGGTGCGCCTATCGAGACTACTGTGCAGTCTAGTGAGTGCCAGTGTTCGAAGCCTTCCCCCTAACGGGGGAAGGTGGCACGGCGGAGCCGTGACGGATGAGGGTGTGAAGCCGAAGTTCTCCCCTGCACTTCCCCGCGGCCACAGGCCGCTACTGCTCTGCGGACTTCTCCCTTCCCCCCCTCATCCGTCTGGCCTGCGGCCAGCCACCTTCCCCCGCCAGGGGGGAAGGCTTTTCGCTGCGCCTATCGATACTACTCCACAGTCTAGTGAGTGCCAGTGTTCGAAGCCTTCCCCCTCACGGGGGAAGGCCGACTCCCCCTGTCAGGGGGAGATGTCGAGCGCAGCGAGACAGAGGGGGTAGGGAGGCACGGCGAAGCCGTGACGGATGAGGGTGAAAAAACCGAAAGTTTACTCCGCAGTCTCACTCACCGCTTCTTCCTCATTCTCCCGCTCCGCCAGGGCCAGCGAGATCACCTTGTCGCCCTCTTCTTTAAACCGCATCACAATCACGCCCTGGGTAGACCGCCCGGCTGTCCGGATACTGTCCACATGGGTGCGGATCAGAATCCCCGCCTGGGTCACCAGCAGCAGGTCCTCCGAACCGTCCACTACCTTCACCCCGACAATCTCCCCGGTCTTTTCCGTAATCATATAGTTCTTGATGCCCAGACCGCCCCGGTTCGTCACCCGGTACTCTTCCACAGCAGTCCGCTTGCCGTAGCCCTTCTCCGTAATCGTCAGCACGCACTTGCCAGGCACAGCCCGCGCCGCGCCTACCACGTAATCGCCCTCCCGGAGCCGTATCCCGCGCACGCCTACCGCGTCCCGGCCCATGGGGCGCACGTCGTTCTCGTCAAAGCAGACTGCCATGCCTTCCCGCGTGGCAATCAGAATGTTCTGGTGCCCGTCCGTCTCCCGCACGGAAATCAGCTCGTCGCCCTCGTCCAGCCGCAGGGCCCGTATCCCCACATTCCGGATATTCTTCAGCGCCGCCACTGGCAGACGCTTCACCGTGCCGTTGCGGGTAATCATCATCAGGAACAAATCCGGATTGTCCAGCGCTCTTGTGTGAATGATCGTCTGAATTTTCTCTCCCTGCTCCACCGGAAGCACGTTGACAATATTGGTCCCCTTGGCCGCCTTGCCGGACTCCGGTATCTGATAGCCCTTCTTCCGATAGACCCGGCCGGTGTTGGTGAAGAAGAACAGATAATCGTGGGTAGACGCGGTGAACACATCCGACACATAATCCTCGTCCCGGGTGGTGATGCCCTTGCGGCCCTGTCCGCCCTTGGACTGGGCGGTGTACTCGCTGGCGGAGGTCCGCTTGATGTACCCCGCCTGGGTGAGGGTAAAGACACACTGCTGTTCTTCAATCAAGTCTTCAATGTCGATGTCGTCCTCGGCAAAGCCGATCTCTGTCTTACGGTCGTCGCCGTACTTGTCCCGGATCTCCTCCAGCTCGGTTTTCAGCACCCCCCGGAGCATCTTTTCATCGGACAAGAGCTGGTTGAAATAGGCAATCTTCTTTTCCAGCTCGGCATACTCCGCCTCCAGCTTCTCCCGGTTCAGCCCCTGGAGCGCAATGAGCCGCATGTCACAAATCGCCTGGGCCTGCACGTCGTCCAGCTGGAACCGCTCCATCAGCCGGTCTTTCGCGTCGTCGTAGCTGGAACGGATGATCCGGATGACCTCGTCAATGTTGTCCTGGGCAATGAGCAGACCTTCGATCAGATGTGCCCGCTCCTGGGCTTTCCGCCGGTCAAAGATGGTCCGGCGGGTGATGATCTGCTCCTGGAAAGCGATGTATTCGTCCAAAATCTCCCGCAGGGTCAGGGTCTTGGGCTGCTTCTGGTTGTTCACCAGCGCCAGCATTACCACCGCAAACGTGGTCTGCATTTGGGTCTGGGCAAACAGACGGTTCAGCACCACCTGGGGGTTTGCGTCTTTCTTCAGCTCAATGACGATGCGCATCCCCTTCTTGCCGTCGGACTCGTCCCGCAGGCCGGAAATGCCTTCTAACCGCTTGTCCTTCACCTGGTCGGCGATGTTCTCCACCAGCCGGGATTTATTCACCTGGTAGGGCAGCTCGGTGACAATGACCCGCGTGCGGCCATTGCCGAACTCCTCCATTTCCGTCCTGGCCCGGACCCGGATGTGGCCCTTGCCGGTGGCGTAGGCCGCCCGGATGCCGCTCCGGCCCATGATAATCCCCCGCGTGGGGAAGTCCGGACCCTTGACATGCTCCATCAGGTCCTCCAGCCCGGCCTCCGGGTCGTCCAGCACGCAGATGACCGCGTTGATGACCTCCCGCAGGTTGTGGGGCGGGATATTGGTGGTCATACCCACGGCAATGCCGCTGGAGCCGTTCACCAGCAGGTTCGGGAACCGGGAGGGGAGTACCCGCGGTTCTTTCCGGCTCTCGTCGAAGTTGGGGTCCCAGTCCACCGTCTCCTTCTCGATGTCCCGGAGAATTTCGTTGGAAAGCTTGGACATACGGGCCTCGGTGTAACGGTAGGCGGCAGGGGGGTCGCCGTCCACGGAGCCGAAGTTGCCGTGGCCGTCCACCAAGCAGTAGCGCATGGAGAAGTCCTGGCCCAGGCGGACCAGCGCGTCATAGACGGACTGGTCGCCGTGGGGGTGGTACTTACCCAGCACGTCGCCCACGCAGGTGGCGGATTTTTTAAAGGGCTTATCGCTGGTCAGGCCGCTTTCGTACATGGTGTAGAGAATGCGGCGGTGGACCGGCTTCAGGCCGTCCCGGACGTCCGGCAGGGCGCGGCCGACAATGACGGACATCGCGTATTCGATGTACGCTTCCTCCATCTCGTGTTCCAGATTGATGTTGACGATCTTTTGATTGGGAAAGGAAATGTCCCTTTCCTCGTCAGGTCGTTTAGCCATATGTTGTCTCCTTAAATGTCTCGTATCTGAACGATCGCAATCTTTTCAACATTTTGTTGGTTTTTGTGGAAGCAGGGGGGAGGTTTTTCCCCCTCATCCGTCTGGCCTTCGGCCAGCCACCTTCCCCCGCCAGGGGGGAAGGCTTATCACAGCGCCTATCGAGACTACTGTGCAGTCTAGTGAGTGCCAGTGTCCGAAGCCTTCCCCCTAATGGGGGAAGGTGGCGCCGCCGCAGGCGGTGACGGATGAGGGTGAATCCCCCCCTCAATAATCCAAGTTCATCGCTTTTTCCGCGTTCTGTTCAATATACTCCCGGCGGGGTTCCACTTTTTCCCCCATCAGCAGGGTAAATATCTCGTCCGCCCGGACCGCGTCCGCCATCGTGATCCGTTTCAGCGTCCGGGTCTCCGGATTCATGGTGGTGTCCCACAGCTCCTCCGGGTTCATCTCGCCCAAGCCCTTGAAGCGGCTGATCTCCACCTTCACATTGGCGCTGCCTCCCCGCATTTCCGCAGAAATCGCATCCCGCTCCTGGTCTGTGAACGCCACCCGCGTGGTCTTGCCGCGGGTCAGCTTATACAGCGGCGGCACCGCAGCATACACATACCCCTGGTCAATCAAAGGCCGCATGAACCGGAAAAAGAAGGTCAGCAGAAGGGTGCGGATATGCGCGCCGTCCACGTCGGCATCCGCCATAATCACAACCTTGTGATACCGCAGCCGGTCCTTGTCGAAGTCCTCTCCCAGCCCGGCTCCCAGGGCGGTAATCACCGGGGTGAGCTTATCGTTGCCATACACTTTATCCGCCCGCGCCTTTTCCACATTGAGCATCTTCCCCCACAGCGGCAGGATCGCCTGATACCGGGAGTCCCGGCCCTGCTTGGCGGAACCGCCTGCGGAGTCGCCCTCGACGATATACAGTTCTGTCAAAGCCGGGTCCCGCTCGTAGCAGTCCGCCAGCTTGCCGGGCAGGGTCGCGCCCTCCAGGGCGGTTTTCCGCCGGATATTTTCCCGTGCCCGCCGGGCGGCCTCTCTGGCGCGGGAGGCCATCATGGCCTTCTCCAGAACGGCCCGGCCCACAGCCGGGTTTTCTTCCAGATAAATTTCCAGCTTTTCGGACACCACGCTGTTTACCAGCGTCCGGATCTCGCTGTTGCCCAGCTTGGCCTTGGTCTGGCCCTCGAACTGAGCGTCGGTGAGTTTTACGGAAATCACGACAGTCAGACCCTCCCGGCAGTCGTCGCCGGAGACCTTGTCGTCGTCCTTCAGGAGCTTTATTTTTCTGCCGTAGGCGTTCAGCGCGTTGGTCAGCGCCCGCCGGAACCCCTCCTCGTGCATACCGCCCTCCGGGGTATGGACGTTGTTGGCAAAGGACACCATGACCTCCTGAAAGCCGTCGTTGTACTGCATGGCGATTTCCGCCATGGAATCCTCCCTGCTGCCGGACATATAGATGACGTCCTCATGGACGGGGGTTTTATTCTTGTTGATGAAGGAGACAAATTCCCGGATGCCCCCCTCATAGCACATATCGTCCTCCTGCTCCTGGCCTGGGCGCAGGTCCACCGTCTGGATACGCAGGCCCGCGTTCAGGAACGCCTCCTCCCGCATCCGGGTGTGGAGAGTATCATAGCTGTAAACCAGGGTGTCGAACATCTCCGGGTCCGGCTTGAAGCTGACGGTGGTCCCGTTGTGGTCCGTGCGGCCTACGACCTTCATTTCCTGGGTGATTTTTCCCCGGGAAAATTTCATCTCGTAGACCTGTCCGTCCTTATGGACCTGGACCTCAAGCCATTCGCTCAGGGCGTTCACCACAGACGCGCCCACACCGTGGAGTCCGCCGGAGACCTTATATCCGCCGCCGCCGAACTTTCCGCCGGCGTGTAAAATCGTAAAGACCACCTCCAGCGCGGGCTTGCCGGTCTGGGGCTGGATGTCCACGGGGATGCCCCGGCCGTTGTCCACAACGGTAATGGTATTGCCGGGGTTGATGATTACGGAGATATCCGTACAGTAGCCCGCCAGGGCCTCGTCGATGGAGTTGTCCACAATTTCGTAGACCAGGTGATGCAGGCCGGATTCCGAGGTGGAGCCGATGTACATACCAGGGCGCTTGCGCACCGCCTCCAGGCCTTCCAGCACCTGAATTTCGGAGCCGCCGTACTCGTGGTCAGTTTTGGTGGTGTTCAGTTCTTCTGCCATAGTCTACCTCTCAGTCTAATGTGTCGTCGTCAAAGTGGTCCATATCGTCAAAATCCCCCTCGTGGGAGACTGACCCGGTATTGCTCATGACCTCCATGGATTTCATGCGCCGGTCGTTTTTGGCTTTTTCCACCTTTTGGTGGATAAGCTCTTTGACCTCTCTGGGGTGTTTTACATTTTTCAGGTCCAGATGGGGAATGCTCTGGTCGGAGGAGTGGACGCAGACCGTGCCCACTCCGAAGATACGCTGGCCCAGAGAGATGGTCAGCTCCAGGTCCCGGACCCGGTAGAGCAGGACCTCGTCGGCCTTGATGTTCAGAAAGCCCGTCTCACAGAACAGCCGGTCCTCACTCAGGCTGTAGCGGGTGAAGGAGAGCGGCAGGCCGAAATGACGCTTGCGGTCCTTCCATAAATATTCGATTGGTTCCATAAATTGGGCCTCCTTTTGAATTTTTTGATGTATGTTTTTGGGGCCTTCCCCCTATGGCACCGCCCGCCTCACCAGCGCGGCGGCGGACCACTGGCACAAATAGATCATCGTCTCCCGGCCCTCCCGCCGGGCCAGCACGAACGACCGGGGCAGATCCTCGCTCACCGGCACCACCCGGCCCTCCTGCTGCGCGCGGTCCAGGAATTCCCGCGTCCGATAGGCCCAGCTGGCGTTGTCCAGATCGAAAATCCCCAAAATCTCCCCCTGGGGTATCACCACGGACTGGCCCAGATGCAAATACATTAAATCAGCCTCCCCCCCTGGACATGGAACGTCCTGCCGCCCTCCAGGCCCTCCAATTTATCCTCCTCACAGCAGGTGATCAAAATCTGACCCCCTTTGATGCGGTTCAATACAAAGGATTGCCGTTTCGGGTCCAATTCAGACAAAACGTCGTCCAAAAGCAGCACCGGATATTCCCCCGTCTCCTGAAAGAATATCTCCCGCTGGGCCAGCTTCAAAGACAGCGCCGCCGTCCGGGTCTGCCCCTGGGACCCGTAGGTTTTCGCGCTCTGTCCGTCCAGCAGCACCAGCACGTCGTCCTTATGGGGTCCGGTCAGACACTGCCGGCTGTCCAGCTCCGCCCGCCGGTGGCTCTCCTGATGCTCCAGCAGCCACCCGAAAATCTTTTGTGGGGATGCAAAGCTGTCCTGGACCGTGGAGACGGTCTGGTATTGCAGCTCCAGCACCTCCCGGCCCCCGGAGAAATCCTGGTGAATGGCCGGGGCCTCCTCCCGCAGGCGCTTGATGAAGTGGGCGCGGTAGTGTATCACCAGAGCGCCGGTCTGGCACAGGCGCAGGTTAAAATCGTCCAAAGTCTCCAGCAGGGAGGGATTTTCCGGCCAGTCCCGCAGAATGCGTACTTTGTGCTCATACAGCCGGTTGTATTCCGCCAGGGCCTGGGCGTACCGGGGCCGGAGCTGGCAGATCGCGCCGTCCAGAAACCGCCGCCGGGCCGCGCCGCCCTCCCGGATGAGATACAGGTCCTCCGGGCAGAACAGCACCGTAGTTAAAATCCCCGCCAGCTCTCCGGCGGTTTTCAGCTTCACCCCGTTGGAGGACAGCCTCCGGCTCCGGCCGCGGGTCAGCTGGGCTTTCAGGATAAATTCCCGGTTCCGGGAAAAGACCCCCGCCTCGATCACGCTCTCCGGCTCCCCCAGCATGATAAGCTCCCGGTCGAACCGGGTGCGGTGGGACCGGGCCGCGGACAGATACGCCGCCGCCTCCAGCAGGTTTGTCTTTCCCTGGGCGTTGTCGCCGTAGATCAAATTTACCCGCGGGTCGAACTCCACTTCCAGATCAACATAATTGCGAAAATGCTCCAGCTTCAGGGAATGGCAGATCATGTGACCACAAGCTCCGTCTCCGCGTCGATGCAGGCCCGGTCGCCGGGACGCATTTTTTTGCCCCGCATGGTGCAGGCCTCCCCGTTGACGCGCACCCGGCCCTCCTGGATGATGCGCTTTGCGTCGCCGCCCGTCTCCACGGCTCCGGCGAATTTTAACAAATCCTGGAGTTTTATGAACTCCGTCTGTATTTTAACGTTATGAGATTCCATTTTGCAATCGCCTTTCCTAGTTTGCCTTCAGCCGCACCGGCAGGACCATATAGGTAAAGCTGTCGTTTTCCTCCGTGGGCAGGATCACGCAGGGCGCGACGCCGCTGGAGAACTCCAGCCGCAGCTTATCCGCCGGGGCGGCTTTCAGCGCGTCCATCAGGTATTTGTTATTGAAGCCGATCTCCAGCCCCTGGCCGTCCCCCTCGATGGGGCACTGGTCCGCCGCGTCTCCGATGCCGGTTTTTGTCGTGATGGACACCTGACCGTCTCCGAACACACAGCGTAAGGGGCTTTTGAGCTTTTCGCTGATAATGAGGGACACGCGCTCGATACATTGCAGCATTTTCCGGGTCTCGCACTCAATTTTGATGCTGTTGTTCCGGGGGATGGCGTTGCGGTAGTTCAGGAACTCGCCCTCCAGGCGGCGGCAGACCAGCAGGGTCTGGTCCGTCTGGAACAGGACGTGGCGCGCGCCCTGGATGACGGTGACCGGGTCCTCGGTGGAGCAGATTTTTTCCACCTCGGACAAAGCGCTGCCGGGGACCACAAACTGGAAAAATTCTTCCCCCTGCTTCACGTCCAGGGATTCCCGGCGCAGGGCCAGCCGGTAGCCGTCCACAGAGACTACGGTCAGGCTGATGTCGTCCGCCTCAAACAGGGAGCCGGTGTGGACAGGGCGGCTCTCGTTGTCGCTGACGGCAAAGAGGGTCTGGGCGATCATGGAGCGCAGGACGGACTGTTTGATAATAAAACTGTTCTGCTGGTCCACGGCGGGCAGCTCTGGGAAATCGTCGGGGCTGATGCCCAGGATGTTGAACTCGGACAGGCCGCAGCGGATATTGACCATCATATCATTGGTGGTGAAGGTAACGATATCGTCGGGCATTTTGCGGATGATGTCGCCAAAGAGCCGTGCGGAGAGGACAAGGGAACCTTTCTCCACAATTTCCGCCGGAACTGTGGATTGAATTCCGATGGAGAGGTCGTAACCGGTCAGCTTGAGCTGGTCCCCGGCTTCGATCAGGATACCTTCCATGGCTGGGATACTGCTCTTCGCGGCCACTGCCCGCGAGGCAGTGGAGACCGCGGAGGTGAGCAGGGCTTTTTCGCAGGAGAATTTCATGGGACAGACCTCCAGTTCTTTCGCTCTCTGAGGAAGAGAGGAGAGGATTATAAGTTCGTAATAGTAGGCCGTAGGGAAAACGGATGTGGAAAACCCCGAAACGGCTTAGAGGGACAAGGGCTTGGGGGCAAACAGCGGGTGTGGACGGATTTGGACGGTTTCCACACACAGGAAAAGAACGCACAGGTTATCCACAGGGGAATTTCCACATATCCACAAAATGCGGTGGATGTGTGGAAGGATTTTTGCGCGTTGCGGGGCGCCGCCGCAGGCGGTGACGGATGAGGGAAGCAAGCACTGCCCTCATTCATACCGGCTATTAATATTCGCCGTAATATCCTTAATGATCTCCGCCTTTTCCGGGTCTTTTTTCATCATTTCCTCGATACGCTTGATCGAATTGATTACCGTCGTATGGTCGCGGCCGTCGAACTCCTTGCCGATCTCCTTCAAAGATAAACTCGTCATGCGGCGGATTTGAAACATAGCGATCTGCCGGGCCAGATTCACATCCTTGGAGCGGGTCTGGCCCTTCAATACCTCCGGCGTGATATTGTAGAATTTGCACACCTCGTCAATAATGACTTCTGCCGTCGGCACAATATCCGACTTTTCTTTAAACATATCTTTGACGGCCCGGACGATCGTATCTTTATTCACGTCGTCCCCAATCAGCTGCTGGTACGCCATGATCTTGTTGACCGTGCCCTCGATCTGCCGTACATTTGCGGTGATATTCTCGGCAATAAGCTGCAAAATATAGTCCGGCAGCTCCATGCCCATACGGATCGACTTATTCTTGATAATTGCAACCCTGGTCTCGTAATCGGGCGGAACGATATCCGCCAGCAGACCCCATTCAAAGCGTGTTTTCAGCCGGTCGTCCAGCCGGAGCATTTCTTTGGGCGGACGGTCGGAGGTAAAAACGATTTGCTTTTTGGACTCATACAGCGTATTGAAGGTATGGAATAACTCCTCCTGGGTGGAGGCCCGCCCGGCGACAAACTGCACGTCGTCCATGAGCAGCACGTCAGCGTACCGGTATTTTTGCCGGAACTCCTGGTTGCTGCCCTCCCGGATGGCCTGAATCAGCTCATTGGTGAACGTCTCGCCCTTGACGTAGACCACCACCAGCCGGGGGGAGACCTGATGGACCGCGTGGGCGATTGCGTAGAGCAGGTGGGTCTTGCCCAGGCCGGACTCGCCGTAGATAAACAGCGGGTTATAGCTTCCTCCCGGATTGTCCGCCACGGCGCGGGCCGCCGCGTGGGCGAACTTGTTGGAGGAGCCGACCACGAAGCGCTCAAAGGTATAGTCTTCCGTGCCGGGCAGAAAATCCGTGCGCTTGTCCTGGGGGGAGTCGTAGGATTTGCGCTCCTCCTCGGTGAGGACGTTGACGGAAATGTCGGCGGAAAACAGCTCCTTCAGCGCCTTCTGGATGGCGGGCACATAGCGGGAGACGATAATATCCCGTTTGAAGGAGGTGGGGGAGCATAACACAAAGCTGTCCCCCTCCAGGGCGACGGCGGATGCGTCCTCAAACCAGGTATTGATGGTGGTGGTGGTCATATCGTTTTTCATCAACTCCAGGACCTTGTTCCAAATATCTTCTGCGGGGTTCATAAGGTTCCTCCTTCCGGGCTGCGGGCCAGAAAATCATACCATTTTATTATACCAAAAATCCGGCCGCACTGCAAGTTTTTTAGGCGTATTTTTTTGAATTCTTTTTTATTAATGTATAGAGGGACTTGGGATTCACCCTCATCCGTCTGGCCTGACGGCCAGCCACCTTCCCCCGTGAGGGGGAAGGCTTTGGAGAAAAGCGGAAGTCTGTGGGAAATGACCCGCCCAGGGGGTCGGGTCCCACAGTTCACTCCTCCGTTAAGGGGGAAACCAAAAGTCCCCTTTCCTTCAAGAATTGAAAAAAATCACGTTTTTTAGTTGACAGATTCCCCTTGTATCGTCTATAATGAGTGACGCTGTTATCACAAACCGCAGCCGTCCCGGCTGTTGTTGGCCGGACCGCCGGCTTGAGATTTTACGGAGGAGGTGTTCTCGATGCTTCGTACCTACCAGCCCAAAAAGCGTCAGCGCTCCAAGGAGCATGGTTTCCGCAAGCGCATGGCTACCCGCAACGGGCGTAAAGTCCTTGCCCGCCGCCGTGCAAAGGGCCGTGCCCGCCTGACCCACTAACACACATCCAAACAATGCGTCAAAGGGGCGTGGGAGTTTTTCCCCCGCCCCAAATGTGCATACGGAGGAAACCATGAAGCACACGGTCCCGCTGAAAAAAAACCATGAATTCCGCCGGCTGTACAACAAGGGCAAAAGCGCCGTCTCCCCCTACTTTGCCGTCTACTGCCGGAAAACCGGCCGGCCGGAAAACCGGCTGGGCATCACCACGGGGCTGAAGCTGGGCAACGCGGTGATGCGCAACCGGGCCCGCCGCCGCATCCGGGAGCTGTACCGCACCAGCGAGGCGCAGCTGCGCACCGGCTTCGATCTGGTGATCGTGGCCCGGACCAGGGTCATCTACGGCCGGTACGCCGAGCTGGAACGCAGTCTGCGCCAGCTGTTCAAGAAGCTGGGGCTGCTGGAGCCGTCCGGCGGGGAGGACAAGCCTGTATGAGTGTAAAAAAGCTGCTCTTGGGCGCGATCCGCTTTTACCGGAAAAATATTTCCCCCACCCGGCCCCCCTGCTGCCGCTTTGTGCCTACCTGCTCCCAGTACGCCCTGGAGGCGGTGGAGAAGTACGGCGCAGTCAAGGGCGGCTGGCTGGCGGTGCGTCGGCTGCTGCGGTGCCACCCCTTTCACCGCCAGAAGTCTGTCCAGTATGACCCGGTTCCGTGAGATGCGCTGCGCAGGGGGGACCCCCCTTTTTTTGAAATCAACTTAAAATCGTTCGGAGGCACTTCAATGGGCATCATGTACTATATCTTATCCCCGTTTTCCTGGGTCCTGAATCTCTTTTACAGCCTGACCCAAAATTACGGCGTGTCCCTTCTGCTGTTCGCCGTGGTGGTCAAGCTGATCCTGTTCCCCTTCTCCATCAAGGGCAAGCGGGGCATGATTCAGATGAACATGCTTTCCGGGAAAATGCAGCAGCTCCAGAAGCAGTACGGCAAAAACCCGGAGCGCTATAATCAGGAGATGCAGAAGCTCTACGAAAAGGAAAACGTCAACCCCATGAGCGGCTGCATGTGGAGCCTGCTCCCCATGTGCATCCTGATTCCCCTGTACGCCATTATCCGCGAACCCCTGCACTATATGATGGGCCTGACCACCGATCAGATCGCCCAGGTGGCCCAGGTGCTGGACTGGCAGAACGTGGCCGTGGCCAACGGCTGGGCCACCGCCGCCCAGGTGGCCGACGGCTTCACCAGCGCGGGCTATAACCAGCTCTTTCTGTCCTCCCTCATTCACGAGGGAAATGTGGAGTCCATCCGCCAGGCCCTGGAGGGCGCGGGAAATGTCTTTGCCATCAACTTTGAGTTTTTGGGATTAAATCTGGCTCTGGTGCCCACCTGGAAAATCTGGGAGAATTTCTCCATGATGAACCTGGGCCTTCTGATCCTGGTCCTGGTCTCTGTGGCCAGCGGCCTGGTGATGATGCTCGTCACCACCAAGACGAACCAGCTCAACCAGAACCAGCCCCAGAACGAGCAGGCCCAGCGGACCAACCGGACGATGATGATCATTTCTCCGCTGATGTCCCTGTGGATCGGCTTCATCATGCCCGCCGGACTGTGCTTGTACTGGATTGCCAATAACCTGCTGTCCATGGTCCAGGAGTTCGTGGCCGGACGTATCCTGAAAAAGGACTACGAGGCCGCCCGCATCGCCGCCGAGCAGCAGGAGAAGGAAGCCAAGGAAGAGGAAAAACGCCGGAAGGCGGAGGCCGCGCAGGAGCGTGCCCGCCGTCTGGAGGAGGAGAAGAAGAACCGGGGCAAAAAGAAGCCTGTGAAGAAGAAGGAAGAGGAGACCCCCGGCGTGAACCGCCAGGACAGCCAGGTGGGAATGCGTCCCTACGCCCGCGGACGGGCCTATATCCCGGACCGCTTCGGCGGCGTGACCGCCTATCAGGACCCGGATGAGCGTATCCGCCGGGAGCTGGCCGCGCAAAATTCCAAGAAGAAGAAAAAAGACCAGAAAGACCAGGAGGGTTAAATATGCGAAAGTTTATTGAAACCACCGGCCGTTCCGAGGAGGACGCAATCTCCGCCGCCCTCTTCCAGCTTGGTCTGGACCGGGACGACATTTCCGTAGAAGTGCTGGAGCGTGCCAAATCCGGCTTTTTAGGCTTCGGCAGCAGTCCCGCAAAGGTCCGGGTGTACTACGGCCCGGAAGAAGAGGAGAAAATTTCTGCCCCTGCGCCGGAGCCGAAAAAGCCGGAGCCGGTCAAGCCTGCGCCGAGACCCGCCGCGCCGCCGAAGCCCGCCCCCAAGCCGGAGGAGAAAAACCAGCTCCAGCCGGGGGACCAGGTGATTTTGGCCGCGCCGCCGAAGCGGGAGCCTGCGAAAAAACCGCCCCGCCCCCGTCCGGAGCCGAAGCCCGTCCCCAAGGCGGAGCCGAAGCCTGTGAGCCAGGCGGAGTACCAGCCCGCCCCGGAGGACGACCCCGTGGCGGAGAAAATCAAGACATTTTTATTGGGATTGCTGGAGCATCTGGAGGTTCAGGCTACGCCGGCCATCTCCGTCAGCCCGGAGGGGAATTACCAGGTGGTCTTGCAGGGCCAGCATTTAGGCGCGATCATCGGCCGCCGGGGGGAGACGCTGGACTCCATCCAGCAGCTGACCAGCTACAGTGTGAACCGTGGCGCGGCCAAGCGAGTGCGTATCCATGTGGACGCGGAGAACTACCGGGCCAAGCGGGAGGAATCTCTCCAGCGGCTTGCGGTGAAAGTAGCGGGGAAGGTGGTCAAGTTCCGGAAGAACATGGCCCTGGAGCCGATGAACGCCTACGAGCGCCACGTGATCCACACCGCCTTGCAGGATTATCCGAATGTGTCTACATACTCCACGGGTGTGGACCCCAACCGGCGTACTGTGGTGGCGTATAGTCCGAAATGAGGGGGGGGGGTTCACCCTCATCCGTCACCGCCTTCGGCGGCGCCACCTTCCCCCGTGAGGGGGAAGGCTCCGGAAACTGGCAGTCGCTTGACTGCACAGTAGTATCGGTAGGCGCAGTGATAAGCCTTCCCCCCTGGCGGGGGAAGGTGGCTGGCCGCAGGCCAGACGGATGAGGGGGGAAACCCCAAAATACCGCGCCATTCTACAATAAATGCACCAACAGCGGGGGAGAGGGGAGGCCCTTTCCCGCCGCTGTTTTTTTGGAGGTTTTTGTATGACCCCTCTCGATACAGCCCTGCGGCAGTTCGCGGACCAAAACCCGTTACGCATGTGTATGCCCGGCCATAAGGGCAAGCTTCCAGGAGCAGAGCTGGACTTTACCGAGCTGACCCCCACCGGGAACCTCTACCAGGGCGGGGAGCCTTTTGAAACGGCCCAGGCGCTCTGGGCGGAGCGCTTCGGCTTTGCGGGGTGCCAGTTCCTCACCGGCGGTTCCACCCAGGGGGTCCACACGGCGCTGGCTCTTTGCTGTAAGCCCGGCGAACGGGTGCTGCTGGACCGGGGCTGTCACAAGAGCGCCTTTGACGCGCTGGCTCTGCTGGATGTGGAGCCGGAGTGGATGTGGGATTTTGACGAACATTTTCAGGATTATTGTGGAAATTTCAAAACCATCTGTATTACTTCCCCGGATTATTACGGAAACATCCGGGATATTCCGGCCATTGCCCAAAAAGTCCATCCACACGGCGGGCGGCTCATTGTGGACGGCGCCCACGGAGCGCACCTGCCCTTTCTGGGTGTGGACGCGTTTTCCGGAGCCGACCTCGTGGTGTGCAGCGCCCATAAAACCCTCCCGGCGCTGGGGCAGTCCGCCCTGCTGTTTTACCAGGATTTCCCCCCGGAGGAGGTCCGCCGGAGAGCGGCAATGTACGGCAGCTCCAGCCCGTCCTACCTCCTGACTTCCTCCATGGACCGGGCGCGGGCCTGGATGGAGGAGGAGGGGACGGGAGAATATCAGCGTGTGGCGAAGTGGGCGGCCCGCTGCCGGGCACGCTTCCCCAGCCTCCGGACGGGGATGCTGGACCCCATGCGCCTGACCCTCACCGCCCCGGACGGGAACCGGGCGGCGGCTCTGCTGGAGCAGGAGAACATTTTTATAGAAATGTCCGACAGCGGGCATCTGGTTCTCATCCTCTCCGGCATGGATACCAGCGAAGAGCTATACAGACTGGAAAAACTTTTGGAGAAATTACCCCTGGGAGACCCGCCGGCCCTGCCGCCCCGGCCCCGCCCGGACCGGGTGCTGTCCCAGCGGGAGGCCCTGTTTGCTCCGGTGGAGTACCTGCCCCTGGACCAGTGCCGGGGCCGGATCGCCGCCCAGCCTCTGGCCCCCTATCCGCCAGGGATTCCCATCGTCGCGCCGGGGGAGAGAATTTCCCAAAAAGAACTGGCCTATTTTGCGAAAATAGGCTATAATAAGGAGCAGACTGGGGTGGTGATCGAATGAATTTAGACGCGCTTTCCGGCAACCGACGGGTGAAGGAGGTCCTGGACCGCCAGGAGCAGGGCCGGGGCCTGTCCCACGCCTACCTGCTGTCCGGCCCGAAGGGCTCCGGGCGGCACACCCTGGCCCGTCTGCTGGCGGCGGCGATGCTGTGTACCGGCGAGGGCCTGGGGAAACCATGTGGAAGCTGTGCAAGCTGCCGCCGGGTGTCTGAGCGGATTCATCCGGATGTGAAGTATGAACCGGCAGAGGGGGATAAGCCCCTGAGTGTGGACCAGGTCCGGGAGCTGCGCCGGGATGCTTACATCCGTCCCAACCAGGGAGCCAGGAAAATCTACGTGCTGGACAAGGCGGACCGGATGAACGCCAGCGCCCAGAACGCCATGCTCAAGCTGCTGGAGGAGGGACCGGCGTATTCGGCCTTTCTGCTGCTGGCGGAGAACGGCGGCGGCGTGCTGGAGACGGTGCGTTCCCGGTGTGAGCATTTGACTTTGACGCTGGAAAAGCAGCCGGAGCCGGAGGAACATTCCTGCCGGGAGCAGGCGGCGCGGCTGGCGAAAGCCCTGGAGTCCGGCGGAGAACCGGAGCTGTTTGAGGAAGCGGTCCTGCTGGAGAAGATGAGCCGGGAGGATTTGCAGGATTTGCTGGAGCAGACTGTGGTGGAGCTGGGCCGTCTGGCCCGGACGTCGCCCCAAAAGGCGCGGGTGCTGAAGGCGGCGGCGCTGACCGCACGTCTGCGGGAGGCCGCGGAACTGAATGTGGGCGGCGGCGCGGCGGCAGGCTGGCTGTGCGGCGAGATGTTTTTGAAATGAGGATACCGAAATGACGGAAATTATTGGCGTGCGGTTCCGCAGCGGCGGAAAGCAGTATTATTTTGACCCAAAAGGGGAACAGTATGACCAAGGCGAAGGCGTGATCGTGGATACGTCCAGAGGCCTGGAATACGGTACCTGCGTGCTGGCAAACACCCAGGTGAAAGACGAGGCCGTCGTACAGCCCCTGCGGGAGGTGGTGCGCCAGGCCAACGAGGAGGACAAACGGGTCCTGGAGCGCAACCATGAGCGGGAAAAACGGGCCTTTCAGATCTGCCAGGAGAAAATCGCGGCCCACGGGCTGGAAATGAAGCTGGTGGAGTGCGAGTGCAGCTTTGAGGGGAATAAAATTTTGTTCTTCTTCACCGCCGAGGGCCGTGTGGATTTCCGCGCCCTGGTGAAGGACTTGGCCGCTACCCTCCACGCCCGTATCGAGCTGCGCCAGATCGGCGTGCGGGATGAGGCAAAAATGCTGGGGGGCTTGGGCATCTGTGGACGGCCCTTCTGCTGTGGGAGTTTTCTGGATGAGTTTCAGCCGGTGTCCATCAAGATGG
>CAJTOE010000027.1 GCA_910577805.1 uncultured Oscillospiraceae bacterium | reverse complement strand
GCGGGCCGGGCAGAAAATCGCCGAAGCAGGCGTCCAGCACCAACAGCGTGCCGCGCTGACGGCACCGCTCCCGAATGCTCTCCAGCAGTTCCGGCGGAACAGTTCGCCCGGTGGGGTTGTTTGGACTGCACAGGAACAGCATATCCAACCCTGGCGCAACATGGGGCAGAAGGTCCTCTGTCAGTGCAAAACCGTCGGTGTCCTGGAGAAAAAACCGCTGGATTTGACAATTTAATGTCTGCAAAACCTCCTCGTACCCGGAAAAGGCGGGCTCGACGATCAGCGCCCGCCGGGGTCGCTTCGCCCAAGCTAGACGGAACAGCAAATCCGCCGCCCCCGCTCCGCACAGGATGTGTTCCGGAGAAACACCGTGCTTTTTCCCCAGGGCGGCGGTCAGCTCCCGGCACAGGGGGTCGGGATAGCGGTCCGCCCGGTCCAGAGACTCCGCTACAGCCGCCCGCATTCTCTCCGGCATGGGCAGAGGGGTGGTGCTGGCCGAGAAGTCCAGGGGCAGTTTGCCGTACTTCTCCCGAAAACCGGCCCAGTCGCCGCCATGGTTCAGTTCCATAGAAAAATCCCCCTTATCCCCGCCAGCAGAAGCAGACAGAGTACACTCCCCGTCACCATCAGGTGATTCGCCCGCAGGATGTCCGACCGTTCAACGGGCCGCAGCGGGTCACCGATGGTGGGTTTTTCGCAAATTTTTCCGAAGTAGCTGGCCGGCCCCGCCAGCTGGACCCCCAGCGCCCCGGCCATGGCGGCCTCGGTCTGTGCTGAATTGGGGCTTGCATGGTTGTGCCGGTCCCGCCGCCAGATTTTCAGGGCGTTTCTCCAGTCCTGTCCTGTCAGTCCCGCCGCCAAAACCAGCAGCAGGGCGGACAGCCGGGCGGGGATGTAGTTGGTCAGATCGTCCAGCCGGGCGGCGGCGCAGCCAAAATAGAGATACCGCTCATTTTTGTAGCCCACCATGCTGTCCATGGTGTTGACCGCCTTGCAGCACAGAGCCAGCGGCGCGCCCCCCAGCAGCATGTAGCACAGTGGTGCGGCCACCCCGTCGGAAAAGTTCTCCGCCACCGTCTCCACGGCGGCTTTGGTAACCCCCTCCGCTGTCAGATGTTCCGTGTCCCGGCCCACAATGCGGGAGACCGCCCGGCGGGCCTCTTCCAGGGTAGAGAAGGTCAGCTTTTGGTACACATTGGTGCTCTCGTCCCGCAGACCCTTTACCGCCAGACACTGCCAGCACCAGACAAGCTCCAGGGCAAACCGCAGGGCCGGGTGGACCAGGCCGCACAGGTGCAGGGCCATGGCGGACAGCACCAGCGTCCCCAGAGGTAGGACTGCCGCCAGCACCGCTCCCGCCGCCAATTCTCCCCGGGGCGTTTTAGGAAAGGCTCCCCGGAGGAGGCATTCCAGCAGGTCGATGCACCGCCCCATCCCCACCACCGGATGGGGCATCCAGGCGGGGTCGCCCAGCAGCAGGTCCAGAAGAAAGCCGCCCAGCGCGGTATAGAGGATTTCCATCATCAGTATTGCACCTCGCCGATCAGATCAGGCCCATCCAGCACAAACCCGCCGCCGCAGGGGGCGTGCCAGTCAAAGTAGTCCCGGCGGGACCGGGCATAGCGCTCCATGATCGCCATCTGGACCCCACCGTGGGCCACGATCACCAGCTGCTCGGGGTTCGTCTCCAGCAGCTTTGCAAAGGCAGCCCACACCCGGCCCGAAAACTCCGCCAAGCTCTCCCCACCGGGACAACGGCCAGTACAGCCGCCTTCCACCCAGATGCGGTAGGCCGGGTCGTCCGCCATCTCATCGGCAGTGCGGCCCTCGAACGCGCCGAAGTCCATCTCCCGGAAGTTGGGGATAGTCACTTGCCCCGTCTCCGGGAATAGGATGGCAGCGGTCTCTCTAGCCCGAACCAGCGGCGACACATAGACCCGCTCCGGGGAGAAGTCCGCCCGTCCCAGTAGGGTCCGCCCCCGGTCCGACAAGGGGAGGTCGGTCCGGCCCTGGTAGCGTTTTTCCGTGTTCCAGGCCGTCTCACCGTGGCGCAGGAGATAAATCAGCATGGCAGTTCCCCCTTTAACACTTGGGGCAGGCCACAGACCACCCGCACCACCGTCTCCGCCTGCACGGCCAGCAGGCAGGCCAACCGCCCCGCCGCCTCTCGGGCCGCCCGCTCTTCCGGGTCGATGGGCACCACTCCGCCACCAATTTCGGAGGCGATTACGATTTCACAGGCGGACAGCTTCTCCGCCAGCTCCTCCAAGTCGGAGGTGTCCGCCGCCAAGTCCTGCACGTCCCAAACGGCCCTCTGGGCCAGTTCCTCCCGGGACAGCCCCAGCGTCTGACAGACATAGTTCCGTTTTCCCGAAAACAGGGGTCCGGTGACAAAAATCATAAAATTCCCTCCACATACTGCCCCAAAACCAAGGCCCCCAGCATCCACAGCTCCGCCGTCTGCAAAAACCAGCCCGCCAGGTCGCCGGACAGCCCGCCGAACTGATTTTGCGCCATTTTTTGATAGTAGACGAATATACCTAATGCCACAACGGCCACGACCGCCCTCCACCAGCCGCAGAGGGACAGTCCCACACACAGCAGGGCGGACAGGCCGGTCAAGAAGCGCCGGGCCGCTCGTCTGCCCGCCGCCTGGACGAAAGTATGCGCCAAACCGGTGTCCTTTGCCAGGGGAAAGACCGCGATTGCCAGCCCGGACAGGCTCCGGGACAAGCAGAAGATCAGCAGCACCGGGACGGCCTCATACTGGGGCAGGGCGGTCCACAGTGCGAAGTCGGCCAGAAACCAGCCGCACAGGTGGATGGCGGCAAAGGCCCCCAGGCGGGGGTCGGCCAGAATCTCCCGCTTCTTCTCCGGGGGCGCGTGACTGGACAGAGCGTCCCATGTGTCGGCGTAGCCATCCAGGTGGACGCCGCCGGTGGTCAAAACAGGAATTAAAGCCAGCCCCGCCCCCCGCAGAAGGGCTGGGAAACGCAAAAATTCTGCCAGCGTCTCCCACCCCCAGCACAGCAGACCCACCGCCGCTCCCACCAGCGGGAAGGCGCACAGCATCCAGCGCAGATTCTCCCGGTTCCACTCCACTTTGGGAGCGGGAAAAGCGGAGAACATGGCAAAGGCGGCAAAAACGGACCGCAAAACGCTCACACCGGCACCCCCTTCAGCACGTTGGGCAAACCGCAGACCACCTCCACCACCAGGTCGGCCCAGGCGGCCAAAACCCGGTTGACGCGGGCTAGCTCTTGCATATAGGTGAGGGTGTCCCCCGCATAGTCCGTCCCGCCGGAGCACACCTCGTTGGTGACGATAGTGAGGTGGGCACTCCGGGACAGCAGGTGACCGATCCCGTCCAACACCGCCTGCGCGCCGCCGCCCTGATGGGAGTACAGCGCGTTGGCGGTGAGATTGCCCAGACACTCCAGCAGAATGTTGGTGCCCGGCAGCGTCTCCAGTCCCCGGAGATCTGTATAGCGCTCCACCGTCTCAAAGCCCTTTCCCGCCCGCTGGCAGCGGTGCCTCTCCACCCGGCCGCGGCCCTCCGCGCCAAAGGGCTCCATGGTGGCCAGATAAACGCGTCGGCCCGGCAGTTTGAGGGCGTGTCCTTCCGCAAATTCACTTTTCCCGCTGGCCGCGCCGCCAATCACCAGAGTAAACATGACTCCGCTCCTAACTTTGAGGGGTGTAGGGCTCTAGCCCCATTTTTCCGAAGGTGTGGCCGCTGGAGTAGACCGCCAGCGCCATATCCAGCAGAGGCAGGGCGGCCACCGCTCCGCTGCCCTCGCCCAGGCGCATCTGGGCGGTAATGAGAGGTTTTTTGCCCAGCGCCTCCAGCAGAAGCGCCCCCGCCGGTTCGGCGGAGACGTGGCTGGCGATGAGAGCGGCGGAAGTCTCTGGCCGCAGCCGCACCGCGCACAGGGCGGCCGCTGTACTGATGAAGCCGTCCAGCAGGACGGGAAGGCGGTACGACCCGCCCTCCAGATACACCCCACACAGGGCGGCCAGGTCCAGCCCGCCCACTTTGGACAGTACGTCCACCGGGTCATTTGCATCAGGCGTGTTGATCTTGACTGCCTGTTCAATTGCCGCAATTTTTCGTCTCAGCCCCTGGTCAGACAACCCGGCTCCCCGACCGGTCATCTCTTTTGGGGGCCGTCCCAACAGGACACTGACCACCGCGCTGGAGGTAGTAGTATTCCCGATGCCCATCTCCCCGGCGGCTAAGATGGACACGCCCGCTGATTTTTGTTCCCGGACCAGCTCCATACCAACCTCAATAGCCCGGATGCACTCCTCCCGGCTCATGGCGGGACCCTGGGTGATGTCCGCCGTCCCATTGCGCACCCGCCGGTCCAGCACTCCGGGCGCGCCGGGGAAGTCCAAAATACCCATATCCACGGGAATTACCTGACAACGAGCCACCCTGGCCATATGGCACACGGTGCTCTCCCCCGCCGCCAGCGCCTGGGCCACCGCAACGGTGACGGAGCTGTCACTCTGGGTCACCCCCTGCGCCACCACCCCGTTGTCGGCGCAGAACACCAGCAGAGCCCGGCGGGACAGGTCCACATCCACATTTCCGGTCAGCGCTGCGATTTGAACAATGGTGTCCTCCAGTAGTCCCAGACTGCCCAGAGGCTTGGCTAGACTATTCCAGCGTTTTCTTGCCTCATCCATGCGCTTTCCTCCATTGCACCGCCCGCTCCGCAAACCGCTCCGCCAGCGGCAGCACCCCGCCGAAGTGGAGGTGGGGAAAAGCGGCGTACATCGTCTCCGTGAGCACTGCGCCGGGTTCGGTGCAGTCCCAGTAGTGAAATTCGTGAGCGGGGATGGTTTCCCCCTTTCGGAAAAGGAGGCTGTCCTCCTCTGCGCTCAGCTCCTTGTAGCCGAACCGCTGGAGACGGTCCGTCTTGTACCCGGCCCCCGGCAGAAAGCCCACCATAGGCCACGGTTGGCTTTCGCCGTTCTCCAGCGTTTTCTGCAAATAGAGAAATCCGCCGCACTCCGCCACCGTGGGCAAGCTCGCCTTGACTGCCCGACGGATGTTCTCCCGCATGGACACGTTTTCGCTCAGTTGACGGGCGTACAGCTCCGGGTAGCCCCCGGGCAGGTAGAGGCCGTCCGCCTCCGGGGGCAGAGCTGGGTCCCGGAGGGGGCTGAAAAAGGACAGCTCCGCCCCCGCCCACTCCAACGTATCCAGATTGTCGGCGTAGCAGAAACAGAAAGCCTCGTCCCGGGCCACCGCAATCTTACAGCGTACAGTGGGAACCGGATGGAGCGCGGTGCCTTTGGGAATCTCCCCGGCCAGGGTTAATAGGGCGTCGATGTCCACCGTCTGCTCCATCTGTTGGGCAATAGCTCCGAAGCGGGCGGACAGGTCCGCGACCTCCCCGGCGGTGAGCAGCCCCAGATGGCGGCTGGGGAGGTCCGCCTCCTCCATGGGGGGCAGGTATCCCAGGACGGGCAGCCCGGTTTCCCACTCCAGAATGGGCTTGAGGTGTGTGTAAAGGGACGGCTTGCAGTTGTTGAGGATCAGACCCGCGATATGACTGGAACTCCGGAACTCCATCAGGCCTCGGAGCTGCGCCGCCAGGGTCAGGCTGGTCCCCTTGGGCCGCAGGACTAACACCACCGGAATATCCGCCGCCTCTGCCACCGCCCAGGCGCTGGCCCGGTCGGTCCCCTTCACGCCGTCGTAGAAGCCCATGGCTCCCTCGATCAGTGCCAGCTCCGCCCGCTGACGGCCCAGCGTCTGCCGGCCCCCCGCCTCGCCCTGGAGAAACAGATCCAGATTCCGGCTGGGTACCCCCAGCACCCGGCTGTGAAACATGGGGTCGATGTAGTCCGGGCCGCACTTGAAGGCTTGCAGGTTCAGCCCCCTGGCTTTCAGCGCCGCCAACAGGCTGCAGGTGAGAACCGTCTTGCCGCTGCCGCTGTTCATAGCGGAAATCATCAGCGCCCTCATGCCAGCGCCCCCGTAATCAAAAACACCGGGTTCTGGGCCAGCAGCAGGTGAAGCATCCCCGCCGCTCTGGAGCGGCTGACGGAAATCTGCGTGACCTTCGGGGTCTTCAGCTCCGACGCTGCGGTGTGTAGCGTCTCCAGGGAGATGGCGGAGACGCAGACCCTTGCTTTCGGGTTGGCCCGGCGGACGGCCTCCAAAATGGCTGACAGTTCCCCTCCGCTGCCGCCCACAAAGACGGCGTTGGGCTTGGGAAAGTCCTCCAGGGCGGCAGGGGCGCTCCCCTGAACCAGGCGCAGATCCCAGGCTCCGAATTTCTCCCGGTTGGCCCGGGCCAGCGCCAACGCCTCCGATTTCCGCTCCACTGCCCACACTGCCCGGCACTGGAGGGCCAGCTCCACGCTGACGCTCCCGGTACCCGCGCCGATGTCCCAGCACACGTCCTCCGGGTCCACGGCCAGCTTGGACAAAATGGCCGCCCGGACCTCCTGCTTGGTCATGGGAACGCCCTCGGCCCGGAGAAATTCCCTGTCCGGAATGCCGGGAGCGCACCGGGGATACCGGGGGGCGGGCTCGGCCAGCAGGACGTTGAGGGGGGCAAAGGTCCCTTCGGCGCACCGGGCCGCCGTCATAGCGAAAATCCGCTCCTCATCAAAGCCTAAGTTTTCACCCACCGTCACCGACAGTTCCCCCAGACCGGCATCCGTCAGCTCCTGGCACAGCCGGGCGGGACCGTCAGGTCCTCCAGTGAGGAAAAAGACGGGCTTGCTGCCGCACACCGCCGCAACCGGGTCGCAATCCGTCCCGTGAGCGGAGCACAGGGTCCAGTCCTGCCAGGGACGGCCCAGCCGGGCCGCCAGCACTTGAACGCTGGACAGGCCGGGGCGTACCTCTGTCTCGATGCCCCGCTCCGTCAGCAGAGGGAGCAGGATCCGGGCCCCGGAGTAAAATCCGGTGTCACCGCTGTACAGAACGGCGCAGTTTTCACAACCGGAGGCCAACAGCAGCTTGAAAATGTCCTCTGCCCTGGTGGCCGCCTCTTTCCGTCCGGAATATCCCTCCAGCAGGCGGGCCGCCCCCACCACATAGTCCGCCTGAATGTCTGGAATGGGGCCGCAGCCCGTTCCGATCAGAGTCACCTTCATTGCAACCGCTCCTTAATGTCAGCTAAAATTTTCTCGAAGCTCTCGCCAATATCCAGGGGACGGCCCACCAGCACCAGCGTCACGCCAACGCTCCAGGCGGCGACCAGTTTTTCCCCGAAGCCCCCCGCTGCTCCCCCGTCCTTAGTCACCAGCCAGCGGATGTGGTACTGCTCCAGCATGGCCTCGTTCAGCTTTTGGGAAAAAGGCCCCTGCAAGGCCAGAATGTGGCTGTGGGGAATCCCCAGCGCCTCACAGGCGGACAGCCCCTCGTGGATGGGGAGTACCCGGGCAAAAAGCCGTTTCCGCTCCAGTCTAGCAAAGGCGGACAGCTCCTTAGACCCAGTCGTCAGCAGGACGTTCCCCTGCGTCCCCGACAAAAACTCCGCCGCCCGGGCACAGTTGTCCACCAGGACCACGCCCTCCGCCTTGCTCGCTGGACGGAGTAGCCGCCGCAGAGGGACGCCTGCCGTCTCGCAGGCTGTGCGGATGTTGGCGGTGGCCTGGACGGCGTAGGGGTGGGTGGCGTCTACGCACAGATCGAAGGGGGACAGCAGAGGGACCAGCTCCCCGGCGGTCTTCCGCCCCACCCAGAGGGTGAGGCCGTCCACCCCGGTCAGCTCCTCCGCCCCCAGAGAGGTGGCCACGCTCACCGTCACCTCCGCACCCAGGGCGGACAGTGCCTGTGCCAGAATGCGCCCCTCGGTGGTGCCGCCAAACAGGAGAATCTTCATGTCTCGTACCCTCTGGGCGTCACCATGCGCCCCCCGATAGTTTGGGTGGTGCTGCTGCCGATAAATACCGTAGTGAACATGTCCACTTGCTCCTCCCGAAGCTGGGCAAGGGTGAGCAAACGGCTCCTCTCCCCCTCCCGGCCGATGTTCCGCACCCAGCCGCAGACCGTCTCCGGAGATTTGGCCCGCAACAGAATGTCACAGGTCCTCCGCAGATAGTCCACCCGCTTCTTCGACGTAGGGTTGTATAGGCATATGACAAAATCCCCCTCCGCCGCGCAGGTCAGGCGTTTTTCGATGACCTCCCAGGGGGTGAGCAGGTCGGACAGTGAGATGACGCAGAAGTCGTGGCCCAGAGGCGCGCCCAGCCGGGCCGCGCCGGATAGGGCCGCCGTCACGCCGGGGACAACCTCCACCTCCACCTCCACCTCCGGAAATTCCGGGGCCAGCTCCAGCAAGGGGGAGGCCATACCGTACACCCCTGCGTCCCCGCTGCAAACCAGAGCCACGTTCCTGCCCTGAGAGGCTGTCTCCAGCGCCCAGCGGCACCGCTCCAGCTCCCGGCGCATGGGGGTGGCGTAAGTTTCCTTGTCCGGAAACAACTCCTGCGCCAGCTCCACATACACCGTATAGCCGCACAGCACGTCGGCCCGCTCCAGCGCCGTCCGGGCCTGAGCGGTGAGAAAGTCCGGCCCGCCGGGGCCGATACCTACCACAAAAACCTTACTCATCTCTCCATCTCCAATCCGGGGCAAAGGGTTTCACGGCCACCGCCATGGTCACCCCGTCCCCCGTCCGTTTTTTCAGGAGCAGCGTCCCGCCGCTGCCTAGCACCGCTGCCCGCTCACAGACGTTGTCTACGCCGGTTACCCGCTCTACAAACTCCGATGAGGAAAACTCCCCCAGCGCCCCTCGCAGCTCGGCGGTGGAGAAGGTCTCCAGCTCCAGCCCGTGGGCGCGGCAGAAGGCCAGCAACCCTGGTTCATTTCGTTTCAAATCGATGCTGTACACCTTACAGAAGGACGCCGGGTGGATGGGAAGATCTGCAAACATCCGCTCCAGGGCCTCCTGGGGTGTCCTCCGCTTGCAGCCCACGCCCAGCACAGCAATCTTGGGCATCAGGCGTAGCGACACCCCCTTCGGGGGCTCTCCCGCCACTGACCAGGGGGAGCACACCTCTACCGTCCCGCCTGCCAGCAGCGTCCCGGAGATATTTTTGATGTGTTCGGGGTCCAAAATGGCGCAATCCTGCTCCTTGGCCCACTCGTCCACCGCAAAGACGCCGTTGACGTCAGTAGCCGTGGTGATAACCGGTACAGCCCCGCACACAGCCCCAATTTTCCGGGCCAAATCGTTGGCCCCGCCCAGGTGGCCGCTGAGGATGGGGACGGCGAACTGTCCCCCCTCATCTACCACCACCACGGCGGGGTCAGTGGCTTTGCTCTTGACGTAAGGTGCGATGGCCCGGACGGCGATCCCCGCCGCTCCGACAAAAATCAGGGCGTTTCCGGTCTGGAAGTGCGCCCAGGTCCAGTCCCCAGCCGGCACGCCCCGGACGGCCTGACCGTCCAGCGCCTGCGCCAGCTTTTCCGCCAGGGCTTGTCCCTGGTCGGTGAAGGAAAGCAGAAAAATCACGGCTGGCCCTCCCGGTATCCGGTGGTGAAAGCGGGGTCGTAGAGCTTGCTGCGCTGGTATTCGGCGGACAAAAAGTCCCCCACCAGCACCAGGGCGGTCTTGGCGATGTGGTGTTCCCGTCCCGCTCGGACCAGCTCCCTCAGGGGACAGCGGACCACTTTTTCCTCCGGCCAGGTGGCCTTGTACACCAGAGCGGCAGGGGTGTCCGAGGTATAAGCGCCCTTGAGCAGTTCGGCTTGCAGCTCCTCCAGCATACCGGCGGACAAAAATACCACCATGCTTGCCCCGTGAGCCGCCAGGGCAGCGACCGATTCCCGCTCCGGGACAGGGGTCCGCCCCGCCATGCGGGTGATGATGACACTCTGGCTCACTCCGGGCAAGGTGTACTCCGCTTCTAGGGCCGCAGCTGCCCCGCAGAAGGAGGACACGCCGGGGGTGACGCTATAGGGGATGCCCAGCCGGTCCAGGGCGTCCATCTGCTCCCGGACAGCCCCGTAGAGACAGGGGTCGCCGGTGTGGAGGCGGACGGTGGTTTTCCCAACCCGCTCCGCCTGTTCCATGACGGCCAGCACCTGCTCCAGCGTCATCTTAGCGCTGTTGTGGACGGCGCAGTCCGCCCGGCACAGCTCCAGCAGAGCGGGGTTGACCAGACTGCCGGCGTAGATGACCACGTCCGCTTGCCTCAGCAGCTCCGCCCCCCGGAGGGTGATCAGGTCCGGGGCTCCCGGTCCCGCGCCTACAAAGTGGACCATGCGTCCATCAACTCCTTCGCCCGCCAGGTTTGCCCCAGCAGGCCGTATTGGTTGGAAAATACCACCGCCCCCACTATGAACGCCCCCGCCGCCCAGCGGTCCAGGTGGTCCTGGATGGCGGACAGCAGACTGTCCAGCACTTTCTCCCGCAGGTCCGCCCCGTCCAGGACGGCGATACAGGCGTCGGAGGTGGCGCAGTCCATCAACGCCCGACAGACTGCCCGGTCCGCCCCGCATAAGGCGGCGTGGGTGCAGAACAGCTCGGTGCGGCAGTCGGCGATGCGGCTGTGGGTGTTCATGATCCCCCCGGCCAGCTTGACCAGCTTGCCCAGGTGGCCCACCAGCAAGACCTCCCGCATGTGCTCCGCCCCGCAGGCGTCCAAGGCGTCGCCGATGAAGTTGGAGCACTTTACCACCGGGACTCCCCAGCGGTCCATCCCCTGGGCGCGAAGAAAGTCCATGCCGTAATTGCCCGGGGTCAGGATGATATTCTGATGGCCCTGGGCCGCCTTTTGCCTGATCTCCAGGGCAACGGTGTCGATGAGGGCCTGGACGCTCATGGGCTCCACGATCCCGGAGGTGCCTAGAATGGAGATGCCATCCACTACCCCCATCTGGGGGTTGAAGGTCTTTTTTGCCGCCTCTTCGCCGCCGGGGACGTGGATGGTCACCCGGAAGCCGCCCTCGTAGCCCAACTCCTCCCCCACGGACAGCACCGTGTCCTCAATCATCCGCCGGGGGACCCGGTTGATGGCCGCTGCCCCCACGGGCTGGTCCAAACCGGGCTTGGACACCCGGCCCACCCCGGCGCCCCCTTCTATGGAGACGCCTGAATCCTCCTGTTTTTCCACCTGGGCGGTGATGAGCAGACCGTGGGTGGCGTCCACATCGTCCCCGCCGTCCTTGCGGACGGAACAGAATGCCGCGCTGCCCTTCATATGGCAGTCCTCCAGGGGCGCTTCGACGCTGGACCCTTTAGGAGTAGTGAGAGACGCGGAGGCGGGAGCCATCCCCGTCAGCAGCAAACGTGCCGCCCCCTGGGCGGACAGAGCGGCGCAGGTCCCGGTGGTGTAGCCGCACCGCAGCCGCTTTCCGCCGTGGAAGACAAACAGCTCTTCACTGTCCGCCCTGATATCGAAGAGTTTCTTGATGTTATCCGCCGTGAAAATTTCCTCCGGCGGGCCGAAGCGTTCGATCTTCCCGTTGTGGACGCAGGCCACATAGTCGGAAATCTGCTCCGCCAGCTCCAGTTCGTGGAGGGACATGAGCACCGCCAGCTGCCGCCGGGCCACCATGTCCTTCAGGATGGATAGCAGCTCCAGCTTGTAGCGGATATCCAGAAAGGAGGTGGGTTCGTCCAAGACCAACACCTCCGGCTCCTGACACAGGGCCCGGGCCAGCAGAATACGCTGCCGCTGGCCGTCGCTGATCTGGGAAAAGTCCAGAGGGGCCAGCTCCTCCCCGTGGACCAGACGCAGCGTCTCCCACACCTTCTCCCGGTCCTCCGGGGACAGAATCCCCAGTCGCCCGGTGTAGGGGTCCCGCCCCGCGCTGACCACATCCCAGCAGGTCATCAGCTCCGGGTGTACCCGGTCGGTCATCAGCACCGATAGCCGCCGGGCCACCTCCGGCGGGGGCAGGTCCCCCATGGGCCGCCCGTCCAGAAGGACCGCCCCCCGGACCGGGGAAAGCTGGCCGATGATGGTTTTTAAGAGGGTGGACTTTCCGGAGCCGTTGGGGCCGATCAGGGTCACGATCTTCCCCGGCTGGAGGTGGAGATTGACCTCCTCCAGCAGTGGTTTTCTGCCATAGCCCACCGACAGGTCTTTTGTCTCAAGCACGGTCCCGCCCCCTTTGGACAGCCATCATGGCAATGACCACCGGCGCACCCAACAGGGCGGTTACCGAACTGATGCTCATTTCCCGGGGCGCAAAGGCGGTGCGGGCGATGAGGTCGCACAGCAGACAGAACACCCCGCCCCCCAGAAAGCAGGCGGGGATCATCAAAATGGGTTTGGCCGTTCCAAACAGCCGCTTTACCAAATGGGGCACGGCGATGCCCACAAAGGAGACCGGCCCGGCGAAGGCGGTGACACAGGCGGACAGCAGGCTGGACAACAGGATCAGTTCCACCCGGAACACCCGGATGTTCACCCCCACGCTCCGGGCATACACCTCCCCCAGCTGGTAGGCGCCAATGGGCTTGGACAGCAGGAAGGTAAATGTCAACGCCGTCCCGGTCACCAAGGCCAGCACCCCCACGCTGTCCCAGTAGATGCCGGAGAAGCTGCCCATGGACCAGTTGTGGAGGTTGACAATGTTGGAGTCCTCGGCGAAGGTGACCACAAAGTCGGTGACAGCAGAGCAGATGTAGCCGATCATCACCCCGCACACCACCAGCATGGACATCCGCCGAACCTTCCGGGAAATGAACAGGATAAATCCCATGGACAACATAGCGCCCAGAAAGGCCGCCCCGATCAGGGCCGCCGAACTGGATGCCAGGCCCTGGCTCAGCAGGAAGATCATAGTCAGTGACACCGCCAGCTTGGCCCCGGAGGAGATGCCCAGCACAAAGGGCCCGGCGATAGGGTTGGAAAAGAAGGTCTGGAGCAAAAATCCGGACAGGGACAGCCCACCCCCCAGGATGGCGGCGACCAAAATCCGGGGGGCCCGCAGCTCCCAGATGATCGCCTGATCCGGCCGCCGGACGCTCCCCATCCTCAGATTCAGCACGGCCAACAGGGCTAGCAGTCCCACAAGCAGCAGAAAGGCCAGGGCATACCTCAGGTGAGGAGATGGAGGTAGGTCAGTTCGGGCGCCTCCTGCGTCATAATGCTGTGCATATCCGCAATCAGCACCCCCAGCCCCAGGCTCTCTTGAAACAGGTTTTTCTCGGTACACCACACGCTTCCCTCCTGTACGGCCTTAAAGTCTTTCAGCATCGGGCTCTTTTCCAGCAGCTGGTCCAACGTCTCCAGTTCCCCGTCGATGGTGCTGTTGTAAATGAGGATGTTCGCGTCTCGGGCCTTTTGGTAGAACTCCTCCATCTGGATGTTCATGGTGGATTGGACGCTGCCCTCGCTGGTCAAGTCGGGGAAGGCGTACACCCCTCCTGCCAGGTCGATGGCCTTGGCGATGTAGTCCCCGGAACAGCGCACGTTTACCCCGCCGCTGGCGGTAATGAAGAAGAATGCCACTGTTTTGCCTGTGTTCTCCTGCTCCAGGACTGGGGCAAGCCGCTCCAGCAACCCGTCGAAATAGTCCTGGGCTTCATCCTCTTTGCCCAACAGGGCCCCATAGAGCTTGATCCACTCCATCCGCCCTAGGGGGTGGCTCTCATAGCTGGACCGCTCCACCAGCACGGGCACGCCTAGCCGCTCCAACTGCTCCTTCACCTCCGGGCTGTGGTAGATCATGGTAGACTCAATGGCCAAGTCGCAACCGCGGTCCAAAATCAGTTCATAGTCCGGGGCACTGTACTTGCCGGCGTAGGCCATGCGCCCCTCCTCCAGGGCCTGTTTTGTCTCCTCAATGTACCACCCGGAGATGTCGGTACCCGACAGGGTGATCGCGCCTACGCCGTCCAGCTCCCGAAACATATCCATGGCGGAGGTGGCCACCAGATAGATACTGTCCAGAGGTTGTCGCAGGACAGTTGCGTCCTCCGGAATACTCTCAGGGACCTCACCGCCCTTCGGCACCAACAGATAGACCCCGTCGGTGCCGATGGTAATTTTTTGATAACCGCCCCGATAGCAGTCGATGGAAAACTGCTCCGCATAGGACAGCTCCACGCTGTGGTCCAACTCCAACCCATCCCATGTCCCGTTTTGCTGCTCTTGCGGAGCGCAGGAGGTCAGAAACAGCAGGAGCAGGACAATCCATTTAACAGTCCGTCTCATGGGGCGGGTTGGATGGACGCGGAATTGAAGCACAGGGTATATTCGATCTCGTGGGGGGTGCTCATAGCGGTGGTATCGGCGCAGACGGTGAGTTTCCGGTCAAAGACGGGCACGGGCAGTTCAAAGGTGGAATTGCCCTCCGTCTGAACGGGGTAAAACATCTTCTCGCTGGCGCGCATATAGTCGTAATTGGAGCTGCTCCAGACAATGGTGACAACGGCCTGTCCGTTCTCCACCCGCAGAGCGGCGGGGGACTGGATGCTGGCTTTGCCCGAGCCGCCGCCCAGCTCCGCTTCCACGGTGTAATTTCCGTCGGACAGGCTTAGGCTGGCGGCTGTGGGGTAGACGCCCTCCTGGAACGCATCCAAGGGGAGGGAGTCCGCCCGGAACACCAGGGTGCGGTCGTACCAGATCTCCTTGTTTTTGCTGAAGGCGGCGCAGGGAACTCCCATGTCCAGCCCCTCCACCGGAACGGTGTAGGTGTGGACGCCGTCCTGCTCCTGGAAGGGAATACAATCGGCATCAGCGGCTTGCGTGGCCTGCTCGCCGGTGCCCATAAAGACCTTTAAGTACCCTGTCCCACCCATATACATGGCGGCGGTCATTTGGCCGTTCTCCACCGTCAGCTCACAGCTCTCGATCTTAAACATGGAGGAGCTGGAATCCACCGCGACCGGATAGACGCCGTCCTTTAAGGAATCAGCGTAGATGGGGACCATGTCCGGGTCCACCACGTCCTCCATCGGGGCCATCTGGCTGGACGAGGCCACAGCGAGCGGTGTTTCGTCCGGTCCGGAGGAGCTTGTCAGGCCCGTTTCCTGCCCGCAGCCGGTCAAAAATAGAAGCAGAGCGCAGATCAAACACAGCTTTTTCATTTGGCAATCGCATCCTTTACATGGTCCACCAACAGCTGCTGGATGGCCTCATACTCCCCCAGTCCCTTGAGGACGCATTCCACCGGATAGCCCGCGCCCTCAAAGGCGGTCTTCCAGCTGTCCTCGTCGTCCCCGGCCATGTCGTTGTTGGCGTGGTCCCCGGCCACGATCATCATGGGCTGGAGGACTACCTTCTCATAATTCCCCGCCTTGACCAGTTCCAGCACGGTGTCCAAGGAGGGCTCGGCCTCCACGGTGCCGATGAAGTAGTTGGAGTGGCCGCCGTCGGTCAGGACCTGCTGCATTTTGGCATAGACGCCGTTGGACTCCGCCTCAGTGCCATGACCCATAAAGCAGATGGCGGTCTTGCCGTCGTCATACTGCTGCGTGGCGTCCACCATGGTCTGGGCCACGACCTGGAAGTCCTGGTCGGAGGTGAGCAGGGGAGCACCCATCACGATTTTGTCAAAGGCGTCGGCGTACTGGGCCACCTCGTCCACTACGTCGTTGTACTCAAAGCCGTCCATCAGGTGGGTGGGCTGGACGATCAGGGTCTTGACCCCGTTGTTCACCGCCCGGTCCAGGGCCTGGGCCACGTTGTCGATGACCTCGCCGTCCCGGCGCTGGATGTGCTCGATGATGATCTGGGAGGTGAAGCCCCGGCGGACCGAGTAGTCGGGGAAGGCCTGTTCCATAGCCTCCTCAATGGCTCCGATGGTCAGGCGGCGACTGTCGTTGTAGCTGGTGCCGAAGCTGATTACCAGCAGCTCGGTTTCGCCAATGCCGTCCTGGTTGCGGGGGTTGTCCAAAGAGGCGTCGCCGGTGGTGTAGTCCTCGTCGTCCTCAGGCGGTTCGCTGGCGGAGCCGTCCGGGGTCTGGGGCTGGCTCTGTGATGCGCTTCCGGGGGTCTGTCCGGAACTGCCGGGGGTGTTCTGCTGTCCGCCGCAGGCGGTCAAGAGCGACAGGGCCATGGCTGCGGCCAGAACTGATGCAAGAAGTTTTTTCATGTTCTTTCCTCCTAAAAATGCACAAAATAAAACGTAGTCACCCGAAGATGACTACGCCGCAAAAACCCTGGGAGTTTCCCAAGGTAAAAACGGTACAGCCAATGCCTCGTGGCCTGGAGCGTGACGCTCCTGTACCAGCAGTCCGGCAGGTCTCCTGACTCATAAGTCAACACGCGCCGCCGCCTTCCCAGCTTTCGCCAGTGGCTGTCTTTTCCGACTCAGACGGCGCGCTCATTACATACAGTGACGAGATCGTACAGGCCTTTCACCTGTTTCCCTATTATCCGCACCTCCCAAAGGAGTACGGCACCGAACGCTTTTCTGTATTTCATTTTTCTGTATCATACCACACAGCGGCAAAGCGCGCAACTGTTTTTTACGAATCTGGCATCGCAGCCGCAATTTCGCCGTAGCGGCGGACGATCTCCTCATAATTCTCCCGCCGGTGGGGGTACAGGCAGCCGCTGCAATTCTTGCGCCCGTCGGGTCGGAGCACGAAACTGCCCCCGCACCTGGGGCCCAGCAGATAGAGGGGGCAGTAACAGAACAGGCAGTTGAAATTTTCCGGGTCCGCCCCCGGATGGCAGGGGAAGTATTCACATTCCCGATGGGAGAAGTAGGAGTATTTTTTGTCTGCGGTCAAGTGCCTCAGTCCTTTACAGAAGGTGGTGCTCATAGTATAATCGACCTGTTTGCAAAGCGCAAGAGGACAGCGAGGAAAACGGAATGTACTGTCTCAGCAGCGATTCGGTCAGATGTCGGGCTCTTTTCTTGTGATGATCCTGCTTACCCTGTCCGGCGGGCTACAGGATGCGTACTCCTATTTTATGCGGGACGGCGTATTTGCCAACCGGTTCTTGCCTTCGCACTGGGTATATTGGCCGCCGACCTGATCCGATCCCTCTGTCCCGGCGGCGGCAAGGTGCATTGGCGGAAGTCGGTGCTTATGGGAGAAATCTTTTTTATTGGCCGCTGTCTGCTTTTTGCCCCACACCTGGGCAGACTGGCCAACGCGCTGATCTCCTTTGGTTAAAATAGGAACATTACACAGGGGGAGTAATGCCATAATAAACACCAAAGTAGCGGTTGCTCGCCGCATCCATGCGCTATGCCTGGAGCAGAGTATCGCGATCAACGCCCTTGCCAACCAATGCGGCGTTGCGCCCTCCACGATTTACAGTATGTTGAACACCAAAAGCAAGAATCCGGGAATTGTTTCTATCCAAAAGATTTGTGATGGCCTGGAAATCAGCGTTCGTGAATTTTTCGATGATCCTCTGTTTGAAAATCTTGAGCCTGAGATCAAATAGCAAGCCAGGAACGTCACCGCTCCTGGCTACGTTCCCTCTCATGGCTATGCCTATTCTGCTGTCCCTGGAACTGCTGAAGAGTCTGGTGAATAGATACCGGTTCTGCTGATTCATCCAACATTTCGGCAACATCTTTTCGACTCTGCACCAGCTTTCCGGAATCAAATTTCTTGCCATAGGCAGCTTGCAACCGCTGAGTGATTTCCCGCTTCTTACCGGGCCGGATAGCGTGACGGGCGGTATTCAGTTCCATGGCATCCATATCCGCCGCCTGTTGTTGCAGTTCGGTGTACTGCGCCAGTGCCACATTCAGTTCAGCAGTATATTTTTCCTCCTGCTGGTTCAGCGTTTCCAAGGAAGACTCCATAGATGCAATATGCTGTTTGATCTCGCCCATACCATAATCGTCTGTACAGTTAAGCTGATTGAGCAGCAGGGTCTTCTCACTTTTCAATTCCTCAATATCTTCCGTCAGACCAGCGATTTTCTGAGTCAACTTCCGATGCCGAAACCCCTGGAGTGCGGGTATCGTTTTCTTTTCCTCCAGCAACTCCCGGCGCTCCTTAATCTTTGCCTTGAGCTGCTTAACAATATCCTTATACCGCTTGATGTCCGGCTGAACAGCATGGAGCGTATCGGTAATCTGTCTTTTCCCTGTTCCGATATGCAAAAGCTGATACCGAAAAACTATCATCTTTTGCCGAACCGCTTCCATTGCCTCTGCTATTGCCGGAACAGTCTTCTTCACTGCATCCATCAATTTCTTGACCAATAATTTCAACTCCCTCAGCAGGGCATTGTCCGCCTTGATCTGCCGGTTCAGTTCACAGCGGTCAGAAATAATTCCCTTCTCCTCCATCGCACGGGCAGCTACCCCTTCGTGAATGGTAGGCTGCTCGTCCAATCCGCGCTCGGCGTGACTGCGGTGATCGACGCGTTCCTCATGCCCGGAGTGTTCCAGACAGCGGTTCACTGTGTCGGCCCATGCCGCCCGCCAAAGGACAAGCTGTTCCTCGCTGTTCCAGCGGACGGTGATGGGATTCTGCCGCCCATACTTGGTGCTTTTTGGATACTTGGATACCCGCTCCAACCCCTGCGCTTCAGCCGCCGAGGGTGTCATATAGACCTTCTTTCTGCCCACCTTGTACTGATACTGTTTCTCCCAGCCCTCGCCCTGTGCTGTTTTGAACTCCGCCGCTGTAAAGCCCCGTTCTTCGCCATCTTTGACGCACAAATATTCCTTCTCTGTTTTATGCTGCCATTTGCCATCCTTGGTCAAAGGACGCACAGTCAGCATGATGTGAGCGTGAGGATTATGGCCGTCCGTGTCGTGGATGCACACGTCGGCGCACATTCCATCCGCCACAAAGTTGGTCTGGATAAAATCAGTCAACAGGGCAATCCACTCGTCTCTGCTCAGTTCAACAGGTAACGCCACCACAAATTCGCGGGCGAGGCGGCTGTCCTTCGTTTTCTCCGCTTCCTCTACGGCGTTCCATAGGATTTCCCGATCTGCCCACTCTGCCTGTGCCATATCCGATAGAAAAACCTGCTGCCAGACAAGGCCCTGCTTCCGGGTGTAATCATGCTGTATCCCATCGTAGTCATTGCAAATTCGGGAACAACTCATGTAGGCCGCCGCCCCGACAGCGGAGCGGCCTGTCCCCCGACTGATAACCTTTGCCTCTAAATGATAAATCGCCAGTTTTTACTACCTCCGTCCTTCGTCCAACGTCCCCCGTAATAGCGAAAAGCTGCCGGTGGCAGGTTTTCACTGGCGTATGGAACAGGGCGGCGCACTGATCTGTTCCATACGCACCGGGAATGACCGCAGTCATTCCTGGCAGGCCCCCGCAGGGGCCGCATCCCCCTCGGAGAGCGCACGACTGCCACAGGCAGTACCACCGCCCGCTTGCGGGTGGTGAGTAAGTGCGCCCTTCGGGCCTGGAAAAGCGGAGCGCCCCGGCGAACCGGGACGCTCCTGCTTTGCGTACTTAATTTGTAAGTTCGTGCAGATATGTTTCCAACTCGTTCAAGCTCATGCTTACCGTCTGCGGCAGAGTCTTCTCCAAAACAGCCCCCTCCTGGATTAGCCGCCTTGTTCGGGCTTTGCGCTGCTTCACACGGTCACGGGCCTGGGCTTCTTCCAAACGGTGTCGGGCCTGGATCAGTTTCTTTTCATTATCCGTCATAGTAACTCCTTCCCGGCCTTAACTGGCCTGTTAGCACTGGAAACGCCTGATTTTGACACCAAAATTCTGCAAGTTGGTATCATAAAGGGCAAAAAACAGCACCAGATACAAATTCCCTGTGTAAATACAAGAAATTTGGTATCTGGTGCTTATATTTTTGGTGTTAATTCAATTCGTCATGGTATCAAAATGGCCTGCTGTGGTATCAAAAGCCATCCACAAAATCCAGTGCCGTATCGTCCGCCTCCTGCTGCTCCTCTTGGACTGCGTTCGCAATAGGGGCTGGCTGCGGCTGGAAGTTCTGCAACAGATT
>CAJTOE010000026.1 GCA_910577805.1 uncultured Oscillospiraceae bacterium | reverse complement strand
TTCTTCCAAGCTGTGTCCGGCCTGCCGATATTCTATTGTCCGTTCTCTATATCTTTTTGAATAGCTCATGTCCTCATTCTACTCGATATGTAACTTTTTTTCAACTGTTTTTACTATAAGCGCCGGTTGAAATATTGTGATTGTGCTGCCCTTCAGTTTATGAAAAAAGAAAATCCATATAAGCCTTTTTCAGCGCGGCAAGCTTGGGGCGGGACACTGGCACACACCGGTCTGTGGACAGGGTTACACTAGGCCCGTTGAGGGCGGTGATATGCTCCAGATTGATGATATAAGCTCGGTGGGGGGAGAAAAAACGAGGGTCAAACGGAGAGCCGTTCCATGAGAGAGGAGAGGGTATCGGCGGTGACCGCCCTGGAGCTGTCCGACAATGTGCAGACCCGGTCATGGTCGAAGCTCTCCACCATCACCAGCTCCCGAAGCAGAACCTTTCTCAGCCCGGCTTTGGTTCTGAGCAGGATGGAGGGCACGTCGGCTCCGCCCAGCCGGCGGACGGAGGCCAGCAGCACCCGCTGGAATTTTTCCCATTCCAAGGGCTTGAGCAGATAGCCGGAAGCATCCACCTCGAAGGCGTCCAGGGCATATTCCCTGGAAATCGTGAGGAAGATGATCTCCGCCGGTTCTCCCCGCTCCCGGATGCGCTGGGCCAGCTCGATCCCCTTCATGTGGGGCATGAGTATGTCCAGCAGGTAGAGATCGAAGCCGCCCTTTTCATCCAGATGCTCCAGCAAGTCAACGGGGGAGAAAAAGAATTCTATGCGCAAACCAAGCTCCGGGTGTTCCTGGACAAACCGGTCCGCCAGGCTCCGGATTTGCGCTGTGTCCGCCGGACTGTCATCGCAGATGCAAAGTGTCAGCAAGCTCCAAACCTCCTTCCTGCAGGCTTATTGTAAAAAAGACGGCTGTACCAGCATACCGTTCAGAAATTCGGTGGGAATGACGAATTCCGGCGTACCCATGCTGCCAGGGGCCACCTCGTACTCGTCAAAGACGATCACAAGCTGATTTTCATCATTGATATAGAAATTCTGGTCGGGGGCAATGGACTGGAAACACTCCTCGTCGGACCAGATTCCGCCGGGAAGGAAAAATGCTGCCGTTCCGGCGTTGTTCTGCTCCGCCATCTGGGCTTTGATCTCCCGGCTGATGGCAGATACATATTTGGTCTCCGGCTGGAACAGGTCGGACAGCTCCAGCATCTGGCCAGTCTCCCTGTTCAGGGTGAGATAACGGCTGTAGTCTACCGAGCCGCCCATGTTGATGACTGTGTGGAAGCAGAGGGTAAACAGGGCGCTGTCGTCCCGGACCACCTCATAGGAGATGTCCTCCGCCGCATAGCCCTGGTACTTTCGAGACGCATACCAGCGGAACTGCTCCTCCATCTGCTGGACCAGCTCTTTTATTTCAGCATCCACGGCGTCTACGGTGTCGGGGTCGCCCTCCAGCACCGGGGTCTGGACCGTTTGGCCGGTGTGCCCCCAGTTCCAGGTGTAGGTGCGCAGGTCCACCACCCGTACCACCGAACCCAGAATGGGAATGGTCTCCAGCGTCTGGGCCAGAGTGGGGGTGGCGTTGATCAGGAAACACAGCAGCAGGCCCGCCAGAACCACATCCCCGGTTCTCGAACGGGTCTGAGGCTGGTGGCTGGCGGTGTTCAGCAAGGCCACCCGCAGGGTGAACATCCCGTCCTTACAGCTGCATTCAAACATCCCATGATATTTTTCCGCCACAGCCGCAATGCTCCGCAAACCCTGCCCGTGTCCCTCCCGGTAGGGGACGATGGGAAATCCGTTTCCGTCAAACTTCAAATCCTCGGCGCAGGAGTTCTCCACGCTGACTGCCAGACTTCGCCCGCCGGCGAGAGAGGCGGAGACGCGGAGATTCCGGGGCGCGCCCTCCGGCAGCTTCGCGCAGGCATGAATGGCGTTTTCCAGGGCGTTGGCCAGCACCACACAGAGATCCATCTCCTCAAAGGGCATTTCCTCAGGCAGAAAGATTTTTGTCTCCAGGGTACAGCCGTTCTCCCGTGCACGGCTCAGGTAGGAGGAGAGAACGGCGTTGACCGCAGCATTCCGGCACCAGGTCTCCGTCTCTGCCCCAGCGAGCTGGCCCTGCCACTGGTTTACATAGTGCTGTGCGTTCTCCGCGTCCCCCTTCTGGAGCAGGGTGGACAGCACGGTGATGTGGTGGCGCATATCGTGGCGGTAGCTCCGGCCCAGCTCCAGTTTCCTGCGCAGCAGCTCATAGTCCCGGCGCAGGGCCTCCATCTGCCGCCGGGCCTCCCTGGACCGGCGCTCGGCCGCCAGGGAGTCGATGAGCCTGGACAGCACCAGGAATGCGGACAGGGCGGTGAACAGCAGAAGGAGGGTTGCGGTGGGGTCGGTGGTGCTGGAGAGAAAATAGGAGTAGAGGATCAGCAGCATCGCGGGCAGAAAGAGCAGGGGAGGCCAGCCGCCCTCCTGCTCCCTGGCGTAGGCCTGAAAGGGCTTATGCAGGAAGCGATATACCAGCAGCAGGATAAGACCCGCCGCCGCCAGAAGGCTCAAGGTAGAGAACCACTCCAGGTCCGGGCCGGTGGCGAAATAGATCATCAGCTTCCGCAGAGCGGCCAGCACCTGACTGCCCAGCAGCGCCAGCATCCAGACCAGGGCAGTAGAGAAAAAGTGGTTCTTGGACAGCAGATGCAGGCACAGGATGGCGGGCAGATAGAAGGAGAGGGGAAGCAGGGTGACCGCAAATTCCAGACTGTGCTGCCAGGAGAGCAGCGCCAGCTGGACCCCGCACTCCGCCGCCAGAAAGCCCAGTGCCGTCCACCAGGTAACGCGCGCGGAATATTTGGACTCCAGAAGGGACCACAGGCTCAGAAGAAAGACCAGGGGAGGGACAGCGGCTTCGACATACCGCAGGTAGTATAGTGCATCCATGAAAGCGCCTCCTTCGACATACACAAAAATAAACATTTTATATCATAACACAATTCGTCCCAAGTGCAAATGTCAATTCACGCAGGAAACATATCCTTTCACGGAAATTTTTTGGAAAGGCATTTCAGGTGTAATTGGTAAGACTGAGGTGAACCACAAGTGAAAGAAAATATCAGGGCAGGAATCTGTCACCCAGACTCCCACCCTGAAAAGCTGCATCTTACCTCATAAATTCTTCCAGCTCTTTTTTCAGCGCCTCACAGTCGTCACTGTACATCACCACCTGTAAGGGCCGGTTCAAATCCAAGCTGTAAATCCCCAGCAGAGATTTTGCGTTTATCGTGTACCGTCCAGATACCATATCCACATCATAAGGGACTTTGCTCACCACATTGACGAATTTCTGAACCTGATTGACCTGGGTGAGAGAAATAGTTACTGCCTCCATCACGGTACCTCCTTTCTGGCGGCAAGCTCCGCAATAATGCGGTTGTAGGAGTTCTTGTTGATCTGGTAGAAGAACAGCACCACCGCCGTAATCAGCCACAGCACGCCGGGAACGGTAGAGAACGAATGGTGTATGACAGACTGGACCGCCGCGCCCTGGGCCTGATTGGCCTGGAAGCCCAGCATTCCCAGCACGCCCGCCAGAGTGGCTGTGCCGATGGCCATACCCAGCTTGTTGCCCAGGGAAACAAAGGCGTACTGGAAGCCGTCGTTGCGGATGCCGGTTTTCCACTCGCCGTACTCCACGCAGTCGGGAATAATGGCATAGATGGCCGTGTTGAATCCGCAGAAGAAAAACTGGGACAGCGCGGCGCAGATATAGAAGGGGACGGGCGTTTCCACCGCGTTGAAGAAGTACAGCGCCAGCATCGACACGCCGGTTCCGGCGGAGAACAGAGCGGCGGTGCGGCCCTTATTGCCCAGCCAGCGGAACACGAAGGGGAACGCGGCCGCGCCCAGGATGGAGGGAACCATCAGCACCATGGAATACGTGGTGAACAGGGCTTCGTTGCCCTCCACATACTTGAAGTAGTACAACAGATTGGCGCTGCGTCCGTAGTGGGTCACGCCAAAGAGGAGCTGTCCGGCCAGGGCAATCAGATAGGGCTTGTTCTGCATGACGGCCTTTAACTGGACACCCAGAGGGATGTTCTCTTTGACGGGCGGCGTTACCACCTCTTTGGTCTTGGCAAAGCAGAACCAGTGGCAGGCGGTGAAGATACTGCCATAGAGAATCGTCACCAGCAGATAGCCTTGGGCCTGATTATCCCCGCCAAAGGCGGCAATCAGGGGCAGCGTGATAATATTGATGATGTTGATCGCCACCATGGCGCACACCGAGCGGGAGGTGTTGATCTGGGCCCGCTCCTCAATGTTCTGGGTCAGCGCGCCGCAGAGGGTCCCATAGGGGATATTGACGCAGGTGTACCCGCATACCAGAAGGCAGTAGGTGACATACATATAGATCGTCTTGGACCCGTCGGACCAGTTGGGGTGTGCCCAGAAGGTCAGGACCAGGATAATGGCTGTCAGGGGCGCGCCGATGAGCAGCCAGGGGCGGTAACGGCCCCAGCGGGTGTTGGTGCGGTCGCTGAGACTGCCGATAATGGGGTCGTTGATGGCGTCCCAAAACCGGGAGATCAGCATCAGCAGAGATACCGCTGTCATAGGAATGGCGCATACGTCTGTGTAGAAGATCATCAGGAAATTGCTCACGAACATCCAGCTGAAATTACAGCCCACATCCCCGAAGCCGTAAGCGATTTTGCTGATAAGAGGGACCTTTACGTTCATATCCTGGGCGGTTTTGTTCGCTTCCATCCTCAGCCCTCCCCAGCGATACGGACCACGGCCTTGACGATATTGGCCTTGTCCGCCACGCTGCGGTCCATGGCGTTCTGGATGTCGTCAAAGTCAAAGATATCGGTGACAATGCCCTTCAAATTGACCTTCCCGGCAGCAACCGCGTCAATAGCCATGGGGTAGATGTGGCGGTAGCGGAACACGGTCTTGAAGGTCAGCTCCTTGTCCAGGGCCAGGCTCATGGGCAGGGTCATTTCTCCGGTCTTGGAGTAGCCCACCAGGACGATGGACGCGCCCTTTTTTGTCATATGGATGGCCTGCCGGGTGGTGAACTCCGTACCGGCAGTCTCAATGACCAGATCACAGCCCGCGCCGCCGGTCAGCTTCCGCACGGCCTCGACAGCGTCCTCGTCTTTGCCGTTGATGACCCCGTCCGCGCCCAGCTCCAGCGCCTTTTCCAGACGCTTTGCCATTACGTCCACTACATATACCCGGCTGACTCCCTCGGCTTTCAGGGCCATCATGGACACCAGGCCGATGCACCCCGCGCCCATCACTACGGCGGTCTGGCCCGCGTGAGCGCCGCCCTGATTGGCCGCGTGGAACCCCACCGCCAGCGGCTCGATCAATGCGCCCTCCAGAGTGCTGACATTCTCCGGGAGCTTGAAGCACAACGCCGCCTCGTGGGCCACGTACTCCTGAAATACGCCGTCCACCGGGGGAGTGGCGAAAAACACCACATCGGGGCAGAGGTTGTATTTCCCCTGGCGGCAGAACTCACAGTGGCCGCAGGTCTTGCCCGGCTCCAGGGCCACCTTGTCTCCCACCTTGAGGTGGGTTACATGGCTGCCTACCTCCACCACAGTGCCGCCGGGCTCGTGGCCCAGGACGAAGGGGGGCTTCACCACGTAGTCTCCGATGGCGCCTGTCTCGTAGTAGTGCATGTCGCTGCCGCAGATGCCCACATACTCCAGCTTCACCAGGACCTCGTCCGCCTTGGGTGCGGGGATGGGCCGCTGGGTGTACCCCATCTTTCCAATCCCTTCCATGACTGCCACTTTCATTGTTTCGTTCATTGCTGTGTCCTCCTTATTTTTATAGCTTTCATAAAGTATTTATGTAAGTGTCTATATTAAAACACAGGACAAGTGCGCTGTCAAGAAGGCAAATGATTTTCGGCAGTTCATACATTTTTGAAGCGTCATTTTTGTGCAAAAAGAGAGGATGCCGCCCCATTGCCGGAGCGGCATCCTTTTATGCGTCAGCTATAGCGTCTGTAAAAATCGTTCCACCTGGGTCAGCGCCGCCCCCACAGCGGAGGCCTCCAGCCGGTAGCGGCAATATTTGAGATAGGAGGAATCCGGCTGAAAGGTGTTGCGCTCCTCCAGCATGGACGGGAACGGCCCGCCGAATTCCTCCAGGAACGCGCCCACGTAGCCGCCTACGATCACGTCGCAGTCAAAGCTCATGTGCAGATTGTTGACGGCGATGGACAGATACTCCAGATACTCCCGCCAGACCGCCTGCTTTTCTCCATCGCCTCCCCGGAGGCCGTCGAAGAACGCGGCCAGGTTTCCATCCGCTTTGTCTGACAGCACCCGCGCGGAGCAGTAGGCATCCAAACAGCCCTCTTTTCCACAGTAGCAGCGCTGTCCGCCGGGGACCAGCGTATTGTGGCCGAACTCGCCGGCCCGGAGGTGATTGCCCATATACGGGACGCCGCCCGCCAGGATCGCACCGCCTACGCTGTTGCTCAAGGAGAGATAGACCAGATTTCCAGTCGTGGAGGCGCCGTAGATTTCGGCGAAGCCTGCGGCGTTGGCGTCGTTGATAAAGCTGCATGGATAGGAGATATGGCGGCTCAGCCTGCCGAGAGGCACATCCCGCAGGTCTAAAATGTGGGAGTACCGCAGCAGACCGGCCTCGCTGTCCACGATACCGGGCAGAGAAATTCCAACGCCTAATACGGTTTCACCGGCGCACACGTCCTCCGTCACGCTCTGGACCAGCTTACCTAACCCATGCAAATAGGCGTCGTCCAGGGAAAAGGGGCGTGATTTCCGCTGATAGCGCACCACCTGGCCGCTCAGGTCCACCAGCACAACACTCACATGGTTCCCGGTCAGGTCCAGCCCGACAGCCAGTCTGGCGTCCCGGACCGGAGCGTAGGCTTTCGCCTTGCGTCCGCCTGTGGATTCGTACTGTCCAACCTCCTGCACCAGCCCCAGCTCAACCAATTCCTTGACATTCTGCAAAATGGTCGGCCAGCTCAGTGCAAGCTGTTGGGACAGCTCCATTTGGGAGATGCGTTCGCAGGATAGAATACAGCGCAGGGTGTTGGTGCGGTTACGGCGTTTGACGTCCATGTTGCTGGCGGGAGTCGTTTTCATAGGTCACCATCCATTGCATGTTTTATAAAGGCTTTACAATACATAGGATAGTGCATTTTTTTGCAGATTGCAAGTGCTTTTCAAAGTAAACCTGAATTTCTACACAGTTCCTCTTTGCAGCAGCACACAAGTCTCCACATGCGCCGTTCTGGGAAACAAATCCACCGGCTGCACGCGCTGGACCGTGTACCCCAGCACTCCGAACCGCTTGACATCCCGTGCCAGCGTCGCCGGGTCGCAGGACACATAGACCACCCGCTCCGGACCCATCCCGGCAATGATCTCCGGCGTCTCCTCCGCCAGCCCCTTCCGGGGCGGATCCACGACCACCACCTGGGGGCACAACCGCTCCTCCGCCAGCCTTGCGGCGATTTTCCCGGCGTCCCCCAGGAAAAATTCAGCGTTAGAAATCCCATTGTTCCGGGCGTTCTCTTTGGCGTTTTCCACGGCCTCCGGCACGATCTCCGCACCAATCACACGCTTTGCCTGCCGGGCCAGGACCAGAGTAATCGAGCCGATGCCGCAGTACAAGTCCAACACCGTCTCCGCCCCGGTCAGCCCGGCGAACTCCAGGGCAAGCTGGTACAGCCGCTGGGTCTGGTCCCGGTTCACCTGGAAGAAGGACGGCACCGACAGCCGGAAGGTCAGGCCGCACAGCTCCTCCTCCAGATCCGCCCGGCCCCAGAGCGTCTGGAACTCCTCCCCTAAAATGACGTTCGTGTCCCGCAGGTTGAAATTGACCACAACGCCCGCCAGGCCGGGCGTTTTTTCTTGCAGCCGCCGCACCAGCTCCGGCCCATGGGGCAGCTCTTTTCCACAAATCACCAGACAGCACAGAGCCTGCCCCTTCCGGTTGGTCCGCACGTACAGATGCCGCACCAGCCCCCGGCGGGCCGTCTCGTTGTAGGCGGGGATGTGAAATTCCTGCATCCACTCCAGCACCGTCCGGCGAATTTCCGCCGTCTGCTCCGGCTGAAGCAGACAGTCCTCCGCGTCGATGACCTGGTGGCTCCTGGCCCGGTAAAAGCCGATTTTCCCATCTGCGACCGGGAACTGGACCTTGTTCCGATAGCGAAGCGGCGCCTCCGCGCCCAGCACCGGCGGGACCGGCACATCTACGCCCCCCAGCCGCTTCAGCGCGTCCTGGACCCGCGCCCGCTTGGCCCGCAGCTCCTCGGCGTAGGTCATGTGCCGGTACTGACAGCCCCCGCACCGGCCCGCCAGGGGACAGTCCGCCTGCACCCGCTCCGGGGACGGCTCCAGCAGCTTCACGCCCTTGCCCCAAATCACATTTTTGGAGACCTTGACCAACAAAACCTCCCACAGCTCGCCGGAGATCACCCCAGGCACAAAGACCACCCGGCCCTCCAGCCGGGCTACCCCCATTCCCTCGGCGGTGTAGCCCTGAAAGCGCAGTGTGTGGGCGGTGTTTTTACGAAGCGGCTCCATATGCGGTCCCTCCCGTCAAATCAGGTTCTTTTGGAAAAACGTCTGGGCGTTTCGATACAAAATCCCCTCGGCCTGGGCCTGGGTCAGCCCCCGGTCCAGAAAATAATCCAGCAGCACAGGGACCTTCTCCGCCGTGCCCAGCTCCGGGGGCACGTCCGTGCCGTCGTAGTCGGAGCCAAGCGCCAGATTGGTTTCCGCCCCCAGCCGGAAAAAATGCTCCACATGGCGCATCAGGTCATCCAGCCCGGCGTGTTCTCCCCCGGCACGCAGAAAACAGTTGGCGAAGTTCAGTCCAATCAGGCAATCCCGCCGGACCAGCTCCTGAATCTGCTCGTCGTTCAGGTTGCGCTTGTGGGGACAGACTGCTCTGGCGTTGGAGTGGGTAGCCAGGAAGGGCTTTTGGGCCAGCTTCAGCAGGTCGTCCAGCCCCGCGTCGTTCAGGTGGGACACGTCCAGCAGGATACCCGCCTGCTCCAGCTCCGGGATGGCCTCCCGGCCTAATGGGGAAAGCCCGTGGTCCGTCACATTGCCGGAGCCCAGCTCGTTTTCCCCGTTCCAGGTGATGGTCAAGGCCCGCACTCCCGCGGCGGCCAGGACCGGGATGCGCTCCAGCTTTCCCGCCAGAGCGGAGCCGTTTTCCACCGTCAGAATACCGGCGGTCCTGTTCCCGGCCCAGGCGCCGGCAATATCCGCCCAGGTGCGGCAGGGGGAGATTTTTTCGGCATACTTCCGGGTCTGCCGCTGAAATTCAGCCGTATTGGCCTCGAAAAATTCCACGGCGTCCTGGCCCCGCAGCTCGTCGGGGATGAAGATGGCAAAAAACTGCGCCCAATGGACCCCCTGGGGCAGTCTGTCCAGGGACAGCATCCGGCGGGAGTCGTTGAGGGAGTCCACCTCCGGCCGTTTTGTATAGTAGCCGCAGCCGGTGAGGGTGTCACAGTGCAGGTCAATGATGGCGTATGGATTCATGGAAATACCCCTTCCTGATTTGTAGTTTATTTTATGCGCTGGGAGGAAAAACGTCAAGAGCGAATCGTTTCACCCATAAAAAAGTGGTATGGCGTTCATACCATACCACTCCGCTTGTATTTATCGAACTGTCTGCAAGAACCGCAGGAACGCAGCTTTCCCTGCCTCGTCCCGCTTGTAAACACCGGCGTGCTCCAGCACCTTGGCAAAAACAATGCCCGTCTCCTTCTGGACGATATCCAGGGCGTTTTCCTTGGTAATGGCGTAGTTTTTCGCAAACGCCTGCGCCCATTCCGCGTGCTTTTCCGTCAGCTCGCTTTTGCCCAAATCCCCGCCGGAGGCCAGGCAGTCCGCAACTGCCGCCAGCTCCTCCTTCAAACGGGCGGGCAGCACCGCAAGGCCCATGACCTCGATCAGGCCGATGTTCTCCTTCTTGATGTGGTGCAGCTCCGCGTGGGGGTGGTACAGACCCAGGGGATGTTCCTCGGTGGTCAGGTTGTTGCGCAGCACCAAATCCAGCTCGAACTTCTCCCCCCGGCGGCGGGCGATGGGGGTGATGGTGTTGTGAGGCTCGCCGTCCGTCTCCGCGAAAATCATAGCGCTCTCGTCGGTGTAGCCCCGCCAGAGCGTCAATATCTTGTCCGCCAGATCAATCAACCGCTCCGGCTGCGGGGCAGACAGGCGCACCACAGACATCGGCCACTTGACGATGCCCGCTTCCACGTCCTCATAGCCGGGGAAGGGGAACGCTGTCTCCACCGGGGCCTTGGCCATGGCAAACTCGTACCGGCCCCCTTGGAAATGGTCGTGGGCCAGAATCGAGCCGCCTACAATAGGCAGGTCCGCATTCGAGCCTACAAAGTAGTGGGGGAACTGCCCCACAAAGTCCAGCAGCTTCCCGAAGCAGGCCCGGTCGATCTTCATGGGGGTGTGCTCGCTGTTCAGGCAGATGCAATGCTCGTTGTAATACACATAGGGGGAGTACTGCAAGAACCAGGGGGAGCCGTTGATGGTAATCGGAACAATTCTGTGATTCTGCCGGGCGGGGTGGTTGACCCGGCCCGCGTAGCCCTCGTTTTCGGCGCAGAGCTGGCACCGGGGATAGGCGGAGGCGGGCAGATTTTTTGCCGCCGCAATGGCCTTGGGGTCCTTCTCCGGCTTGGACAGGTTTATGGTAATATCCAGCTCGCCGTACTGCGTGGGGGCCTTCCACTGCATGTCCTTGGCGATGCGGTCCCGGCGGATGTAGTTGGTGTCCTGACTGAGCTTGTAGTACCAGTCGGTGGCCTTTTTGGGGTCCTGGGCGTAGAGGGCCTGGAACTGCGCGCTCACCTGGGCGGGCCGGGGGGTGAGACGGCCCATCAGCTCCGTGTCAAACAGGTCCCGGTAGACCACGGAATTTTCCGCCAGCACGCCGCGGGCGTGGGCGTCCTCCAGCAGCTCCTCCAGCACGGGGGCCAGCTCGATTTCTCCCCAATTTTCCTGCGGGTCTGTATAACTGTCCAGCTTTAGTACATCCAGTATCGTGTTCACCGCCCAGATGGACTCGTTTTCTTCGATCAGCCCCGTTTGCAGGGCGTAAGCGGCCAGCTTGGAAACAGCGTTGTCAATCATCGTCTATGTACCTCCCAAAATCAGGATATCACCACGCAGCCGCCCTCCGGACGGATGTGCAGCACATGGCATGTTCCGGCCCCCAACAGAGCCTCCATACCGGCTTTGAAGTCCTCCAGGTCCTCGTTGGGGACCCAGGCCTGGATGGTGCCGGCGAAGCCGCCGCCGTGGACCCGGACCGCCCCCGTATCCAAAAGACGCTGGGCCTCCGCCAGCGTCAGGGGGATGGCCTGCTGCTTGGGGTCATGGACAGACCAGGTGTTTTGCAGGTGGAGGGAAGAGGACAGCCCGGACTGATTCACCAGGCTCAGGAAGAAATCAAAGTCCCCGTTTTTGAGGGCTGCGGCCTCCAGCGCCGCGGTACGGTCGTCGTCGTAGAAGTGCATAGCCCGGAGTACCGCCCGGTCGCCGCACGCCTGGCGCAGGGCGGGAATGGCGGCGCGGAAGTCTGTTACGGACACATCCCGCAGGACGGTTTTGCCGAAGTGGGCCGCGACCGCGCCCATCTCACGGGTGATGTCGGCATAATCGTCCGTCAGGTCCCCATGGCTGGAGCAGGTGTCTACGATGCACAGGGCGTAGCCGGAGCCGGAAAAGTCATACTCGATTTTGTCCACCACAGGGGCGGCGGGGTCGGCAAAGTCGATGGCTACCGCACCGCCCACCGAGGAACCCATCTGGTCCATCAAGCCGGAAGGCTTGCCGAAATAGACGTTTTCGGCGTACTGGCCGATTTTGGCGATTTCAATGGCGTCCAGTGCGCCGTTGCAGCAGAAGTGGTTCAAAATGTTGCCAATGAGGACCTCATAGGCGGCGGAGGAGGACAGCCCGGAGCCGGACAGGACTGTGGAGACGGCGTAAGCGTCGAAGCCGGACAGGGTATAGCCCAGCTCCTGGATTTTCGCGGCCACACCCCGGACCAGGGCGGCGGAGGTGTTTTTCTCCTCCTCCCGGACGGACAGGTCGTGCAGGCTGATTTCCAGCGCCGGGTAGCCCTCGGACTGGATGCGGATCACGTCCGACTGGTTGGGGGCGGCGCAGGCCAGCATGTCCAGGTCCACGCTGCCGCACAGCACGCGGCCGTGCTGGTGGTCGGTGTGATTGCCGCCCAGCTCCGTGCGGCCGGGGCCGCTGAACAGGGCCGCGGGCACCTCTCCAGTGGGCTGGAACTGGTCCAGGAAGGACTGCACCACATGGCAGGCCCGCTCTCTGGCCCGGTCCGTACTCTCCGGGCGGCCGTCCAGGGCGTAGAGCTGGGCGAGGCGGCTGTCAAAGGCTCCGGCGGACAGATTTTCCAAAAGTTGTTGGCAAGAATGCAATTTGGATACACCCTTTCTTGAAAAAATTCGATTCGTTCCGTGGAGCGGCCCTTGGGATTCCCCCTCAGCCGCTGGTCTTGTAGCGCTCCTGGCTGGCCAGGAAGTTGGTATGCTCTTTCAGCGTCTTGAAGAAATGGTGCTGGTTGTCGTCACCCAGGGCGTAATAATAGTAGGAGGTCTTTTCCGGTTCCATGGCGGCCCGGATGGAGGTGATGCCCGGATTGGCGATGGGTCCGGCGGGCAGGCCGGGGTAGAGATAGGTGTTGTAGGGGGAGTCGATGTCCTTGTCGGACTCACGCGGCTCCTTCCCGGTGATATAGACCAGGGTGGCGTCGATTTGCAGGTAGCCGTTGGTGCCGGAGGAGTTGGGGTTGTTGAGGCGGTTATAGATCACCGAGGCGATTTTTTCGTGGTCGGTGCCGTCGGTCTCCCGCTCGATCATAGAAGCCACGGTCAAAATCTCATAAATCGTCCGGCCGCCGTCGGCCACCTCCTGGCGCATCTCGTCGGTAAACTGCTCGTCAAAGCGGACCAGCATTTTGTTGATGGCCCAGGTGGTGTTGTGGGGGGTGGTGAACTCGTAGGTGTCCGGATATAAATAGCCCTCTAGCCGTTCGGGCTTGCCCAGGGGGATGTCCTGGAGGAAGGAGAATTTATAGTCGTGGGTGGCGGCAGTCTCATTCAGCTCCTCCACGGTGGATACCCCCTTTTCCTCCAGGAGCTGGAAAATCTGCTGGACGGTGTAGCCCTCCGGGATGGTCACGGTCACCACCGCCTTGGTGGCCGAGTTGGTCCCCATGTTGGCAATCAGCGCCCGGTAATCCATATCCGTGGTGAGGGTGTAGGTGCCGGGGGCAATTTTGTCCTCTCCGTGGGTGAACATGGCGAAGAGATTGAATAGGAACTTGTACTCGATCAGCCCCTTTTCCTTCAAAATATCCGTCACGTCACTGAGCTTGTCGTCCTTATCAATGGTAAGCGTGACCTCCACGGGCGCCTTGTTCAGGGCCAGCACGTCGTTGGCGGCGATCCAGCCCACGCAGGCCAGCAGCACCGAAATGCCGATTACCGCTACCACGTACAGCAGGGCGGACCCCAGGGCGGCTCCGGCGCTGCGGCGGCGGCGCTTCCGGCGGCGGGGGGGCGGCGTCTGCTCCCGCGAGGTTCTTCTTTCCTGTGCCATAAAGTGAACTCCTTTTCTTTGCCATCCTCTGGAACAGAGGACAGAGTATTGCCATAGTATAAGACAGAAGCGAGGTGAAATGCAACATGTATAACAACAACAGCTTTATCTGGATCATCCTGATCCTCATCATCCTGGTAGGATGCGGCGGCTGGAGCTGCGGCAGCAATAATAACTGCTGCTGCTGCAACAACAACTGCGGCTGCGGCGGTAATAACGGCTGCGGCTGCGGCAGCAACAACAACTGCGGCGGCAACAGCTGCGGCTGTGACTGCGACTGCGGCTGCTAAGGCCAGTACTCAGGGGAGAAGCGGGAGAAATCCCGCTTCTTCTTTTTCCGTCAGCACCCGGTCCACCCGGCAGTCGTGGGGCTCCCGCGGAAGCCGTTCCTGAAGCGCCGCCTCCCGGCACAGCCCCACCCGGAACCCCGGAAAGCCGGGAAGCCAGCGGTCGTAGTACCCGCCGCCGAAGCCCAGCCGGCAGCCCTCCCGGTCGAAGGCCGCTCCGGGCACCAGAATGACCTCTCCCCAGTCCTTGGGGACCAGCGGACAGTCCTCCCCCGGCTCCCGGATGCCGAACCGGGCCTGGACCAGGGGGCGATCCGGGTCGTAGCGCCGGAATTCCATGCCGTGCTCCGGCAGCATCCGGGGCAGGGCAAGCTGATAGCCGCTGGCCAAAAGCCGTGGCAATAGCCGGGCCGTATCCGGCTCCCGGCCTGGGACGCCCAGAAACAGAAGCAGCCGGCGGCTATCTTGTACCTGGGGAAGCTGTAAAAACCGCTCGAACAGCATTGCGTCACTGCGCTCCCGTTCCGCCGGGGACAGTCCGGCCAGCTGGGCCAGAATCCGGCGGCGCAGGGCCGCTTTCTCAGCGGTAACAGACACCCTGCCGGACCTCCTCGGCCTTGTCCCGGCCCAGAAGCGTTTCAATGAGGGTCAGCCCGAAATCCAGGGACGAGCCGGCGGCCTGGCCGGTAATGACCGTGCCGTCCACCACCACCCGCTCTCCCGCGGGGACCGAGGCTCCGGTGAGGCCGTCCTCCATGCCGGGATAGCACACCGCCTGCCGGCCCTGCAGCAGGCCCAGCTGGCCCAGCACCGTGGGGGCGGCGCAGATGGCCGCTACGGGGACGCCCTGGCTGTGGACCGTCTCCACCAGCTTCAGGGCGGCGGGGCTGGCCTTGATGCCGTTCACGCCCCCCAGTCCGCCGGGAAGCATCAGAAGCTGGCACCGGGCCGGGTCCACCTGGTCCAGAGTGCAGTCCGCGGCGACGGTGATGCTGTGGCTTCCGGCCACCTGGGCCGTGCCGTTGACGCTGACCAGCGCCACCTCCAGCCCCGCACGGCGCATCAGGTCGGCGGGGGCCAGTGCCTCGATCTCCTCAAAACCGGGAGCAAGCAAAATGTATACCATAAATTCAATCTCCTTTCGTTACACGGCCCTTTGCGGCCTTGACCAAAACCAGCGGCAGCTTGGCCATGCGGCCGATGCGGCTGGGCTGCTTCCACAGACGGTAGGCCCACTCCAGGCCCAATTTCTGAAAACGCTCCGGGGCGCGCTCCACCTGCCCGGAGTACACGTCCAGCACGCCTCCCAGGCCGATAGCCAGACGCGCCCCCGTTAAGGGACCCCACTGGGCTATCCACTTCTCCTGCTTCGGCGCGCCTAAACAGACAAACAACAGGTCCGGCTTGGCCTGGGCAATCTCCCGCGCGACGGCCTCCGGGTCCTGGAAGTAGCCGTCGCGGGTCCCGCACAGCACAAGCCCCGGATACTGCCGGACGATATTCTCCCCCGCCAGCTGGGCCACGCCGGGCTTGGCCCCCAGCAGGTAGAGCCGTCCGCCGGTGGCCTGGAGCCGGGCCAGCATATCCCCGGCAAAGTCGATGCCGGTGACCCGGCCCTGGAGGGGACGGCCCAGAATACGGGCGGCGTAGATCACGCCGATGCCGTCCGGGAGGGTCAGGTCCGCTCCGTTCAGAATGGCCCGGAACTCCGGATCCTTCTCCGCCGCCAGGAGAAATTCCGGGTTGGGGGTGACGGCGTAATGAAAGTCCGGCTGGTCCAGCAGCGCGGCTCCGGCCTGGGCGGCCTGCTGCCGGGTAAGGCTGTCGATGCGCACACCAAAAATATCCTGCTTCAAGGGGACCATCCCTCCCTTCTTTAGCTTGTTATTATACCCTCTTTTTCCGGAATTGTCCATCGTTCCGGCGTCTTTTTTATGGCCTGTTCACAATTTCACCCATCCAGAGCAAAAAAACACCCCCGCTCCCTGTCTCCAGGAAGCGGAGGCGCGTTTTACGGTCCGGGTCACACCCCGGCCAGCCGGAACTGCTCCACCAGCAGCTTCAGGCTGGCGGCCTCGGCCGAAAGCTCCTCGCTGGCGGCGGCGCTGTCCTGGGCGGTGGCGCTGTTGGTCTGGACCACGTTGGAAATTTGGTCCACGCCCATGGTGACCTGCTTGATGGCGGAGGTCTGGTTCTCCACCGCGCTGACGACAATTTCCATCTGACTGGTCACATGGCCGGCCAGCTCGCTGGTGCGCTCCAGGGAGGCGGTGACCTTGCCCACCGCCTCGCCGCCCTCCCGGACGGCGGTGATGGAGCTTTCGATCAGCTCCTTGGTGGCCTTTGCGGCCTCGTCGGATTTGGAGGCCAGATTGCGCACCTCGTCGGCCACGACCGCGAAGCCCTTTCCGGCGGTCCCCGCCCGCGCGGCCTCCACGGCGGCGTTCAGGGCCAGGATATTGGTCTGGAAGGCGATATTCTCGATGGCCGAGATGATTTTGGAGATTTCCTCCGAGGTGGCGGAAATCTTCTCCATGGCCCCGTTCAGCTCCTGGACATGCTCCACGCTGACCCCAAGCTGTGCGCCGGCCAGATTGACGTACTTACCCGCCTCCTCTGCGGCGCTGGCGGTGGTCTGGGCGCTGTTGGAGATGTCGGTGATGGTAGCCGCCAGCTCCTCCACCGAGCTGGCCTGGTCGATGGAACCCTGGCTGAGGCGCTGGGCACCGTTGGACACCTGCCCGCCGGCGGAGGACACCTGTCCGGCGGAGGCGTTGATCTGGTGCATGGTGCCGCTCAGCTCGCCCTTGAGGGTGTAAATGGACTGCAAAATGCCCTGGAACTGGCCCACGTAGGCCTCCTGATGGGCGGAGCGGACGGTGAAGTTTTTCCCGGCCATCTCTGTGAGCAGATAGGCGATGTCGTCTATGATGGCGTTCAGGCCCTCTACCAGCTCCTGGGTGGAGCGGATCAGCTCGGCCGTCTCATCCTGGCCCTTGGCCTGGGGCACCGGCGAGCGTAAATCCCCCGCCACCAGCTGCTTCATCCGGGCGGCGCAGGCCCGCATAGGCACGCTGATGCTGGTGGACAGCTTCAGCGCCACCACGACGGAGGCCAGGCTGGAGATCACGATGACGGCGATGTTGAGGAAGATGCCGAAATAGGTGTCGGCCAGATAGTCGGTCTTAGGCGCGGTCACCGCAACGCTCCAGCCGTCGGTGTTTTCCACCGGGGCGTAGGCGGCGAACCGGTCTCCCCCGGCGCTGTGGAAGGTGCCGAAGCCGTTGTTCCCCGCCCGCATATCGGCGTGGAGGGCGGCAAGCTCCTTCAGGGAGGCGTCCGATTTGGACTCCTGCTCGATGTTCTGCTTGTTGATGGTGTCCAGGGTCGCGTCGGCGATGGTGCTGCCGGAATTGTTTATCATATAGGCCCGGCTGTTGGGGCTGACCTTGATGGAGGAAACGATGTCATTCAAAAAAGTCTCCTGGGGGACGAAGTAGACCACGCCTGTGATGCGTCCGCCCTGGATGCCTCCGGCGTAGATGGGGGCGGCGACGATGATGGAAAGCTCCCCGGTGACCTTGCTGACCAGCGGCTCGGAGACGGAGACCCTGCCCTCCATGGCCTCCATGACGTAGTCCCGGTCGGAGAAGTCCTGTCCGTCAAAAATACTGTGTCCGTTCAGGCCGATGATATTTCCCCGCTGCAAATTGTGCATCGCCACCCACTGGTCGATGATGACGCGTTTTTCCTTCACCAGGGTGGTGGCGGAGGAGAGCTGAGGGACGCAGCCCGCGTCCATGGCGATGTTCTTGTAGGCGGCAAGCTCCTGCTCGATCCGCTCGGACGCCAGGATGGCGGTCTGGCGCATCATTTGGTCCACGGTGGATACGGTGGACCGGTAATTCAGGGTGATGCTGGCGCTTCCCACCGCCACCAGGGCGATCAAAACCGTTACGATCAGGCACACGGTTATTTTTTTGCGGATACTCTTCATTTTACTGCACCTCAATTTCCCTCAACACTCGCCAGGACTGACTGTCTATATTATACTGTCTGCACAGCTGGATTGTCAATGGGTTTGGGTCAATCGCCCAAAGAGATGCGGTTCATTCCTGGGCCAGAGCCGCGTCCTGAAGCGCGTCGAAAGCGGCCATGCACTCGTCCACCGACGCGCCGCCCAGCAGCTCCCGCACGATCAGGCAGGTGTTGCCCCACTGCTCCACGTTCATGCCCGCGTTGGAGCCAAGCACATACACCCCCTCCTCAATCCGGTCATTGAGGGGCTGCAGGGCGGGGACGCAGTCCACCGACACGTTTTTGGAGGGGGAAATGACCCGGTTGGTCTCCGAATAGACCCGGAGGGCCTCGTCTGAGGTGATGATATTGATGACCTGCTTCGCGTCCTCCTCATGCTCCGACCCGGCCCCTACGGCCCAGCCGGTCATTGGCATCACCGGCATCGGCCCCATGCTGCTGGGGAAGCCGATGACCTGCATTTCAAACTCGGTTTTCCCATAGGCGGTCCCAGTGTTGGCCGCCCCCCAGTAGGCCATGACGATGGGGGTCCTGCCCGCCAGGAAATCGGCCCGCTCCCCCTCGATGGCCTCGCTGACCAGGGCCGTTTCCGCGTCGATATACCCCCGGTCGATCAGCGTCTGCAAAAATTCAAAGCCTTTGCGCATATAGCCGCTGTACCGGGCCTCGCCCCGGTTGAGGGCGTCGATCTCCGCCTGGGTATTCCCGCCGTTGTACAGCTGCGCGTAGGCCTGGGCGAACACGAAGCACTCCAGCCACCAGCGGTTCGCGCCGACGGGGGTCTGGATGCCGTTCTCCTGGAACACCCGGCAGCACTCCAAAAAATCCTCCGGGGTCTCCGGCAGGGCCAGGCCGTACTGGTCAAACAGGTCCTTGTTGACAAACAGGCCGTAGGCCACCACCTCCTGGGGGATGGCCACCAGCTTGCCGTCGACGGTGTTGGCGGTGCGGATGATGTCCCGCAGGTTTTTCGCGCTGTCCAGGCCGGATAAATCCGCAAGCTTCCCCTCCGCCCCCAGGGCCAGCACAGTGTCCGGGTTGAGCAGGTACAGGTCGTCCATGTTGTTCCTGGCCCGGTCCAGGCAGACGTTGTCATAGGTTTTGTCCTGATAATCCTCCGCCGTATAGGTCCGGTACACCACGGTCACATCCAGGGCCGCTTCCGCCATGGCCACCGTCAGGTCCGACGCGGTCCGGGCCACATTTTCCGCATCCGGGTCCATTTTTTCCATGGGGCTGAACAGGTTGACCACCCGCTCCTCCTTCTCGTGGGACGAGATCAGGTTTTTGGGGTCCTCGTGCCCGCAGGCCGCCAGAAGCAGCGCCAGGGCGGCTAAGACGATAGACCAGACACAACGTTTCTTGCTCACGTTCGATCTCCCTTTCGACTAACATGCTGTTGGATAATGTTCTTCAAAAGCTCCAGGTCCAGGGGCTTTGGCACATGGGCGTTCATCCCCGCGTCCAGAGCGGCCTTCTCGTCCTCGGCGAAGGCGTTGGCCGTCATGGCGATGATCGGGATGCGTGCCGCGTCCTCCCGGTCCAAGGCGCGGATGGCCCGCGCGGCCTCGTGGCCGTTCATCACCGGCATCTGTACGTCCATCAGGATCGCGTCAAATTCCTCCGGTCCCGCGTGCTGGAAGCGCTCCACCGCCAGCCTGCCGTTCTCCACGATCTCGCAGGTGGCGTTCTCGATGTCCAAAAGCTCCTCCAGAATTTCGGCGTTGATCTCGTTGTCCTCCGCGGCCAGGAAGTGCATCCCGTTCAAGCCGTTGGGCAGCACCGGAACCGGCTGGGAGGTGCGGGTCTCCTTGGCCCAAAGCTCCTCCACCTTCCCCCGGAGGGCGGAGACGAAAAACGGCTTGGTCAGCGTGTCCGTACGGCCCAGCTGAAGGGCCTGCTCCATGCCCTGCGCGTCGAACTCCGCCAAGAGAAGCAGCGGCACGGAATCGGGCAGCGCCTCCCGCAACGCGCGGGCCGCAGACAGGCCGCAGTCCTCCCAGTCCAGCAGGGCAAGCTGGCAGTCCAGCCCGTCCCGGAGCCTGGCAAGGGCCTGCTCCGGCTGGGAGGCGGACTCCAATTCCACCTCCAGGTCCGCCAGCAGAGCCGCCATATTTTCCCGATTTTCCGGGGGCCCGCCCACGGCCAGGATATGGGTAATGCCCCGCTGCTGCCAGAACTGCCGGTCC
>CAJTOE010000025.1 GCA_910577805.1 uncultured Oscillospiraceae bacterium | reverse complement strand
CGGCACACCCCTGAGATCGAGCAGAATATCGCCTACATCACCGGCAAGGACCTGATGCAGCCTGAGACCTGGCAGTTCATCAACTTCCAGCCCCACCTGACCCCCCAGATCCGCGGCATCGAGGTCACCCTGTATGCCACCTTGAATCAGGATACAAGCGACGAGGAGCTGTTTGAGCTCTACAGCCGTTATTATAAGGATGAGCCCTTTGTCCACGTCTACCCCGCCAGCAAGGCCGTGCAGACCAAGTGGACCGCTGGCACCAACCTGTGCTGCATCACCCCCACCTTCGACAAGCGCACCAAGCGGGCCGTGATCAGCTCCGTCATTGACAACATCGGCAAGGGCGCCGCCGGCCAGGCCATCCAGAACATGAACATTATCTTTGACCTGCCGGAGACCACCGGCCTGATGATCCCCGCCATGTACCCCTGAGCCTGTACCGCACAAACCGCCGGAAAGGAGAACAAATCCAATGAGCTATAAAACCATCGAGGGGGGCGTGACCGCCCCTAAGGGCTTCCGCGCCGCCGCCAAATACTGCGCCATCAAGGTGAAGAAGGAGCCTAATCCCAAGCCCGACGTGACCGTGGTGGTCTCCGACTGTGAGGCCTCCTGCGCCGCCGTGTTTACCACCAACAAGTTCTGCGCCGCCCCGGTCATCCTGGGCCGCGAGGTGCTGAAAAAGGGAAAAGCCCGCGCCTTCGTCATCAACAGCGGCAACGCCAACGCCGCCACCGGCGAGCAGGGCATCGCCAACGCCAAGAAGGTGGAAACCGAGCTGGAAAAGCTGCTGGGCCTGGGCGAGGACGAGGTCTTTGTCTCCTCCACCGGCGTGATCGGGCAGCAGCTCCCCGTGGAAAAGCTGCTGGCCGGCCTGCCTGAGATTGTGGCGAACCTGTCCGACAAGGGCGGCACCGAGGCGGCCCGCGCCATCATGACCACCGACACCAAGCTGAAAGAGGTGGCCTTCGAGCTGGAGCTGTCCGGCGGCACGGTGCGCATCGGCGCGATGTCCAAGGGCTCCGGCATGATCCACCCCAACCTGGCCACCATGCTGGCCTACATCACCACCGACGCGAAAGTCGCCGCCCCCGTCCTCCAGAAAATCCTGGCGGAGAGCGCGGACAAGAGCTTCAATATGACCACCGTGGACGGCGACACCAGCACCAACGACAGCCTGTTCCTCATTGCCAACGGCGCGTCCGGCGTAGCCATCGAGTCCGAGGAGGACATCGCCGCCTTTGCCAAGCTGGTGGAGGACATCTGCATCCATATGGCCCGCGCCATCGCCAGCGACGGTGAGGGTGCGACCCACCTGATCGTGGTGGAGGCCCGGAACCTGGCGACCATGCAGGACGCGCGCCTTGTGGCCCGTTCCATTGCCGGGTCCAACCTGTTCAAGGCTGCCGTGTTCGGCCGGGACGCCAACTGGGGCCGCATCATGGCCGCGGCCGGCTACTCCGGCGCCGACATCGACCCCACCAAGGCGGACTGCATCCTGAAGAGCGACGCCGGTGAGGTGATCGTGATGGAGGGCGGCTTCGGCACCCAGTTCGACGAGGAGAAGGCCACCGCCGTCCTCACCGAGCATGATATCACCGTCATCGTGGACTTCCACTCCGGCGACGCCTGCGCCACCGCCTACGGCTGCGACCTGACCCACGACTATGTCACCATCAACGGCGATTACCGCAGCTGATTTGGGAGGGCGTTATGAGCATTGAGCAGAAAATTGAGATTTTGATGGAGGCCGTGCCCTACCTGAGCAAGTACCAGGGCAAAATCGTCGTCATCAAGTACGGCGGCAACGCCATGATCAATGAAGAGCTGAAGGCCAACGTCATTCGGGACGTGGTTTTGCTGAAAACCCTGGGCCTGAAGCCCGTGCTGTGCCACGGCGGCGGCCCCGGCATCAACAAAATGCTGGAGCAGCTGGACATCCCGGTCCAGTTCATCAACGGCCTGCGGTACACCTCCCCGGAGATCATGCGGGTGGTGGAGATGGTCCTGATCGGCCAGGTCAACAGTGAGCTGGTGGGCCGCATCAACCAGCAGGGCGGGCAGGCCGTGGGTCTGTCCGGCATCAGCGGGAACCTGTTCCAGTGCGTCCAGCGCAGCGAGGAGCTGGGCTTTGTGGGCGACGTGGTGAAGGTGAACGCGGGACCGGTGCTGGCGATGCTGGACGCGGGGTTCATCCCCGTGGTGGCCCCCGTGGGCACCGACGGCCAGGGGAACAGCTTCAACATCAACGGCGACACCGCCGCCAGCAAGCTGGCCGGAGCCTTAGGGGCGGAAAAGCTGATGATTCTGACCGACATCGAGGGCCTGTGCAACGACATCAAGCTCCGGGACGTGATCAGCTACCTGAATATCGCCGATGTGCCCATGCTCAAGGAGCGGGGGACCATCGCCGGAGGCATGATCCCCAAGGTGGACTGCTGCGTGCAGGCCATCGAGGAGGGCGTGACCAACGTACATATCATTGACGGAAGACAGCCCCACAGTATGCTCTTCGAGGCCTTCAGCGCCGAGGGCAACGGAACGACCGTGGGCAAGGACCTGCCCAGCGTGGGTATTAAGGCATAAATTTATTATTAAGGAGGCATTTCCTATGATTAAGAAATTCCAGAGCAACGCCGAGGCCATCGCGGCTGCTGACCAGTATCTGTACGGCAACCATGCCCGTATGCCCATCGTCATGGACAAGGGCGACGGCTGCTGGGTCTGGGACCTGGACGGCCACAAATATCTGGACTTCGTGGGCGGCATCGCCGTCAACGGCCTGGGCCACAACCACCCCGCCGTGGTGAAGGCCCTGGTGGACCACGCCAGTATGCTCCACTGCTCCAACTACTACTACAATCCCTCTGCTATCCAGGTCTGCAAAATGATCGTGGAGAACAGCTGCTTTGAGAAAGTCCTCTTTGCCAACTCCGGCGCCGAGGCCAACGAGGGACAGATCAAGCTGGCCCGTAAGTACGCCGTGGACCACGGCCATCCGGAGCGCTATGTGGTCATCAGTATGCTGAAGAGCTTCCATGGCCGCACCCTGGCTACCGCCACCGCCACCGGCCAGGAGATCGTCCACAACCCCAAATGGTACTCCCCCCTGCCGGAGGGCTTCCGCTATGCGGAGTTCAACAACCTGGAGTCCGTGAAGGAGCAGCTGGACGACAAGGTCTGCGCCATCCTCACCGAGCCTGTCCAGGGCGAGGGCGGCGTGCGTCCCGCCACCCAGGAGTTCCTCCAGGGCTTACGCGATATCTGTGACGAGCGGGGCATCCTGCTGATGTTCGACGAGGTGCAGGTCGGCTCCGGCCGTACCGGCAAGCTCTTTGCCCACCAGAACTACGGCGTGGAGCCGGACACCTGCTCCATGGCGAAGGCGCTGGGCTCCGGCGTGCCCATCGGCGCGGTCTGCGCACGGGGCGACGCCGCCAAGACCCTCATCCCCGGCACCCACGGCTCCACCTTTGCCGGCGGCCCTCTGGCCTGCGGCCTGGCGGAAGCCACCCTGGACACCATGCTCAACGAAGGCCTGCTGGAGCACACCGTCAAGACCGGCGAATATTTCCGCGCCCAGCTCACCGAGAAGCTGGCAAAGAAATACCCCAACACCGTGAAGGAAGTCCGCGGCATGGGCATGATCAACGGCGTGGAGCTGGCCAACAACGACATCGGCCCCCAGATCGTGAACAAGTGCTTCGAGCGGGACGTGCTGATTAACTGCACCGCTGGCTGCGTGCTGCGCTTCATCCCGCCGCTGGTAGCGACCCAAGACGAGGTTGACATCGTAGTGAAGGCCATTGACGATTCCATGGCCGAACTCGGTTGCAACTGATAAATTCCTCTCCTTTGTCATGACCCCGCCAGAGCTTCGGCCCCGGCGGGGTCATAACTTGTATCGAAAACGGATACGTGGTATAATATCCCAAAGGGGTGATCGGATTGGACAAATTGGTGGAGCAGGTCAAAGAATTGGCTCTGCGGTATGGAGCAAGAAAGCTTTGTCTGTTTGGCTCCCGTTCCAGAGGCGACCACCACAGCCGAAGCGATTATGATTTTGCGCTGTGGGGGGTGCCGGCAGAACGCCAGCTCCCGCTGCTTGCGGCGGCGGAGGATTTGCCCTCCCTGGTCAAGATGGATTTCGTGTTCGTTTCCGCGCAGACCGCGCCGTCCCTGCTGGCGCATATTGAAGAGGAGGGAATTACACTGATGGACAAGTTCGAGATGAAATATCAAAATTTCCGGCGGGCGATGCAGCGGCTCCAATACGGCATTGAGCGGTGCCAAAACGAGCCGGAGGACTTGATGCTTCAGGACGCTGTGATCCAGCGCTTTGAGTTCACCTGCGAGCTGGCCTGGAAAACGGCCAGAGAATATCTCATCGACCAGGGCCACGAGGAACAAAACAGCCCCAAGCCGGTCATGCGGCAGGCCCTGGAGGCCGGGCTGATCTCCGACGGCGAGGGCTGGATGGCCCTGCTCACCGACCGGAATCTGACCTCCCATCTCTACGACGAGGATACCGCCAATCGGATTTGTGAGCGGATCTGCACCAAGCATATCGCGCTGCTGCGCAGCTTATTTGAAAAGCTGGAGGGGTGAAGCATGAACCAAGAGACACGCGAGCGCTATCCCCAGCTTCGGGTGGACCTGGGCAAGCTGCGGGAGAACATCACCTGCACGGTGGAGCGCTGCCGCGCCCAGGGCATCACGGTAGCGGCGATTGTCAAGGGCTTTCACGGCCTGCCCCACGCGGCCCATGTGTACGACCAGTGCGGCTGTGACTTTTTAGGCACTTCCCGCTCGGAACAGCTCCGGGAGCTGCACGAGGCGGGCATTCAAACGCCCCTGCTTATGATTCGCGTTCCCATGCTCTCCGCCCTGGGGGACGTGGTGCGCTACGCTCAATGCAGCCTCCAGAGTGATTTGACCGTCCTGCGGGCGGCGAACGCCGAGGCCGGACGGCAGAACAAGCGCCACCAGGTCATTCTGATGGCGGACCTGGGGGACCTGCGGGAGGGCTTCTGGGGGCCGGAGGAGCTGGTGGAGGCCGCTGTAGAGGTGGAGACCCGTATGCCCCATCTGGAGCTGCTGGGGGTGGGGACCAACCTGGGCTGCTACGGGGCCATCGCCGCCACGCGGGACAAGCTGGACGAGCTGGTCTGCCGGGCGGAGCAGGTGGAGCGGGCCATTGGCCGGCGGCTGACGTACATCTCCGGCGGCGCGTCCTCCTCCTTCCCCCGCATCCTGGAGGACAACATGCCCCCGCGTATCAACATGCTCCGGCTGGGGGAGATCATCATCAACGGCCGCATCGGCGGCGAGGCGGTGGATTTTCTGCACCAGGATGTGTTCACCCTCCGGGCGGAGGTCATCGAGCGGCGGAGAAAGCCCACCTATCCCGTGGGACAGATTACCGTGGACGCCTTCGGAAAGACCCCCTTGTACATCGACCGCGGCGTGCGGGAAAAGGCCCTGCTGGGGGTGGGGAAGGTGGACTACGGGGACCCCTTCGACCTGATGCCCACCGACCCAGGCATTGAAGTGATGGGGGCCTCCTCCGACCACACCATTTTGGACGTGGAGGACAGCCCAAATCCCTGCGCCGTGGGGGAGACCGTGGATTTTTTGCTGAAATACGGCAATCTGGTCTATATGAGCAGCTCGCACAATATGCAAATCAAATTTATCGAGGAAGAAAAAAAGCGGGGGTAGGAACATTCCTACTCCCGCAGTGCTTTTGAGAGGGCCGCAAACTCGGCGATGGAGAGCCGTTCCCCCCGGATAGCGGCCGGAAACCCGCAGGCCTCCAGGGCAGCGGCGATGGCGGCTTTGTCCCCGAACACGGCGCTCAGGGCATTGGCCAGGGTTTTGCGGCGCTGGCCGAAGGCGGCTTTCACCACCTTGAAGAAGTGGGCTGGGTCGTCCACCTCCGCGGGCCGGGGCCGGGGGACCAGCCGCACAACCGCGGAGGTCACCTTCGGCGCTGGCATAAAGCAGTCCGGGGGCACCTCGAACAACAGCTCCGGGGTGGTGTGGTACTGGCAGTAGACCGAAAAGGCCCCATAATCCGCCGTCCCAGGCCGGGCGCATATCCGTAAGGCCGCTTCCCGCTGAATCGTCACGGTGATGGAGGCGAAGCATCCGGCCTCGATCAAGGCGGCCAGGGCCGGGGAGGTGATGTTGTAGGGCAGATTGGCGCAGGCGATAGGGGTGAGGTCTGCGAAGTGCTGAGAAACCAGGGCGGGGATATCGGTTTTCAGAATATCCCCCTCTATGACCTGCACGTTGTCCCAGTCCGCCAGCGTTTCGGCCAGGATGGGGAACAGGTCCCGGTCCAGCTCCACGGCGGCGACTTTTCCCGCCCGCTGGGCCAGCTGGCAGGTGAGGGGACCCACGCCGGGGCCGATTTCCAGCACGCCGCAGGTGCGGTCCGCCCCGGACGCGGCGGCGATGTCCTCCGGCACCCAGGAGGCAATGAGGAAATTTTGGCCCTTGGACTTGGAAAAGCGGAAGCCGTGCCGGGCCAGCAGGGCCTTCAGCTCCGGTGCATTGCATAGATTCATGGTCTTTATCATTCCTTGCATTTGTCGTTTGTTGAGGGGGAACCGGACGAGAGTAAATCAGAAACGAGACTGAATTACCCCTCCGCCTTCACCAGCGGAATCGTCAGGTCCAGCAGCTTGCCGTCCCGGCGCACGGTGATGTCCACTAAATCGCCCACCCCGCGGGAACGGGTGATCCGGGCCAGATCGCCGGTGTCGGAGACCGCCCGTCCCTCCACGGCCACGATCACGTCCTTGGGGCGGAGGCCGGCCTCCGCCGCGCCGGCATTGGCGCTGACATTCAGCACCAGAATGCCGCCCTCCTCCAGGTGCCGCCGGTCCACGGTGATGCCAAAGGCGGAGTGTACGATCTCCTCTCCGGCGATCAGCCGGTCCGCCACGAATTTCACCCGTGCGGAGGGGATGGCAAAGCCCAAACCCTCGATGTCCCCGTCCTTCGAGACCATTTTGATGGTGGTGATGCCGATGACCTGCCCCCGGTCGTTCAACAGCGCTCCGCCGGAATTGCCGAAGTTAATGGGGGCGCTGGTCTGAATCAAATCCATGGTCACCCCGTCCACCTCCATATCCCGGTCCAGGCCGGAGATAATGCCCTCGCTGATGGAGCCGGAGTAGCCCATGGGGTCCCCCACGGCGGCGACAGCGTCCCCGGGCCGCAACAGCTCGGAGTCCCCGAACCGGGCGGCGGTGAGGTTTTTCGCGTCGATTTTCAACACAGCCAAATCCTCTGCGAAGTCGTAGCCCACCAGCTTGGCGGTGTAAGAGTGGTTATTCCAAAGCTGGACCTGGACCTCCAGGCTGCCCTCGATCACGTGGGCGTTGGTGAGGATATACCCGTCCTGGGTCAGGACTACCCCGGTGCCGCTGCTGTAGCTGCGCCGGCCTCTGGACTGGATGGACACGATGGAGGTCCGGACCTGGGCGTAAAGCTCCGCCCAGTCCTGGGGCCGACCCTCCTGGGGGAGCAGGGTCAGGGTCACGCCGGTGCCGGTCTGCGCCTGGGGCAGGTCCGGTTTCACAAATTCCTCCACCTCCCGCTGTATGGTGGAGGAGGATTTTTCATCCGGGACCTGGAACGTAAACCACCGGGCAAGCTCGCTGTCCGAGGGCATATTGCCAATTAGGGCCACCAGCCCCACCGCACCGATAATGAGGGCCAGCATCAGGGTAAAGCCCCACCACTTCCGGCGGCGCTTTTTGGGGGGAAGGGTATGGTGCTTCGTCCGCGGGGCGGGGATGACCACCGGCGGCGGCGGGGGAAAATGAGGCTCCGGCTGCTCCCAGGGGCCGCCCTGCCACAATGAGTCCATGTCTTTCATATAGGAATGCACTCCCTCTCAGGCCAAAGTCAGGCTGAATCAAGCGAAAGTTAAGCTGAAGTTAAGCTGAAGGTGAATCGGGTCACACCGTCCTCGCTGGTGGCGGTGATCTGTTCTTTCAGGTTGCCGATGAGGCTTTTGACGATATACAGGCCTAATCCCACGCCGTCCCGGTCCTCGCTGCGGGAGGCGTCCGTCTTGTGGAACCGGTCGAACAGAAGGGGCAGCTCCTCCGGCGGAATGGTGGCCCCCAGGTTCTGAATGGTGGTGTAGACCTTGCCCTCTTTTTTCGCGGTGGAGATGGTCAGGGTCGAGCCGGAGGCGGCGAATTTCGCCGCGTTGTCCAGCAGATTGTAGCAGATCTGCGTTACCGCGTCCGGGTCCCCCCACACCATCAGCGGCTCCTCCGGAAGCTGCACATCCACGTCTAAATTGCGCTGGGTGATCTTCCCCTCCAGGTTGATGACCACGCGGGACAGCACGTCGGTCAAGTCGAACTGCTCCTGGGCGGTGACGTTCTCCGTCAAAGCCTTGAGCCGGGACAGGTCCAGCATCCGCCGGACCAGCCGGGACAGCCGCCGGGTCTCGGACACGATGATCTCCAGGGACTCCCGCTCCCGTTCCGGCGGGATCGTTCCGTCCAGAATGCCCTCCGCAAAGCCCGCTATGGTGGTCATAGGGGTTTTCAGCTCGTGGGACACGTTGGCGATAAACTCTGTGCGCTGGGCCTCCACCTGGGCCAGAGAGCTGGCCATGGAGTTGAAGGCCTCGGCCAGATTGTGCAGCTCGTCGCAGTTGTCGCCGCTGGTGCTGACCCGCACGTCAAACTCCCCCTGGCCGAACTTCCGGGCCGCGTCCACCATCTCGTTGATGGGCCGGGTCTGGAGGGCGGAGGTGAGGGAGGCGGCAATGACGGCGATGACCAGCACGACGACTGCGGTGAAGAAGAAGATGGTCCCGGTGGCCCGCCACATCTCCAGCACGCTGGAGGTGTCCGCCGAGGCCAGCACCATGCCTACCATTACGCTCTGGTTTTTGGCGGAGATGGTGTAGGGCCGGGCGGCCACGTAGCGGCTCTCCGGGTAGAGGCCGTCCAGGTTGGTCATACCGGTGAAGCCGCCCAGTTCCTTCACCTGCTGGATGAGGAACTGGGGCAGCAGAACGGTGGAGGTGAACAGATAGATATTTTCTCCGTCACAGGTGTAGATCACCTTTCCGTTGCTGTCCGCCAGGACCACCAGGGAATCGGAGGCCTTGGAGACGGTGAGCAGGGAATTGGTAAAAATTTCGTCGGTCACGTCGCCGCTGAAGGGGCTTTTCACGTACTGAGTGACCAGCTCGGCCAGGTCCTGGGCGTTGCGCTCCACCGCGTCACGCTTGTCGGCGATGATGTAGCGGTAGGACAGCAGCATAAAGGCGGCGGACAGCAGGGAAAAGGAGAGAAAGACGATGCCAACCATCATAAATAGCTGCCGCTTATAGATGCTCTTCACTGGGCCGCGACCTCGAACTTATAGCCCACGCCCCACACGGTTTTCAGCCTCCACTGGTCGCTGACCTCCTCCAGCTTTTCCCGCAGACGCTTGATGTGTACGTCCACGGTGCGGGAGTCTCCGAAGTAGTCAAAGCCCCACACCTCGTCCAGGAGCTGGTTCCGGGTAAAGACCCGGTTGGGGGAGGAGGCCAGATGGAACAGCAGCTCCAGCTCCTTAGGCGGGGTGTCCACCCGCTTGCCGTCCACCAGCAGCTCGTAGGAGTCCAGATTGATGACCAGCTTGTCAAAGGCGAGCTTTTTGGCCTTCGGCTCCTCGTCGCCCCCCACACGGCGCATGACCGCGTGGATACGGGCCAGCACCTCCTTCATCACGAAGGGCTTGACGATGTAGTCGTCGGCTCCCATCTCCAGGCCGGAGACCTTGTCGGTGGTCTCCCCCTTGGCGGTGAGCATGATAACCGGGGTCTTGGCGCTCTCCCGGATTTTTTTCAGTACCGCCCAGCCGTCCAGCACGGGCAGCATCAGGTCCAGCAGCACCAGGTCGGGCTGGAACGCGTGGAACTGCTCCACCGCCGTGCCGCCGTCGCGGGATACCTGGGTTTCGTAGCCCTCCTTCTCCAGGTAGAGATGGAGCAGCTCTGCGATATTATTGTCGTCCTCTACGATCAAAACCTTCTGGGCCATTGGGTACACCAGCCTTTCATCTTTTTGCCATACTCTCTATTATAAACCATATCAAACAAATTCGGTGAATAATTTGTTAAGAACCAGCGTTCTTTGGGGAAATTTTCCGGGGGAGGGCATTGGCGGTGACTGGAAGTCTCGGTGAGATGGCCCGCCCAGGGGGTCGGGCCCCACACTCGAACATTCCTCCATTTTGACGAATCAAAAACCCGAAAAAGTCACCAAAGCCGTCGGAAATCTACTTGACATCCCCCGATAAACCTCTTATAATTTGGAGGATACGTGGAGCGGAAGGACCGTTTTCACGTTTCATATATTCTTTGGAAAGGTGAATAGCGGATATGGCTAAAGAGTATAAATTAAGCCCGGAGCGGCTCAAGGAGCTTCAGGACGAGATGCAGTATCTGAAGTCCGTGCGGGAAAAGGAAGTGGCGGAGCTGATCAAAGAGGCCCGTTCCTTCGGCGACCTGTCGGAAAACAGCGAGTACGACGAGGCCAAAAACGAACAGGGCAAGCTCTACTCCCGGATGGCCGAGATCGAGGAGATTTTGTCCAACTACGTGGTCATCGAGGAGGACGCCAGCGCCGGGTCCGAGGTGCGCCTTGGCTCTACCGTCACGGTGCTGGACAAGGAGTTCAACGAGGAAGAGGTCTATAAGATCGTAGGCTCCCAGGAGGCGGACCCCATGAACGGCTCCATCTCCGAGGACTCTCCCTTTGGCCGGGCGCTTTTGGGAAAGAACAAGGGAGACGAGGTGACGGTGGACGCCCCCGCCGGTCCCGTGTATTACAAGGTCATCAAGATAGAACGAATTTAAGATAGGAGTGGGCTGCATGGCCGAACAAAAGAATCCCCAGCAGACCCCGGAGACGACCGGGGAAAATCTGTCCCAGCTGCTGCAAATCCGCCGGGATAAGCTCAAGGAGCTTCAGGAGAGCGGAAACGACCCCTTCCAAATCACCAGATATGTGTCCGACAGCGACAGCGCCCAGATCAAAGAGAACTTCGACGCCATGGAGGAGAAGCCCGTCTCTCTGGCGGGGCGGCTCATGTCCAAGCGGGGCATGGGAAAGGTCTCCTTCTGCGACTTGCAGGACAAGAGCGGCCGCATCCAGCTCTACGCCCGGAAGGACGAAATGGGCGAGGAGGAGTATAACCGCTTCAAAAAGCTGGATATCGGCGATATCGTAGGTGTAAAGGGCGTGGTGTTCCGGACCCAGCGGGGCGAGATGTCCGTGCGCTGCGAGCAGGTGACCCTGTTGAGCAAGTCTCTGCTCCCCCTGCCGGAGAAGTTCCACGGCCTGACCAACACGGAGCTGCGTTACCGCCAGCGCTATGTGGACTTGATCGTCAACCCCGACGTGAAGCGCAATTTTGTCGTCCGCTCCCAGTTCATCAAGCATGTGCGGGACTTCATGGACGGCCGGGGCTTCATGGAGGTGGAGACCCCCGTGCTGAACACCATCTCCGGCGGCGCGACCGCCCGGCCCTTTATTACACATCACAACACCCTGGACATTGATATGTTCATGCGCATCGCCACCGAGCTGCCCTTGAAGCGGCTGATCGTGGGAGGGATGGACCGGGTGTATGAGATCGGGCGGATTTTCCGCAACGAGGGCATGGACCCCAAGCACAACCCGGAGTTCACCACCATCGAGCTGTACCAGGCCTATGCGGATTTCAACGACATGATGGACCTGTTTGAGGATTTGCTCACCTCCGCCGCCCAGAAGATTTTGGGGACCTATCAGCTCCAGTGGCAGGGGGAGGACATCGACCTGACCCCCGGCTGGCCCCGTATGCCCATGCACGAGGCGGTCAAGGAGTACTGCGGCGTGGACTTTATGGCCATTTCCTCCGACGAGGAGGCGGTTGCCGCGGCCAAGGCCATCGGCGTGGAGCTGCCGGAGACGGCGGACAAGACCTGGGGCAACGCGCTGTACGAGTGCTTTGACCAGAGAGTGGAGGAGAAGCTGATTCAGCCCACCTTCATCACCATGCATCCGGTAGATGTGTCCCCCCTGGCCAAGCGCTCCCCCAAGGACCCCCGGCTCACAGAGCGGTTCGAGCTGTTTATCTGCCGCAGTGAGATGGGCAACGCCTTCTCGGAGCTGAACGACCCCATTGACCAGCGCCAGCGCTTCCAGAAGCAGGTGGAGCTGCGGGACAAGGGCGACGACGAGGCCGGTATGATGGACGAGGATTTTATTACTGCGCTGGAGTACGGCCTGCCCCCCACGGGCGGTCTGGGTATCGGCATCGACCGGTGCGTGATGATGCTGACCAACTCCGACTCCATCCGGGAGGTTATTTTGTTCCCCACCATGAAGCCGCTGGATTAAAAATCGGCATCAGAAATTAGCAAAACGAACCGTATTTCCAAAAAATCCGGTGTAAATGCAGTGATTTGTTATGAAGCTGGAAATGCGCATTTGGATTTTACGACAAACGAAAAGGATTTGGTATGGCAAAAGAAGTACCAGCCTCATGGCTGGTACTTCTTACTATTTTTAGATGGGAGCAATCTACATGAGAGAAGGAATTTTGATCCCTGATATGCAGAGTGGGCGTGCCGATATCCGTTTCAGCAGTGACGACTGCTACGGCGGTCTCCACTGCGGCACAACGATGGACATTTGGCTCAACGAGCGGTGGGTGCCCACCCACATTGAGATGGATAGTTGCGGCTGGTTCCTGGTAGGAGTCCAGGTTGAGACACTGTGGGGGCAGAGGGTGCGCATACCATGGTGATCAGACAGCGATACGCTCTAAAGCCGGCTGCAAGGCTGTTAACTTTGCGGACGCCATTCCAGTATCATGGAGCCAAGGCATCGCCTCGTCATTGGTCAGCAGCACCGGCATCCGGTCATGGACATTGATGATGGTATCGTTGGGGGCGGTGGTTAAGACCACGAACCGCTCCTCACCCTGGAAAGTATTCCATAATCCGGCCAGATAGAGCCAATCCTGCCCCGGCAGCCGAAAATGGTATTTCCTTTTTTGGCTATCCCATTCGTAGAAGCCGGTCGTAGGCACGATGCACCTCCGTTCCAGCACGGATCGGCGGAACATCGGTTTGTCCAGCGCTGTTTCACCCCGGGCGTTGATAATGCCCCCCTTGCCTTTGAAGCTGGGAAATCCCCAGGTCATCGGCTTGGGGGTCATTTTTTGTCCGTCCGGAAGCAGGACAGGTGTGGCGTTGGTGGGAAATATCTCCCCGGTATGGATGCTGGCAACCCCAAACCGCGCCTGTACCTCGGCCACAATCTGGGCGATTTCCTTGGACTGATTCGGGGCTAAACTATATCTTCCGCACATGATGCTTACTCCTTTCGAGGATGAAGGCCGGACTGCCCTCATATACTGAGGACATGAAGCCTGTGATTTTACATTCGGATATGAACAATTTCTATGCCAGTGTGGAGATCCTGTATGATCCCACGTTGCGGGACAAGCCAGTGGCGGTGGCCGGAGACGAGGAGGCCCGTCAAGGCATCGTACTGGCCAAAAACGATATTGCCAAACGGTTTGGCATCCGCACCGGCCAGGTACTTTGGGAGGCCCGGCAGCAGTGCCCTGGCCTGGTCTGTGTTCCAGCCCATTATGAGCGCTACCTGGCCTTCTCTGCCCGGGCCAGGGACATCTATACCAGTTACACCGACCAGGTGGAGTCTTTCGGTCTGGACGAGTGCTGGCTGGATGTTACCGGCTCTGTGGGCCTGTTCGGGGAGGGACCGGCCATTGCGGACGATATTCGGGGCCGCATCCGGCGGGAACTGGGGCTGACGGTCTCAATAGGTGTGTCGTTTAATAAAGTATTTGCTAAACTGGGCTCAGATATGAAAAAACCCGATGCCACAACGGTCATTACCCCGGAGAACTATCGGGATAAGGCTTGGAGACTTCCTGTGAGCGATCTGCTCTACGTTGGCCCGGCCACCACCCGGAAGCTGAACCAGTATGGGATCACCACGATTGGGGAACTGGCCCAGGCCAACATGGATCTCCTGTACTGGCTGCTTGGCAAGAACGGGGTTATGCTCCATCAGTTTGCCAACGGACAAGACCACTCCGGCGTCCGGCGGTACTATGCGGTTCCGCCCATGAAAAGCGTTGGCAACTCTACTACCGCGCCCCGGGATTTGGTCAGTGAGGACGATGTGAAGATTACCCTCATGGCCCTATGCGAAAGTGTGGGGGCCAGACTCCGGGAGCAAAACTGCCTTTGTTCCACAGTATCGGTGGGTATCCGGGACAACCGACTGCTGTCCTATGACCGGCAGGCCAAGTTGGATCGCCCCACAGCGAACACATTGGACATCTGGGAGACAGCCGTGGAGCTGTTCCGGAAGCACCATATTGGACAGGAGCCTGTGCGCAGTCTATCAGTGAAGGCCAGTGGGCTGACCCCGGCGGACGGCGTTGTGCAGTTGTCTCTGTTCCCGGAGGTACAAAAAGCCCAGCGCCGGGCCGATATCGACCGGGCGCTGGATAAAATCAGGGGTAAATATGGGTATCACAGTATCCGCAGGGCCATTACGCTGGTGGACCCAGCCCTGGATCTGGATGCCAAAGGAGAGCATATCATCCATCCTATCGGGTTCCTGGGGACGCTCCAGGGATAGTGGTTTAGCAGTTGCCAGTGTAGACATAGGATAAATGTTCCCGGGCCTCCTCAGCCAGCCGATAGACCTGCTCCACAGAGGTGGGCGGGCGGTCCGTCATCTGATATCTGGGAAAGAACCGGGACAGGTGCAGGGGGATTTCTGGGCTGATTGAGGCCAACCATTGTGCCAGTTCTCGAATCTCTTCCGCACTGTCGTTTTCTCCGGGGACCAGCAGGGTGGTCACCTCCACATGGCACCGCTCCGCCGCCAGGGCGATGGAGCGCTTGACGGTCTTCAGGTCCCCGCCCAGCTGCCGGTACCATGCGGAGGTAAATCCCTTCAGGTCGATGTTGGCAGCGTCAATCAGGGGCAGCAGCGCCCGCCAGGGGGCCTCCTCGATGGTGCCATTAGTGACCAGCACGTTGACCATCCCATGTGCATGGACCAGCGAAACGCAGTCCCAGACGTACTCGTAGCTCACCAGCGGCTCGTTGTAGGTGTAGGCCACGCCGATGTTTCCCCGGGTGCGCAGCTCCGCCGCTTTGCTGGCCAACTGCTCCGGGGAGTCGATTGGCTCCGGCACACCCAGTACATCCACGCTGTACCGCCTGTATGGTCTTATCCACGATACGGTAGCTGCCACGCAGTCCTGCAAGATCACGGATGGTCCCATCCATCCCCTCCAGCAGCAGGGAGCCGGATAGGGCAACCTCCAGGGTGATGATCGTATTAAACCCGTCCAACACCAGATAGTTCGGTGCCTGGAGCAATTCCTTCCGCTTCCTGCGCTGCACAGCGCTGGCCGTTGATACGATGCGGGCCAGTGCCATCCGTTGCCGCTCGGAGAGAAGATGGTGGTTGCCTACAAAGGTAGAGGTGGATTTTGTGTCATATCCACGGTCCATCAGGAATACCAGCTCCTGGGCGGCGGCATTCAATTGTTCGGCGGCCTTTGCTCCAAACTCAACGCTATCCTTCGGGACATAGCCGCGTCTGACGATTTCCATAGCACCCTCACTCGTCCCATAGATTGGCGTTTATACGCTGCTCAAATTCCTGAATCTCATCCTGTGTTGCCTCGCGGATACTCTCTTTTCCGCAGTCAGGGCACTGTTTGGCAGGGGCAGTCCGGGAAAACAGAAAGTGGCAGCTATCACACGCATATATCATCATTTTATATCTCCCGCGGCTCTTTCAGCCGCCTTTCATATTCCTGCCGCTCCGTTTCATCCGCTGGACGGACCGCATACTTTCCGCAGTCGGGGCACTGCTCCAGCTCGGCGGTGCGGCTGAAAAGGAAGTAGCAGTTGTCACAAGCATAAATCATTTATCATCACCTGAGACATTATAACAGGAAATCCCTCAATTCACAAGGAGGTATCCAAGTCCTGAATAACCAAGAAAAAAGCAGTCTGTCCCAAGCGGCCAGCACTGCTCAGACCATCCATGGAGCCATCAAAACTGGCAAGGCCATCTCCGCTGCCGCAAAGGGTGCAGCGGTAGGTGGGCCCTACGGTGCGGCGGCGGGTGCTGCTATATATGCCGCACAGCACGGCAAGAAGTTCCTCGCTGCCGCCGCTGTCCTGCTCATGCTCCCGGTGCTGTTCGTTCTCATGCTGCCCTCCCTGATTTTCGGTGGCCTGACCAGCATTGGCAGCGCCGGTCAACCCATCCTCAATGACAACACCGCTATCGTTCAGAACACCAATGACATCGCCTTTGCCGTCAATCAGGTGCTGGGCGAGGGCATCACCGACGCAGAGGCCCGGATCGCCCAGGACTTCGCCACCACTGGCGGCGACAACTACGAGGTCGTCAATCCCTACGCCTCCGACATGAGCAGCAACACCAACTCCTTTATCGCCCAATACTGCGCGGCCAAGGGGGATACCTGGGATACCATCTCTCTGCCGGATATGCAGGCCGTGCTCCGTCAAGGTAAGAGCAGCCTCTATTCTTACACCCGCACCAGTGAGACCCGGATGGTGGAGGACGATGACCCAGATACAGAGGACGTGGTGGAGACAAAGGAGGAGACTTGGTACATTTACACCCTCTCCTACAACGGAGAGGGTTACTTTGCCGACACGGTGTTCCATCTGACCGACGAGCAGAAGGCGCTGGCCGGGGACTACGCCCAGAACCTCAGCCTGTTCCTGGGCGATGGGATGTTCCAGTACACCGAGTACGGCGGCACTACGATTGCTTCTCTGGGAAACGTCCGCTTTACCGACGGCGCCACGGAGGTGGTCTATTTCAATCAGCTGGACGAACGCTGGGCCAATAAACCCTACGGTACGGACAACATCGGCGGCTACGGCTGCGGTCCCACCTCCATGTCTATTGTGGTGTCTCCCTGACAGACGACATCGTAGACCCTATTGAGATGGCGGAGTGGGCCTATCAAAACGGCGGCTGGTGCAGCAAGAGCGGTTCCTACCACTCCCTGATCCCCAGCGCGGCCAAGGCGTGGGGACTGAATGTGGAGGGCTGCACAGCCTCGGAACCCCAACGCATCCTGGACGCCCTGAGCGATGGGAAGCTGGTGGTCGCCATTATGACCAAGGGACACTTTACCTCCGGCGGGCACTTCATTGTCCTTCGGGGTGTTCAAGATGGACAGATTCTGGTGGTTGACCCTGCCAGCTACCGGCGAAGCGAGAAGCTGTGGGATTTATCCATCATTCTGAATGAGGCCAGCAAACGGGCGGGAGCGGGGGGCCCATTCTGGATCATTGGGTAGCGAACAGGGCCATACCCTGCATGTTTGCGGGTATGGCCCTGTATTCATGATCCTTCGTTTGCGAATAACTCCAGTGCCTGCTCCGGGAGCCATATCCGTATATTCGCCTCTTGATAGTCGCTGGGATTTCGTGTGACAATTCCATCCATCTCGTTCAGCAGCGCAACTGAATATTGAACGGAATCCTCAAAGTCTCCCCATGCCAGATTAAGCGCGTTCTGTATCTCCCGCTCGGAAACAGCCGCCACAGAAACGATCATAAGAAGCCGTTTCAGCAGATCCCGCACAGCATCACGATCTTTCATTTGCTTATTTGCAATATAGTAGATGTCTGTGATCGCGGAGGCAGATACATACTCCCATACTTCATCCCGCTGGGTAAGGTTAAGCACCTCTGCTGCTGTCCTGAAAAACGGTTCGCGCCGCAAGAGGACATCCAGCACTACATTTGTATCAATTAGCAGCTTCATATTTCCCCAGTCTTTCATCACGCAGTTCTGATAAAGTCATATCCGTATGTGGAATCGCCCCCACCAGGGACTGGACAATACCAGCTACATCCGGCTTCTGCTGTATTGCAGACTCTTCATCAGTGGGAAGAACAATAACCTCCAACTTGCGGTTCCGAAAGGCTTCCGGCAATGCCATAATGGACATCAGGCTGTTTGCGTCGATAAATTTACGGATTACTTCCATGTCAGCCTCCTCCTTACCTTTTTGCTGTCTTGCTTCTATTATATGTATTTTTGAAGTCTTTTTCAAGCCTTTTATGAGACTGAAACCAAAACATCTTTTCACAGACAGGAGATACGAAACGTATGCAAAATGCGAGTTCAACGACAAAACAGCTATACCTGTTCCTGGCTGCCTGTTCTGGTAACTGGCGGAACAGCATCTATATCAAATGCCAAAGCGATAAAGATGACCCTGGCTATCTGCTGGTGGCCGACCGGGACGGCCAGCCGGTCATTTTAGGCGTCCGTCAGTTTTTTCAGCTGACAGGGGTGTGGATTGACCCTGCCGAGTGTTGCGGCCAGCTCACCGAGGCGGGGTTTGAGTCTCTGTATGCACAATATCTGCTCTGGCGACTCCCTGCGGCGGAAGAACATCCGCTGAGAAGGCTCTGTGAGAACACAGAAGTTACATAACAGTATGCTTCAGCTATTCTCCTCACACCACTTCGCAATTTCTCCGATCAGCTCCAGCGGGAGCGGCTTGCTGTATGGAAGCTGAATCGCACCTTTGCTGGTCTTATATTCCGTCAGCCGGGCGGCGAACGCCTCCACAGCTTCTGGACCAGGGTACAAGCCGATGTGCCGCTTGGAGGCCGCGAACTGAATCAGGTTGCGGCCCTTCCAGTAGGTGGGCATACTCCAGGAGATTTTCTCCTTGGCCTTCGGGATGCTGGACTTGATGGCGGCGTTGATCTGCCGCAGATAGTCCTGCGTCTCCTCCGGCTGGGCGGCGATGTACTCTTCAATCGTCGCCGGAGGTTTCCCGCAGTAATGGCTCTGCTCCGTATTTTTGAATGACCGCCCGCACTTGGGACATACCCACATGGCTGCTTCCTCCTATTTCCGCAGTATCTTCTCCATCGGTTTTCCCTTTGCCAGCTCGTCAACCAGCTTATCCAGGCAGCGGATCTCCCGCATGATTGGGTCTTCAACTTCCTCTACCCGGACACCGCAGACCACACCCTTGATTAGCGCCCGATTCGGATTAGGCTGGGGCGCATTGCGGAAAAAGTCCCCATAACAGAGACCTGACCATGATACCCTATTCTACCATACCTTATATTCTTTTGCAAAGAGCTGGTCTGAACCTCGTTCGGACCAGCTCTTCTATTGTTTACAGAAAGTTCACAGAATTTCGGGCCGGATTTGCTTTTGAACGGTGCGTAATATAAGTGACAAGTAAATACCGAAAACGACTTGACAGGGCTGCTCCCTGTCATTTGTGCTTTTTCCCCTTGGGGAGAGTACGCAGATTTTCAGATTTCAACTATGAGGAGGATATTCCATGAAACGAATCAACATCAAATGTCCCTACTGCAACTCCCAGGCATTCCTGCGGCCAGCCTCTGCCGTTCACGGCCAGGAGTACCGCCAGCCGGGCGAGGAGGTGTATGTCTGCGCCAGATACCCCGCCTGCGATTCCTATGTGAGCGCCCACCGTTGCACCCGCCTCCCGATGGGAACGCTGGCAAACCGTCCTCTGCGCATTAAGCGCATGGAGGCCCACGAAGCCTTCAACCGCCTGTGGAAAAGCGGCATGATGTCTCGAACGGCGGCCTACCGCTGGCTCCAGGTGCAGATGGGGCTTCCGCCGGAAGAAGCGCATATCGCTAAGTTCTCAGAATGGCGGTGTGAGCAGGTCATTCAGCTTTGCAGCCAATTTCTCTCGCCATATCCGAACCAACGAGGGTGTGTACGGCCTGGGGCGCGATGATCTCAGCCAAGAGGGCGCCCTTGCCCTCTGCCGGGCTGCGGCCACCTATAACGGAACCTCCGCCCAGTTCAGCACCTATGCCGCTGCTGTAATCCGTAACCACCTGCTGGACTGCTGTAAGGCCGCCAACACCCAGCAGAAACACCTGTGCAGTCTGCCGGTAGGCTCCGGCTTTGCTGATGATGAACACCCTCCTTCTATCCCGGAGCCCTCTGTGGAGGATAAGACGGACAGCCTGATTGACCAGATCGACATGACCGCCCTGCTGGCACACTACAAGAGGGAGTACAGCGGTGTGGCCCAACTGGGCATTGAGGCACTTGAATTGAAAATCAGGGGTTATAGCGGGGCGGATATTGCCCGGCTCTACCACACCGAACCTAACCATGTGGGGGCGTGGATCTCCCGAGCGAAGGCCAAACTGAAAAAGGATGGAGCCCTCCGTCATCTTTGTAATGGAGCTGTTGAAAAAAGCAGGGCTGATTCGTAAAAGAAATATAGACTGAAACATAGGAGGACGATTTTATGCGTACATACTATACAGCTGTAGGTAACTTTCGCCGCAAGCGGGATAGTTCAGGTCAGACCTATCCTGTAATCATGGTCAACCGTAAGGAGTACATGGTGGACCGGCAGGAAATGGCCCTATGGACCTGCCTCAACTGGCGTATCGCAAATATGGAGCAGGCTCGGGAGCATTACGAGAAACTGGAGCAGTCGCTGTATCCGTACATCACCCGAACCTT
>CAJTOE010000024.1 GCA_910577805.1 uncultured Oscillospiraceae bacterium | reverse complement strand
GAGGTGTCTTTATTTATGAGTCTGTTTACCAAAATTTTCGGGACCTCCTCCCAGCGGGAGCTGAAGTCCATCTACCCCATCGCCGACAAGGTGGACGCCTTGGAGGAGGCGTACAAGTCCCTCACCGACGCCCAGCTCCAGGCCAAGACCCCGGAGCTGAAAGCCCGCCTGGCCCAGGGCGAGACCCTGGACGACATCCTGCCCGAGGCCTTCGCCGCCTGCCGGGAGGCCGCCTGGCGGGTGCTGGGCATGCGCCCCTACCGGGTGCAGGTGGTGGGCGGCATCGTGCTGCACCAGGGCCGCATCGCCGAGATGAAAACCGGCGAGGGCAAAACCCTGGTGGCCACCCTGCCCGCCTACCTCAACGCCCTGGCCGGGAAAGGCGTCCACGTCATCACCGTCAACGACTACCTGGCCAAGCGCGACTCCGAGTGGATGGGCAAGGTGTTCCGTTTCATGGGCCTGACGGTGGGCCTGGTGATCCACGGCGTTATGGGCGAGGCCAAGAAGCGGGCCTACGCGGCCGACATCACCTACGGCACCAACAACGAGTTTGGCTTTGACTACCTCCGGGACAACATGGCGATTTACTCCAACGAGCTTGTCCAGCGGGGCCACGCCTTCGCCATCGTGGACGAGGTGGACTCCATCCTCATCGACGAGGCCCGCACCCCCCTGATCATCTCCGGCCAGGGGGAGAAGTCCACCCAGCTGTACACCGTGGTGGACCAGTTCGTCTCCCGGCTGACCTGCCAGCGGGTCGCCCGGGTGGACGCCAAGGAGGAGGAGGACGAGACCTTAGACGCCGACTATATCGTGGACGAGAAGGCCCGCACCGCCACCCTCACCGCCCGGGGCATCAAGAAGGCGGAGGAGGCCTTCCAGATCGAGAACCTGGCGGACATGGAGAACACCACCCTGTCCCACCACATCAACCAGGCCATCAAGGCCCGGGGCGTGATGAAGCGGGACATCGACTACGTGGTCAAAGAGGGCCAGGTCATCATTGTGGACGAGTTCACCGGCCGGCTGATGTTCGGCCGCCGGTATAACGAGGGCCTGCACCAGGCCATCGAGGCCAAGGAGCGGGTGGAGGTCGCCAACGAGTCCAAGACCCTGGCAACCATCACCTTCCAGAACTATTTCCGCCTCTACAGCAAGCTCTCCGGCATGACCGGTACGGCCATGACCGAGCAGGAGGAATTTGGCACCATCTACGAGCTGGACATTGTGGAAATCCCCACCAACCGGCCCCTGGCCCGTGTGGACCAGCAGGACGTGGTGTACAAAAACGTTTCCGGCAAGCTCCGGGCCATCGTCAGCCAGATCGAGGAGTGCCACGCCAAGGGCCAGCCGGTGCTGGTGGGTACGGTCTCCATCGAAAAATCCGAGGAGTTATCCGCCCTGCTCAAGCGCCGGGGGGTCAAGCACAACGTCCTGAACGCCAAGAACCACGAAAAGGAAGCGGAAATCGTGGCCCAGGCCGGCAAGTTCGGCGCGGTCACCGTAGCCACCAACATGGCCGGCCGCGGTACGGATATCATGCTGGGCGGCAACGCGGAGTTTCTGGCCAAGAGCGACCTGCGCAAGGCGGGCATGAGCGACGAGCTGATCGCCGAGGCCACCGGCTTTGCCGAGACCGACAACCCGGAAATTTTAGATGCCCGGCAGAAGTTCTCTGAGGCGGAGGCCAAGTACAAGGCGGAGATCCAGGCGGAGGCCGACCGGGTCCGGGAGGTGGGCGGCCTGTTCATCCTGGGCACTGAGCGCCACGAGTCCCGCCGCATTGACAACCAGCTCCGGGGCCGCGCCGGCCGGCAGGGTGACCCCGGCGAGACCCGGTTCTTCCTGTCCCTGGAGGACGACATCATGCGCCTGTTCGGCTCTGAGCGGGTGATGAACATGATGGAGAAGCTGGGTGTGGACGAAGACACCCCCATCGAGCAGAAAATGCTGACCAACGCCATCGAGAACGCCCAGAAGCAGGTGGAATCCCGGAACTTCCAGACCCGGAAAAACGTGCTGCAATACGACGACGTGATGAACACCCAGCGCGAGGTCATTTACAAGCAGCGCCGTCAGGTGCTGGACGGGGAGGATTTGCAGCAGTCCATCCAGAACATGCTGCACACCACCATCGCCTCCGCCATCCAGGGCCACTTAGGCGAGCAGAAGCACATGGACGCGGAGTCCTTCCAGGAGGCGCTGGCCCCCTTCCGGGTCATGTTCCTGGCCCCCGGAGATTTGAGGCTGTCCAACGAGGAGCTGGCCCATCATACGGCGGAATCCCTCACCCAGCTTGTGCTGGAGCAGGCCCAGGCTGTCTACGCCAAAAAAGAGCAGGAGATCGGCGCGCCCCTGATGCGGGAGCTGGAGCGGGTGCTGATGCTCCGGGTGGTGGACGAGTTCTGGATGGACAACATCGACGCCATGGCGGAGCTGCGCCAGGGCATCGGCCTGCGGGCCTTGGGCCAGAATGACCCCGTGGTCGCCTACAAGCAGGAAGGCTTCGAGATGTTCGAGGAGATGATCGCCGCCATCCAGGAGGAGACCCTCCGGCGGCTGTTCCTGGTGCGGCTGAAGAAGGACCAGGACGTGAAGCGGGAGCGGGTGGCCCGTATCACCGCGGAATCCTCCGGCGGCGGCGACGGCACAGTGAAAAAGCAGCCTGTGAAAAAGACGGTGAAAATCGGCCGCAACGACCCCTGCCCCTGCGGCAGCGGCTTGAAGTGGAAAAAGTGTACCTGCCCGGAATATCATCCGGATATGAAGGGTTAAGGGATTAAATGTAAGGAAATGAGGGAGTAAGCCAATGAAACAGACAAAAAAGTCTCTGCTCTCCGCCCTTCTGGCGGCGGCGCTGCTGGTCAGTTTGCTGACTGTACCGGTCTCCGCCGCCGGACAGGACCGCGCAGATACCATTATCAGCCTCACCGAGGCGGGGAGCGTACAGCTTCTGGTCCCGGTGAGCCTGACCCAGGCCGAAGCCGCGTCGGCGGCGGAGTCCGTCACCTGGTCCCTGGTCCGGGACAAGAGCCGGGCCTATCTGGACGGGGACCTCTATCCCTACCAGACGGCGGGCGGTCCGTTGAAGGAGTGGGTGTGCAGCGACGGGGAAACGCCCTTCTTTTCCAACTGGAAGGCCGGGGCCGAAACCGTGGACGGTCAGGTCTATCTGACCCTACAGCTGGAAAACGCCTGCTATTTCGGCACGGACCCCAGCGCCCCCCACAGCAACGGCGGCAAATATCTGGATGTGTGCGGCTATTTCCAGCTCACCGCCCTCTGGCAGGACAAGACCCTGGGGACCGCCCCCGTAAAAGTGGTCCCTTACCGGCAGTTCCATACGATGGACGAGATCTATGCGGAGATCGACGCACTGACCGCCTATGCGGCGGAGCATACGGACCTCTATGTGGCGCGCTGCTCCATGGGCCGCAGCCAGGGGGACAACGGCCTGGAAAGCCTGGATATGCCCTACCTGATTATCGCCAAGAACCGCGGGGCGGTGGACCGGTGGCTGACCATGAAGGACAAGGCGCAGTCCGACCCCTCCGCCCTGCGCCGGCAGCTTACGTCCGGAACGCTGAAGGAATATCAGGTGCCGGTGCTGTACTCCAATATTCATGCCAACGAGGTCTCCGCCTCGGACGGTATTCTGGAATTTGCCTGGATGCTGGTCCGCGCCGCCGGGGAGGACCAGGCGCTGACGTATGACCGGCTCACCGGCTTTACGGCGGCGGGCAAGGCCGAGCTGCAAAAGCAGATGGGCGCGGCGGGGACCCAGGGCAGCGTGGCGGTGCCGGATTTGGTCAAAGCTTCGGCCACCTATCTGGGCTATCTCAAGGGCGAGGACACGACCATCTCCGGCCCGGTAGATCTGGACAAGTACTACACCACCAAGACGGAGACGGTGGATGTGGACGACCTGCTGGACGACGTATTTTTCCTGCTGGTCCCGGAGGAAAACGTGGAAGGCCGCACCTATCTGACCCGCACGTCCTCCGGGGGCTTCGACCTGAACCGGGACAACTCGTTCCAGACCCAGGCGGAGACCCAGAATATGACCCGGCTGATCGCGGACTGGAACCCGGTCAGCTTCACCGAATTTCACGGCCGGGTGCAGGAGTTCCAGTGCGAGCCCTGCGACCCGCCCCACGAGCCCAATTTTGAATACGACCTGCTGGCGGAGCATCTGATGACCGGCGGCGAGGCCCTGGGCATTGCCGCTGTCGCCAACAACGACCAGTACAACAGCTATGTGATCCCCCAGCGGGATTACCTGAGCTACACCGGCAAAACGGTGGACGGCAAGCCCCAGACCCAGTGGACCGCCCCCTGGGACGATATGTCCACCAGCTATACGCCCCAATATGCCATGCTCCACGGAACTGTAGCGTACACGGTGGAGCTGCCCGCCTACAACGACAGCACCGCCCGCGCCGCCGCCTACGGCCAGCTGGGGCAGTCCCACTACATCGCCCAGAACAAGAAGTCCTATCTCCTGGCGCAGACGAAAATTTTTGAGCGCGGCGTGACCAACGCCAATTCGGACGCCTACGAGCTGGCGGGCCAGTGGTTCACGGACCAGTACGACGTGGAGGGCGCTGAGGCCGGGTTGTTCCGCCCGGAGTACGACGGCAAGGACCAGAACGGCAATTTTTATCCGGAATGCTACATCCTGCCCCTGGACGGGGAGAACCAAAACAACCTGCAAGCTGCCTTTGATATGGTGGAATACCTGGACCGCAACGGTGTGACCCTCCTGGCCGCAGAGCAGGAATTTACCTATGACGGCACGCTGTACCCCGCCGGGACCGTGGTGATTTCCATGTATCAGGCCAAGCGTTCCGTGGCAAACGGCGCGCTGTACGACGGCACAGTGATTACCGAGTGGCCCACCCTCTATTCAGAGGGCATCACGGCCTTTGACAAGACCCGCGGCTTTGACCTGGCCGTGTGCGCCGAGCCGGCGGCCTACCGGCAGATCAAGAAAGTTACCTCCGAAATCACGGCGGAGTCCTTTTTGGAGCAGGCCCGCCGCTCCTCCTTCACCGGGGACGAGGGCGGACAGGTGGTGCTGAAAAACAGCTCCGAGGACGCTGCCGCCGCGGTCAACACCCTGCTGCGGGCCGGAAAATCCGTCTCCCTGATTACCGAGGGCGAATACCGGGGGAGCTTCCTTTGCTCCTACGAGGACTGGAACAGCGTAGCCGGGGAGTATGTCCTCAGCGGGACCGGCGTGGCCTCCGCGCTTCCGGAGGCGGAGAAGCTGGCCAAGGCTCCGGTGGTGTACATCACAGGAAAGCCGGGAAAAAGCAGCGCCGGGTTTGTCCAAACTACATTGGTCAGCGGCGCATATGAGTACAACTACGACCGTCAGGCTCTGGAGCAGATGGGCTTTACTGTCACCGAGAACGCCGCCGAGGCGGACTTGATCCTGGGGGCCTCCGCGCTGGACAGCGCCGGTCTGGCCGCTGTGCAGAAGGGAACTGCTTATATCGGTTACGGCAGCAAGGCCGTTTCCAGCGCGGTGAAGCTGTTCCCCAAGGGAACGCTGGTCCGGGAGAGTGCGGGCGGCGGAGCCATGGACGCGCTGGCTTATGTGATCTATCCCGACGAGACGCTGGTAAACGCCAGCTACATCGCGGAGGGTGACGGCATTTTCTATGGCTACGGAGCGGGCTACTTTGCCGCTGTGCCCGACGGCGCGGAGATTTTGGTCCGCCTGGACAGCAGCAAGGGTATTTTGGAAGGCTTCCTGCCCAGCTCCGGCGCACATTACCGGGATTTCCTCAATAATTCCATTCAGGGCATCTCTTACCAGGGAAAAGGAGCGGGAGATACGGAGCTGGATGTGGTTCTGTTTGCCAACACCCTGACCAACAAGACCCATCAGCGGGACGAGTACGCATTTCTCAGCAACGCGGCGTTTGCCAGTGTGATCGAGTGAATTCGATGATGCAGAACCGGGACGGTCGAGGGCTGTCCCGGTTCTTTGCTTTCTCTCCCCCGTGAAAAAAGAAAATCCCCAACCCCCTTGACAAACACCAGGCAGCCTGCTATACTACTCCAGTACAAGGAAGCAGGAACGGCAGCCCCGTCCTCACCCCAGGCCTGAGCCGAAGGGTCAACATGAAGGAAACCGCCGGATGCTCCGGTGTGTCTTTGCGTGTGTGTGTGACGTGGGCGCTTTCCAGCGGCCACGTTCAATTTTTGTAGGAGGTGCTTTCCCATCGCTAACATAGGTCATCAAACCAATGAAGAAATCCGTGATAAAGAGGTCCGTCTGATCTCAGAATCCGGCGAGCAGCTTGGCATCATGTCCTCGCAGGAGGCCCTGCGGCTGGCCGAGGAGCAGAATCTGGATCTGGTGAAAATCTCCCCCAATGCCAAGCCTCCGGTGTGCAAGCTGATGGACTACGGCAAATTTCGGTTCGAGCAGACCAAGCGCGAGAAGGAAGCCCGCAAGAATCAGCGCGTGGTGGAGATCAAGGAGATCCGAATGTCCCCCAGTATCGACGTAAACGACTTTAACGTAAAGCTGCGCAACGCCCAGAAGTTTTTGGGCGAGGGCAACCGCTGTAAGGTGACCGTCCGCTTCCGCGGGCGCGAAATGGCCCACACCGACATCGGCCAGGACCTGCTGCTGCGGTTCGCCGAGCAGTGCAGCGAGACCGCCGTGATGGACAAGGCCCCCAAGCTGGAGGGCCGGCATATGTCCATCTTCCTGTCCCCCAAGCCCGCAAAGGACACGAAAAAGTAAGAAAAGGAGCGATTTGTTATGCCTAAGATCAAAACGCACAGCGGCGCGAAAAAGCGCTTCTCCCTGACCAAGAGCGGCAAAGTGAAGCGCGCCAAGGCCAATAAGCGCCACCTGCTCAGCGGCAACGGCAAGACCACCAAGCGCAAGAGAGGCCTGCGGATGGGCGCGTATGCGGATAAGACCAACGTAGCCGCCATCAAGCGCATGATCCTGTATAAGTAAGGCAGAGGAGGGAACGAATTATGGCAAGAGTGAAGGGCGCGATGATGTCGCGCAAGAGAAGAAATAAAATCCTGAAGATGGCCAAGGGCTACTGGGGCTCCAAGTCCCGGCACTTCAAGATGGCCAACCAGGCGGTCATGAAGTCTTTGACTTACGCCTACACCGGCCGTAAGCTCAAGAAGCGCGATTTCCGCCAGCTCTGGATCACCCGCATCAGCGCCGCGTGCAAGCTCAACGGCTTGAACTACTCCACCTTTATGAACGGGCTGAAGAAGTCCGGCATCGCCATCAACCGCAAGATGCTTGCGGAGCTGGCGGTCAACGACAAGGCCGCCTTTACCCAGCTGACCGATACGGCGAAAAAGGCCCTGGCTTAAAAAATTCAGATTTTTTGAAAAAAAGGGTTGACAAATTTCGGTCCATCGGTTATACTAACTAAGGTTTCAGCGAGAACCGCTTGAAACAAACAAATCAATAACAGTTTCCCCAAATCCCCCTCCGGGGGATATACGGGGGTATAGCTCAGCTGGGAGAGCGCTTGAATGGCATTCAAGAGGTCAGCGGTTCGATCCCGCTTATCTCCACCATCGGGAAACTGTTGAAGCTCGTTTTGACTCACATCAAAACGAGCTTTTTTTGTTTGCTGGGGGACTTTTCCCCCTCATCCGTCACCGCCTACGGCGGTGCCACCTTCCCCCGCCAGGGGGGAAGGCTTATCGGTGCGTCTATCGGGACTACTGTGCAGTCAAGCAAGTGCCAGTGTTGGAGCCTTCCCCCTCACGGGGGAAGGTGGCTGGCCGTTAGGCCAGACGGATGAGGGTGAATCCCCTCCACGCATCCCCCCACAAAAAATATCTTTCCTATTTACAAAACGGGCATAGGATGCTACTATGGACCTAAGTGAAAAAGGAGGAACTGTTCTATGCAGGAAAACGAGCCTCAGCCGCTTCAGCCTAAGCTGGACGCGCTGGAGGAAATCGACGGGCATCTGCATCAGATGTTATTTTTGGCACAGCTGTCCGCCAGCGACGCCGACGTGGACCGGGACCGGCTGCAAGCAGTCCTGGAACACCTGAAAAAGAAAATCGACCAGGCCGCGGACCAACTGTAAACTACGGGCGGAACCTCCGGAAAATTTTTTGGCATGTTCCGAAATCGGTTCCGGCATCTTTTTAGAAAGGAAGTACTTCCCCATGCGCGAAGAACCCAGGCCCTCGCTCCTTGGCCATCCCGTCTGCTTTTTTCCACTGGCAGTTCTGTGGATGGAGCTTGTCTACCGTGCGTTCTGTGTAGACGGCTTTTGGAGCAGAGGGCTGCTGTTTTTGACCCTGTTCAGCCTGCCGGTGGGGCTGATCTGCGGCCTTTTGTGCTGCTTCTGGAGCCAGACCTTCAACCGCGTCGCCGCACGGCTCCTGATGGCCCTGCTGACGGCCTGGTTTTTGCTCCAGGCGGTCTATCACACCATCTTTCGCACGGTATTTTCCCTGAGTCTGGTCTCCATGGCCAGCGAAGCTCTGGGCTTCTACTGGCGGGACGCCCTGCGGGGCGCGTGGCGGGGCCTGCCCCTGATACTTCTGCTCCTCGTCCCCATGGTCCTGCTGTGTATTTATCTTCACCGGGACCCGGACGCGCTGGAGGACCAAGCTGGCTGGCCTCTGCTTCTGGGGTGTACCGGCTGGGCGATGGCCTTTCAGCTTCTGGGGGGCGGGCTGACCTATCAGCTGCCTTCCAACGGAATGCAGTCCATCCGGGAAATTTATCGGGAGTCCTTTGACCCCTCTGTGATTGCGGCCAATTTCGGTCTGACTGCCACCCTGCGTCTGGATATCACCCAAATGCTCTTTGGCCTGGAACAGCCCCGGCAGACACAGCCGTCGCCCGCGCCGGTAACGGACCCGGAACCGGACGCTGAACCAGACCCGGAGCCAGTGAAGCCGTACAATATACTGGACATCGATTTTGACAAGCTGATGTCAGAGGAGACGGACGAGCTTTTGCTGGAAATGCACGCGTTTTTCCGGGACCGGGAGCCTACCAAAACCAATGCGTACACCGGAATGTTTGCGGGGAAAAACCTGATTTTCCTGACCGGCGAGGGTTTTTGGCGCTACGCCGTCCACGAGACCTACACCCCGACGCTTTATAAGCTGTCCCACGAGGGGTTCGTCTTTGAGAATTTCTACAACCCCCTGTGGTGGAAGTCCACCACCGACGGGGAATATGCCGCCTGCACCTCCCTGATCCCCTCCGGGGCGGTGCGGTCCTTCAAGACCTCCGGCGGCAATTCCATGCCCTTCTGCCTGGGTAACCAGATGAAAAAGCTGGGCTATCCCACCACTGCATGGCACAACCACACCTGGGACTACTACAACCGGGACGTGTCCCACCCCAATATGGGCTACGAGTACTCCGGGCTGGGCCACGGCCTGGAGGTCAAGCCGAGCTGGCCGGAGTCCGATTTGGAGATGATGGAGGTGGTCGTGCCTCAGCTGCTGGCCGGGGAACAGCCCTTCCACGCCTACTTTATGACGGTCAGCGGACATATGAACTACAATTTCCGGGACAACGCCATGTCCGGCAAGCATTACGACGACGTCGCGGACCTGGATATGAGTACGGAGGCCAAGGCGTACATTGCCTGCAATATGGAGCTGGATTTGGCCCTGCAATATCTGCTTGAAGAGCTGGAGAAAGCGGGGGAGCTGGAAAATACGGTGATTTGTCTGTCCGGCGACCACTACCCCTACGGCATGGACCCGGCGACGTGGACCGAGCTGGCCGGGCAGGAGCTGGACCCCAATTTTGAGATTTATCACTCCACCCTGATTTTGTGGTCCGGCGATATGAAAGAGCCGGTGGTGGTGGACAAGCCCTGTGAAAGCCTGGATATTCTGCCGACGCTGTCGAATCTGTTCGGGCTGGAGTACGATTCCCGCCTGCTGATGGGGCAGGATATTTTGTCTGACGCGCCGGGATTGGTGATTTTCTCCAACAAAAGCTTTTTGACGGAGCTGGGGCGGTATAATTCCAAAACGGACAAGTTTACGCCAAACGAGGGCGTAGAGGTCCCGGAGGGCTATGTGTCCGAGGTGTACCGGGAGGTCAAGGACCTGTTCCGGCATTCGGTGAATATCCTGGAGCAGGATTATTATGGGAAACTGGGGTTTTGATTTTATTGGGGGGTGAAATTGACGCTCTCTCCCCTCCGCCTTCCGATTTGAAATCATTCGGATACCAGAACAGGCCTCCCGCAGCACGGGAGGCCTGTTTATCATTCCTCATGTTCGGGCAGATAGACCAATACCTCCTCCACCCGGCAATCCAATATTTTACAGATATCATTCAGCGTAGTTGTTGTGATGGCACGGCCCTTTTTCAAGGAGTCCAAGGTTCCTCTGCTGAAATTATAGTCCCGCAGGAGCTTGTATGTGGTGAACTGTTTCCGCTTCATTGTCTCCCATAGGGGCTGATACGAAATCACAAAGAAACACCTCCTTGTGATTTCTATTATATTTCCCCAATTTCTATTGAATATTCCCGATATATCGGGTATAATACAATTCGAGGTGGATGTGATGTTTGATTTTGAATACAATGAAGAGTTTAAAATCGGAGAGGAGCTTTATGCCCGTGCCATTGGCTGGATGGTCCTTCAACATCTGAAAGAAGAAAATGTGTTGAAGAGTGTTCCAAAAATGATGGAGAATAATGCACTCCAAATTTTGCATAAGATTAAGCAGATTTTAGATGATGATTCACTTGATGACCAAGAATGTTTTGAACAAATCGAACAAATTGTAGAAACTTTTCTGGCAAATGGAATCCAAACAACTCGACATGATTGGGATTAAAAAGGGCGGCCCCCAAAGGGGCCGCCCAAGCATTTCTCAGCGAATCGAATACCCGCCCCGCACCAACAGCTTCACCGTCCCGGCGGAGGCAGTCAAGGTCCGGTCGGGGATAGTGGCCATGTACAGGTGGTTCTGCACCAAACTGCCTGCGTTGGCCAGAGTGCCGCCGGTGGTCATATCAATCAAAGCCGGCTCCGTGGCGGAGTTCACCGCGGCGCTGCCCACCCGCAGCATCAGCTCACAGCCCACCTCCAGCTCCAGCCGGTCCCCTGACGAGAGCGTCACCAGAGTATAGGTGGCGCTGCCTCCGGTCCCGCCCTGGAGCTGGTCCAAACGGTGCTCAAACTGCGTCATCAGATCGGCCTGCCGGGTGTTCGCACGCTCCTCCACCTGGCGTAAAATGTCCGGCTGGACAGTCTGGGTCAAATAGCTGAGGGTAACCAAGGGGTCGCTCTGGGAGCCGCCCCCCGCCGCCAGGGCCGCGCCGGCGCACAGCCAAAAGACCGTAAGGGTCAGGGCGGCGAGCTTGATCTGCTTCCAACTGCGCTTTTTCATCGGATGTACTTCCTTCCCGCGTTCTCTTATGTACGGGCCGCAGAGCGCGGCCCCTGGGGGGATCTATTTACACCATCGTTTCCGGATGCAGCCCGAAGCTGACGGCGATGGCTCCGTCCACCTGGCGCATCATGGTCTCGTCCAGCCGGCCCATATGCTCCCGCAGGCGGCGCTTATCCAGCGTCCGGATCTGCTCCAGGAGAATGACCGAGTCCTTCGGCAGGCCGCAGCTCATCGCCGCCAGGGAAATATGCGTCGGCAGACGGGCTTTCCCGGTCTGGGACGTGATGGCGGCGGCAATGACCGTGGGGCTGTGGCGGTTGCCGGTGTCGTTCTGCACGATCAGCACCGGCCGCACGCCCCCCTGTTCACTGCCCACCACCGGGCTCAGGTCGGCATAAAAGATGTCCCCTCGTTTCACACTGTTATCCACGTACGTTCACACTCCGCCGGAAGATAGTACGCGTTACGGGTCATGGCCCTTATGTAACGCTGTACTATGATTCTCCCACAGGGCGGCGGAGATTATTCAGTTTTTTTGAAAAAAACCGGCAGAGGCCGGCAGCATCCGCCGCCCGCCCGCCGGCGGACGAAGGCGTCCGCCGCTCCACACCATCCTATGCGCGGCGGTACACCCGCGGCACCCGCGGGGACACCCGGCACAACAGCTCGTAAGGGATGGTATCCAGCTCCTGGGCGGCCTTTTCCCAGTCCGGCCCGGCAAATACTGTCACTTCATCGCCGGTTTGTATCTCCGAAAAATCTGTGACGTCCAGCATACACATATCCATGCACACCCGGCCCACCAGGGGACAGTCCTTTTCCCGGATGCGCATAGAGGCCCGGTTGGACAGCCCTCTGGGGTAGCCGTCCCCGTAGCCGATGGGAATGACTGCCAGCCGGGAGTCCCGCGTCAGCCGGGCCGTCTGGCCGTAGCTGATAAAGCTCCCCGCCGGGACGGTCCGGATGGCGGCGACCCGGCTTTTCAGGGTCATCACAGGCCGCAGGCTCGTACCGGGAAAGTGCCCGTACAGAGCAATACCGGGACGGACCATGCCCATATGGCTCCAGGGACAGTTTAACACAGCGGCGCTGGCGGCGCAATGATAAATTTGAAAATCCAGCCCGTCCTCATGGTACAGCTCGTGGATGGCCGCGAGAAACGCGTTGTACTGGCGGTCCGTGTAGGCCGGATCGCTGTCGGCGCTGGAAAAATGGGTAAAAATTCCCTCCGCCCGCAGGCCGGGCAGACGGCACAGCTTCCCAACAGGCTCGTTCTCCAAAAAACCCAGCCGCCCCATGCCCGTGTCCAGCTTCACATGGATGGTCAGCGTTTTCCCCGCCCGGACAGCGGCGGCGGACAGGGCCTCCCCCGTCTCCAGGTCCCCCACCGTCTGGGTGATCTGGTGTTCCAGGAGCGCCGGGGCGAACTGGGGGTCTGTCTGGCCCAGGCAGAGGATGGGCAGATGAATCCCCGCCCGGCGCAGCTCGATTGCCTCATCCAGGCAGGCCACCGCCAGCATCTCCGCCCCCAGGTCCTGGAGGGCCTGGGCGATGGGGACCGCGCCGTGGCCGTAAGCGTCGGCCTTCACCACGCCTAAAAATTTGCAGTCCGGAGGGCACAGCCCCCGCAGCGTATGATAATTGTGGGCCAGATTCGATAAGTCAATCTCCGCCCAGGTCCGTATTGTCTGGTGTGTCTCCATGGGTACCTCCGGTCGTGTGTACAAAATTGGAAAAGTCGCATTGAATCACCATAAAGCCGTCCTGGGAGATCTCCCCCCGCAGAAGGGCGTGGCTGTCCGGGTCGAACCACAGGCTGGTCTCCGTGCCCTCCCCCGGCTTTTTTTCCGGGTCCCGGCACAGGACCATCAGGCTTTCATTCAGCGAAAAGCTGTCCATATAGCCCTCCTTGGCGGCGTGGAGCAGGGCGGGCAGAGCCGAGACCGGGGACAGTCCGTCCCCATCCAGGGGACCGGTCTCCAAACTGGCCCCGTCATACTCCAACAGACCGTTTTCTCCCGAAATACGGGCCGTCAGCCCCGCCACAGTCTCCGGGCTGGTGAGGGTCAGGGCCAGGTCCTCCCCGGTCTGGGCGGCCGTCACGCCGTACTCGTAGATACGCTGGCCGTAATCGGCGGTAATGGTACAGTTGGCCGTCCAGTTTTCCAGGGCCAGGTATTCCGCACGGATGGTCAGGGCCAGGTCCTGGGCCTCGTCTCCCCCGCCTCCGGCCTTGCAGCCGGTGAGGAGAAGCAGCATCGTTAGTACGCAGACGATAATCTTGCGCACAGGGCTTCCTCCTTTCTGTTGTCAGGACATTTCCGCCTCCTTGACCGCCTGGGGCAGAAAGTGCAGCAGGTCCTGGGCGGTCATGGCGTACTCGCCAAGCTGTTCCGCCGCCAGGTCCCCCGCCCGGCCGTGGAGACACACCGCGGTATACGCGGCCCGTCCCAGCTCGAAGCCCTGGCCCAGCAGGGCGGCGAGCATTCCCGCCAGCACGTCGCCGCTGCCGCCGGTGGCCATCCCCGGATTGCCCGTGGTGTTGACAAAAATGTCTCCGCTGGGCAGGGCGGTGACGGTCCGGTGCCCCTTCAGCACCAGCACGCACCGGTGGGTCCGGGCGAAGCTCCGGGCAACTTCTCTCCGCTTTTCCAGAGGCAGGGGACAGCCGGTCAGCCGGGCGAACTCCCCCTCATGGGGGGTCAGCACCGTGGGGGCTTGCCTCCTGTCCAAACTATCTATATGCCCCGCCAGGGCGTTTATGCCATCCGCGTCCAGCACCAGGGGACCCGGGTAGCTGGCGGACAGCCGCAGGACAAGCTGCCGGGCCTCCTCCCCCAGCCCCAGGCCGGGGCCGAGCAGCAATGCGTCACAGCCTGCGGCCTTTTTTTCCAGCTCGCCCAAGTCCGCCGGCAGAGGGAAAGGCATGGAGCAGGTGCATTTCTGCGCCACAATGGGGTAGACGCGCTCCGGCACCCCCACGAACACCAGCCCCGCGCCTGTGCGTAATGCGGCCTCCGCCGCCAGCACCGGCGCGCCGGTATAGCCCACGCTCCCGCCAACCAGGAGCAGCCGTCCGTAATCGCCCTTGTGGCTGCTGCGCCGCCGCCGGGGCAGGATGCAGTTTTCGTATTGGACTGTATATTCTCTCATGGCAGGTCCTCCAAATCCAGTAAGACCGTCTCCCCGGCGGGGATAGTCACTTCAAATTCATGGTCCAGGATGCGGACCATACCGGTCCAGCCGGCGTCCGTGGAGTTGGTCAGCAGCACCGAATCGTCCAGGAGCTGGACTTCAATGCCCTCTCCATCGACCAGCTCCACAGTGATGCTCTCTTCCCCTGGCGCCATACCCCCGAAGGACCCGGAGGGGTCGGCGGGGGCAGACCCGGCTGGGGCGGAAGGCTCACCGGATGGGGCGGAGCTTCCGCCGGAGGAAGAGAGGCTGCGCCAGGCAGGCCAGCTCAGTCCAACCGCCAGCACCAGCGCCGCCGCCAGCCCGGCCCAGATTTTCCTTTGGTCAAGGCGGGGCTTATTGGACTGGGCCTCCAAAATAAAACGGTCGTCCAGGCCGGTGATGCTTTCATAGAGATGCTCCGGATTCACAGCGGCACTCCCTCCAGTTCCAGATATGCTTTCAGCTTTTGACGCAGCCGCCAAAGACGCTTGACGTGCTTTCCCGCCGGTTCCCCGTACCAGTAGCGGCGGACGAACAGCACCCGGTCCTCCTGGGGAAGGCTGTCCAGCCAGCGCTCCAGGAGCCGCGTCAGCTCACGGGCCTCCACCTGTTCCTCGGTGGTCTCTTTTGCGGGGATGCACTCGTCCAGCTCCGCCAGCATGGCGTCCAGGCCCGCGCCCCGCTTCTGGGCACGGCCTCTGCGCCAGCGGTCCAGGGCCAGATTACGCACGATGCGGCCCAGATAGGCCCCCAGATGGTCCGGCCGGTTCTGGGGCATGGTGGTCCAGGCCTTCAGCCAGGTGTCGTTGACGCACTCCTCCGCGTCCTCCCGGCTGTGCAGAATGTTATGGGCCAGCGTATGGCACTGGGGACCGTATTTCTCCTGCGAGCGCAGGATGGCCGTTTGGTCCCGGTTCCAGTACAGCTCGACAATCGCGCAGTCCTCCCACATCACGGCTCCTCCTCCAGGCAGAACATGGGCCGGGCCTCGTCGAACAGGTCCACCATGCCGCAGTAGTTCAGTACTTCATAGTCGTGCAGGAGCTTCGCCAGGTCAGAGGGCAGCTCGTCGCGCTTGTAATAGGTCCCGTCCGCCGCGATGCACCCCACCGGGGTGATGACGGGCAATGCCTGATAGAGGTCGGAGAGAAAATCCATATAGCCCGTCCGGGGCAGGCCCGCAAGCTGGGCGGTGAGGGTGCCCAGGAAGTTGGGGCTGAGTATCAGGTCATCCTGGGCCTCTGTCTCGTAGTTGGTCCAGATGAAGAAGGGGACGGCGTATTGCTGCAAAACCTCCTGCGTGGTCCGGTCCGCCAGGGGTTTTCCATAAAGCTCCTCATAAAAGGCGTTTTTCAGGGGCGGCTGGTGGTCGCCGAACAGGACGATCATCGTGGGTTCCTCGACCTGGCTGTAATGCGCAATGAGCTGTTCCAGGGCCTTGTCGCTCTCGTGGGCCAGGGCAAGATACTGTTCGGCGGTGGGGTCGGCCAGACGCTGGCTGCCGTTGAGCCGGACAGAACGTTCCAGGTTCTTCCAGCCCTGGCTGTAGCCGCTGTGGTTCTGCATGGTCACGTTAAAAACAAACGCGGGCAGGCCCTGGGCGTTGGCCTCCTCGGTCACCTGGTAAATGCGCTCATAGTCCGACAGGTCGGACACATAGCTCCGGATGCGCCAGGGGTCTTTTACGTCCTCCTCGTAGAGCTGGTGGTCAAAGCCCAGATAATCGTAGGCCACGGGCCGGTTCCAGCCGGAGGATTTATAGGGGTGGAACGCGGTGGTGTCGTAGCCGCAGGCGCGGGACAGCGCCGCCAGGGAGGGCATGTTTTCCTCCACGTAGAGCTGGTAGGCCACGGTATGGGGCGGCTGGAAAATAGTAGAAAATCCGGTCAGGTACTCGAATTCCACGCTGGCGGTGCCGCCGCCGGTGACGGGGGAGTACATCCAGCCCTTGACCGTGTTTTCGTTCAGCGTCCGCAGGAACGGGGTGGGGTCCTGGTCCACGTCCAGGGTGTCGAAGAGGGTCAGGTCCGCAAAGGACTCGTTCATAATGACGATCAGATTGGTGGGCTGACGGCTCTCGTCCCCCGCCGAGCCGGGGTACTGCTCCATCAGCTCCAGGACCTGGGCGTGGCTGTAGTCGTCGGGCTTGTCCACCCGGCTGTACCGCAGGGCGACGGTGAAGTTGAGCAGAAAACCGTTGGCCTGAGTGACCCACTGCTGGGTGTATATCCCCAGGCCCGGAAGCATAGCGGTGCCGAAAAACACATAGCAGTAGGAAAAGCAGGACAGCAGGCAGAGCAGTACCACAATGGGCTTGCACTTGGCCCGCCGGGGCTGGGCGGGGCACATCCATACCAGAAACAGGTAGCAGACCAGCAGGATCAAGCCCTGGCGGATGTAATCGTCGAACGAGAAATCGAAGCCCCCGGCTACGTTGGCGGCAGTACGCCAGCCGGGGATGTCCGCCGGGAACAGGATTCGGCCCCGGAACCGGAGAATGTAGTGGTTCAAAAGCCCTATGGCGAAGCAGAGAATGCTTCCTGCCGCCGCCGCCCGGCGAATACGGCCCAGAATCAAACGCAGGAGAATATACAGAATGTAGTACCAAATCAGGTTCATCAAAACCTGCCAGGGGTACAGATCGTCGAATACGTCGTTTTGGTTTAAAACCTCCACCATCCAGAAGGAGGCCCAGGGTCCCAGCAGAAAAACCAGGCGGGCCAGCCATTTTCCGGGGCTGCGGTGCATGTCCGCCGCCAGACGGGGGAAGGTATCTCCATATAAAAGTGCTTTCATAAGTAATGCGGCTCCTCTTTTGTGTGCTATTCGGGAAGTTAGCGGGGACGGATGAGGGTGAAAACCCAAAAGGCTCCGCAACCTCACGACTGAAAACCTCTTTTTCATGCGCTGTTTACAAGGATAGCTTGTTTTCGGAAAAATGCAAGGGATTTGGGGAAACTTTAGAGAATTTTCATATTTCGTCCCCGCTCTTGACACTGGGTATATACACGGAGTACAATAGTTTTAAGAATCTCTTGAAATTGGGAGGACAAGTATGGCCAAGCAAGTAAAGCGTTCAGTGGCACCCATCTACCTGGCAGGAGCGGTGTGGCTGATTTTCGCCCTGTTCTTCTCGCTGCACCAGGTCTGGGATTATCTGCTCTGCGGGGCGGTTTCCATAGGAGTGCTGATTGCGGGACGGGCGGTTTTTCCGGATAAGACCTATGAGGTCCCCGACCCCAAGCCGAAGGAGCCGGAAAAGCCCAAGACCACCGGCAACCCGGAAATCGACGCGCTGGTGAAGGAGCGGGACCGGGCGGTGTCCGAGATGCGGCGGCTCAACGACGCCATTGAGGATGCGAAGCTCTCCCGGCAGATCGACCACCTGGAGGCGGTCACCCGGAAGATCATCGACCTGGTGGTGGCCGAGCCGAAAAAGCTGCCCCAGATTCGGAAATTTATGAGCTACTATCTGCCCACTACCCTGAAGATTTTGAACTCCTACGACCGGATGGGCTCCGCCGGGGTGGATGGAGAGAATATCTCCACCACCAAGCAGAAAATCGAGGCCATGATGGACACCATCGTCACCGCCTACGACAAGCAGCTTGACGCGCTGTACGGTGAGGAGGCGCTGGACATTTCCACTGACATCACCGTCATGGAGCAGATGCTCCAGCAGGAGGGACTGAGCGGCTCCGACGGAAAGGACGGTATTACGCTGGAGCTGTAATGAAGAAAGGAGCGTGCCATGAAAACCAATCCGAAGCAAACACCCTATTGGGTCCGATGGGTTTATCTCGCATTGGCGGTCTTTCAGCTGTTTATGATCTGGGTAGACGTCCGGGAATACCAGCAATACCAGTTTTGTGTGGAAAGCGGAATATTCAGCCCGGCGGGATTGCAGGACGCGTTTTCCGGTCACGCATACCGCTGGGTCATGGGCGGACTTTTGTGTATCTTGTTTCTGTTTGCCTTTGCCGTAATGAAGTATGATTTACGCCAGGCAAAATGGAGTGCGATCCTGGGAGGACTTCTCACGGTGATGCTGCTGGCCTGGGCCTGCCTGCCCCTCTTTCTGCCCCTGCCCACCGCAAACGGTTTTTACTTCCTGATGCTGTTTGCGTTCGCGGGCGTGACCATATATACCTGGTATAAGTATTGCAAGACCCAAAAAAGAATGGAGGATAATTCTATATGAGCGATAACCTGAACACGACCCCGGAACTGACCCTGACCTTGGACGGCGGAGCCGCCGCCCAGGCCGTCCCGGAAGCCCCCACCCTCACGCTTCAGCCGGAGCCGGAGGCCCAGCCCCAGCCCGCGGCAAATGCGGAGACGGCCCAGCTCCAGGCCCAGAAGGACCGGGACGCAAACGCCGTAAAGCTGGATGAATCCATGCTGTCCGAGGCGGAGCGGAAAATGGTGGACGAGTTTTCCCAAAAGATCGACATCTCCGACTCCACCGTGGTCCTGCAATACGGCGCGGCGGCGCAGAAAAACATCGCGGCCTTCTCCGAAAACGCCCTGAGCAGCGTCAAGACAAAGGATTTGGGCGAGGTGGGCGACGCCCTCAGCTCCCTGGTGGTGGAGCTGAAAACCTTCGGCCAGCCGGAGAAAAAGGGCATCGCCGGGTTTTTCCAGAAAAAGCGCAACGAGCTGGAGGCCATGAAAGCCAGCTACTCCAAGGCGGAGGCCAATGTGGATAAAATCGTGGGCGTGCTGGAGAACCATCAGGTGGTGCTGATGAAGGACATCGCCATGCTGGACCAGATGTACGAGCTGAACACCAAGTACTATAAAGAGCTGACCATGTATATCCTGGCGGGCAAAAAGCGGCTGGAGTACCTGCGGGCCAACGATCTGGAGGAGCTGCGCAAAAAGGCCCAAACCTCCGGGGCCCAGGAGGACGCCCAGGCCTATAACGATTTTGCTAACCTGTGCAGCCGGTTCGAGAAGAAGCTCCACGACCTGGAGCTGACCCGCATGATCTCCATTCAGATGGGGCCCCAGACCCGCCTGCTGCAAAACAACGACACGCTGATGCTGGAAAAAATCCAGTCCTCCCTGGTGAACACGATCCCGCTGTGGAAAAGCCAGATGGTGCTGTCCCTGGGGCTGGAGCACAGCCGTCAGGCCACCGCCGCCCAGACCGCCGTGACCAATATGACCAACCAGCTCCTGCAAAAGAACGCGGATATGCTGAAAATGGGCACCATCGAAACCGCCCGTGAGGCGGAGCGGAGCGTGGTGTCGATCGAAACCCTCCAGCACACCAATACCCAGCTGATCTCCACCCTGGACGAGGTGATGAAGATACAGACCGAGGGTGCGCAGAAGCGGAAGGAGGCCGAAGCGGAGCTGGGCCGTATCGAAGGAGAGCTGAAACAGAAGCTGTTAGAGCTGAGAGGCTGAGTATATGAAATTTCTTCAAAAACGCTGGGTGGCCGTCACCCTGGCCGTCCTGATGGCCGTTGCCGCCATCGGCATCGGGCAGGTGAGAGGCAGAATGCCCGATGCGGTCCCCGCCCCCGGTTTAAACTATGACCTGGACGAAAGCCTGTCCACAAAGAGCGTTGAAAAGTTTCTCTGGGACGATGGCGGCGTTCTGTCCTCCGACGCGAAGCAGCGGATTCATTTTTATAACGCCAACTGGAATTACCGCTATGAGAGCGTGGTGGCCCTGGTCACGACAGACTCCAAGGTCACCGACACCGAGACCTTTGCCTGGGACCAGGCTCTGGACATGGGCCTGGGCGAGGGGGATGCTATTTTGGCAATTTCGGTCCAGAACCAGGACTATTTCATCGTCCCCGGCAACGATTTCGCCACGATCCTGACCAACCGGGTGGTCTCCGACCTGGAGGACATCCTGTCCGGCGACTTGAACGACCGGACGATCCTGGCCTTCTACGAGGCGCTGGACGAGGTTTATAAGGAGAACTTCGGCCTGGGCAACGCGGAGAGCAGCTCCTATGGCTCCTACGCTCAGTCCAGCCGGACCGGCGGCATCGCTGTGCTGGCGGTCATCGCCATCCTGCTGGTGGTGGTGCTGTCCGCCATCGACCGGACCCGTTACAACACCTACCGCACCCGTTATTACGGCGTGCCCAATCCCCCGGTGATGTTCCGGCCTATCTTCTTCTGGCACGGCCCCCGCTCCGGCTGGTACCGCCGGCACTGGCATCAGCCCCCGCCTCCTCCGCCTCCCCCTCCCAGAGGGCCTGGCGGTCCCGGCCCCAGAGGCCCCGGCGGGTTCGGCGGCTCCGGCGGCGGGTTTGGAGGCTTTAGCGGCGGCAGCTCCAGCGGCTTCG
>CAJTOE010000023.1 GCA_910577805.1 uncultured Oscillospiraceae bacterium | reverse complement strand
GCCGGCCCGTCTTTCATGGAGGAGGGTGTATGTATGTTTGAAACACGAGGCCAGATCAACGGAAAACTGCTCTATGAGCTGAACAAACGCTATATAGGCCGCCGCCGGTACCTGTTTTATCCGATTTCGGTTTTCGTGCTGGCGATGCTGATTCTGCTTATCCTCCAGCGAAAAACTGCCCTTGCCATCCTCTACGGCGTTTTGCTGGCGCTGCTTCTGACGGCGTACGTCTACTTTCCCAAAAAATGGGTTCGCATCCAGGTCCAGCGCTGGCGGGACATGGGCCTGACCCCTCCCATCCCCTCCCATACCCGGTTTACCGAGGAGGGTGTGGAGAGCATCAACGACGAGACCGGCAAGCGTATGACCGTCTCCTATGACAAGCTCGTCCGTCTGGTGGAGACGCCCCAGGTCTGCGCCCTGTACACCGCCGGACAGCTCTTTATGCTGGTATTCAAGGACCAGCTCAGTGAGAGCCAGCGGGAGGAATTCCGGTCGTTTCTGCGAACGAAGCCTACCCAAATCAAGAAACTGTGAACTGTGAGAGGAGCATTCCTATGAAACTGATGGTCCTGGACGGAAACTCCATCCTCAACCGGGCCTTTTACGGGGTCAGCCAGACGCTGACCACCCAGGCGGGCCAGCCCACCAACGCCATCTTCGGCTTTTTGAACATCCTCAACAAGCTGCTCACCGAGGATAAGCCCGACGCGCTGTGCGTCACCTTCGACCGGCCGGCCCCCACCTTCCGGCACCTGGCCTTCCCGGCCTACAAGGCCCAGCGCAAGAAAATGCCGGAGGAGCTGGCCAGCCAGATGCCCCTGTTGAAGGACGTGCTGCGGGCAATGAATATCCCCCTGTACGAGCTGGACGGCTGGGAGGCGGACGACCTGCTGGGGACCATCGCCGCCCTGGACAGTCAGGCCGGCTGGGAGACGGTCATTGTCACCGGAGATAAGGACTCCTTGCAGCTGGTGACGGAACAGACTACGGTCAAGCTGATCTCCACCCGCATGGGCCGCACCACCACCCGCGACGTGACCCCGGAGCTGTTCCGGGAGGAGTACGGCTTCGACCCCATCCACATGATTGACCTGAAGGCCCTCATGGGGGACGCTTCGGACAACTACCCCGGCGTAAAGGGGGTGGGGGAAAAGACGGCGATGGCGCTGATCCAGCTGTATCATTCCATCGACTGCATCTATGAAAAACTCCCGGACATCGAGGCCAAGCCCGCCGCCCTCAAAAAGCTCACCATGGGGGAGGCAGACGCCCGTGCCTCCTACGATCTGGCGACCATCCGCACCAACGCCCCCATCGAATTTACGCCGGAGGACAACCTGCGCCGGGAGCCGGACAACGGCAGGCTCTACCAGCTTTTTGTAGAGCTGGAGTTCTCCAAGCTCATTGACAAGTACGGCCTCACCGCCCCCCAGGGGGAGGGCACGTCCCAGGAGACGCCGGTGTTTGCATGTACCTGCACCAGCGAGTGCGTGGAGACCCCGGAGCGCGCCCGGGAGCTTCTGGCGCTGTGGCGGACCAAGGAGGCCGTAAACGTGCTGGCCCTGCCCTCTCTGGACGTGGTGTGCGTGGAGTGCGCCCTCAGCGAGACGGAAAACCATGGGGCGCTGCTGTTCGCCAATAAGCTGGAAAATTATAATGCGGTTTTGAAGGAGCTTTTTGGCCCCGGCATCCCTAAAAACGTCCACGGCGCAAAGAACCTCATCCGCACCCTTCTGGAGGAGGGCATCACCCCCGGCAATTTTGTGTTCGACACGGAGATCGCCGCCTATCTCCTGGCCCCGACAGACGGCAGCTACGACCTGGAAAAGCTGGTGCTGACCTACTACAAGCAGGAGGCCGGTAAGGCCGCCGCCTACCTGGAGGACGGAGCCTTCGGTCCCCTCTCTGACCCGGTGGCCCCCACGGCGGCGCTGCTCCGTCACTGTGCCTGGATCGGGGCTTTGCGGGATACCCTGTCCAAGCGCCTCAGGGAGCTGGGCATGTGGGAGCTGTTCGAGACCATAGAGCTGCCCCTGTGTCCGGTGCTGGCCCGCATGGAGCTGGAAGGTTTCCTGGTGGACCGGGGGGCGCTGGTGGAGTTCGGGCAGCTCCTGTCCGGGCGCATTGAGACGGCCCAGGCCAAAATCTACGAGCTGGCGGGAGAGGAATTCAATATCAACTCCACCCAACAGCTGGGGCACATCCTGTTTGACAAGCTGAACCTGCCGCCGGTGAAAAAGACCAAGACCGGCTACTCCACCAACGCGGAGGTGCTGGAAAAGCTCCGGGGCCAGCACCCCATGATTGAAGAAATTTTGGACTACCGTCAGCTTACCAAGCTGAAATCCACCTATGTGGACGGTCTGGACAAGGTCATCGCCCCGGACGGCCGCATCCACACCTCCTTCCAGAACACGGTCACCGCCACCGGGCGGCTGTCCTCCACGGAGCCCAATTTGCAGAACATCCCCGTGCGGACCGAGCTGGGGGCGGAGCTGCGGAACATGTTCATGGCCCGGCCTGGGTACGTGCTGGTGGACGCGGACTACTCTCAAATCGAGCTGCGCCTTCTGGCCCACATCGCCGGAGACGAGGCTATGCTCCAGGGCTTCCGCTCCGGGGAGGATATTCATACCATTACGGCCTCCCAGGTGTTCGGCGTGCCCCTGGAGGAGGTCACCCCCCTCATGCGGCGCTCCGCTAAGGCAGTAAACTTCGGCATCGTGTACGGCATCTCGCCCTTCTCCCTGTCCCAGGATATCGGGGTGACCGTGGCGGAGGCGAAGGAGTATATGGAAAAATATTTCGCGCACTACGCCGGCGTTCGGGCCTATATGGCGGACGTGGTGGAGCGGGCCAAAAAAGACGGTTTTGTGTCCACGCTGCTGGGGCGGCGGCGCTGGGTGCCGGAGCTGAAGTCCTCCAATTTCAACACCCGCTCCTTTGGAGAGCGGGTCGCGCTGAACATGCCGGTGCAGGGGACTGCCGCCGACATTATCAAGCTGGCGATGCTGCGGGTGTCGGACCGCCTGGAGCGGGACGGCTTCGCGGGACGGTTGGTTCTCCAGGTCCACGACGAGCTGATTGTGGAGTGCCCTGAATCCGAGACGGAGCGGGTAAGCGCCATGCTCCGGGAGGAGATGGAGGGGGTCATGGCCCTGGCGGTCCCCCTGCTGGCGGAGACGGGCGCAGGAAAAACATGGGCGGCGGCTCACTAAGAGCCGCCGCCGTATCGGGGCGTCAGCGGGGATAATCTGTATAGACCCCGTAAACGCCCATATCCTGATATTTCCGAATATCCTGAATGCCATTGACCGTGTGGACGTACAGAGGGACGTTCACCTGGTTGATGGCATTTACATAGTCTGTCCCCTGCTGGTCCACGATGGCGATGGGCACGGTGACTGCGGCCAGGGGGTGGTCCGCGGCAAAGGCGGCGATCCCGGCGGCGTCCTTGCGGATGTCGTAATGCTCCCGGTACAGGGTGTAAATCACGTTTTTATAGCCCAGGCTCCGCACAGGGTAGTACTCGCTCTGGTGGTAGATCTGGGGGTAAATCTGGTCCAGAAGTCCCGGATAGGCCCCGGCCATCTCCGCCAGCGTCTCCAGGCCTGTCACATTGTCGTTTTTGAAGTCCGTAATGAGGCGCACATCCGAGTGGCCGGACAGCCAGTCGATCAGCTCCTGGGCGGTGATGGGGGTATAGCGGTTCAGATACCGGATATTCAAAAACTCCTCCAGGGTGCATGGCTCTCCGTTGAGCTGGGTGGTGAAACGGTCGGTGAAGTCGTGGATGCACACCAGATGGCCGTCTGAGGTCCAGTCGAAGTCGATCTCGATGGCCCGGCCCCCGACGGCGTAGGTTTCCTCCAGGGCTTCCAGGCTGTTGGTGCCGGTGACCCCGTCGACCCGCCCGCCGGCGTGGATGATGAGGGGCGGGATGGGGGTGGCTGTCAGACTGGAAAGCAGGATGCTCAGGGAGAGCAATAAAGACAGCGGGGTGGATGCAAGGCAGACAAGCGGGCGACGCAGCATGATTCGGGCACTCCTTTGGGGTAAAGTGGGATAGGGGTCAGAGCAGGCAGTCCAGCCGGGATTCCCCGTAGACGGGGATGTCATGCTCCGCCAGCAGGCGGGCGGCAAGCCCGGAGCCGGACACCAGGGTTTTTGAGAAATCGCCGCTGTAGATGCTCCCAAACCCGCAGGAGGGGGAGTTCTCCTTCAGCAGCGCCGCCTGACAGCCCTCACGCAGGGCCAGTGCCAGGGTTTGCTCCGCCCCGGCCTGAAAGCTGGCGGTCACGTCCTGGCCTCCGGCGCAGCAGACCCGTCCGTCGGGCTGGACCTCCGCCGGGGGGCGGGGCGTGGGCAGGCCGCCCAGCACCTCCGGGCACACGGGGACCAGGGTATGGCCCGCTGCAAGCAGCTCCTCCAGGCGGGAGAGGGGCTTGGACTGGCCGTCGTAGCGGCAGGGCTCGCCCAGCAGACACCGGCTCACCAAAAGCTTCATAGGCGCTTCCTCTCTTTCAGAAATATGCCAGAAAGGCCCGGACCCGCCGGGTGTTGGACCACAGCGGATCGCGGGCTGGTATAAAAGGCCGCACCTGTGCGCTTAATGCGTCAGGTAATACTTGACCAACGTTTGCAGCAGCTCATCCCGGTCCACCTTGCGGATCATGGCACGGGCGCTTTTGTAGTTGGTGATATAAGTGGGGTCCTCGGAGAGGATATAGCCCACGATCTGGTTGACCGGATTATATCCCTTTTCCTGAAGCGCCTGATACACGGTGGTCAGGATGGTCTTGATCTCCAGGTCCCGCTGATCGCCCAGCTTGAATTTACGGGTGAAATCCATTTCTTCCATATTTGGGTCACCTCCAATGGCTTGCGTTTGGGTACTGTGTATAGTTTACTCTAAAAACGCCGTCGTGTAAAGAGGTGAAATATTTTTTCTTTGTTACAAATGTACAATTCGATCAATCCCCATGGACAAAATCATTGCCTGAGCCTCCGTACGCAGGCCGTGCTTCTCGTTGATGGCCTGCATCAGGTCGTTGCGGATATCGTTGCGGGCCACAATGGCCAGGATCTCCTTCTCCGCGTGGAGGGACAGGTCATAGGCGCTCTCTAAGTCCTCGATGCCCGTCCAGCGGGCCCGGATGGTCGTACCGCCCCTTGCCCCCGCCGCCTTGGCCGTCGCCATGACCGCGTCGGTGCAGCCCCGGTTGCACACCACCAGAATCAAGCTGCTGTCGCTCTGTTCCATTTTTTCCTCTCCCTTCTTGTCCGGCTTCACCGGGTCCGTCTTGTACTGGATGATGGAGGCCACCAGATTGTTGATGCCCGTCAGGGGGAGCATAAACACGATGCCCGCGGTTTTGGCGGCGCCCCGCAGGTCCGTATCCAGGTCGGTGAGCAGCTGCCCGGCGGCTCCGGCGGCGGCATAGCTGATAATAACGTCCTTCTCGCTGGAGCCAAGGCCCAGAATGTTCAGGATATCTGAGGTCGCGGTGCCGGTGCCGGGGCACTGGCAGTGCAGAAAAACCTGCCGCTGGGTATACAGCTTCATAATAGCGCTGCCCCGGCCGCGCTCCACGATGGAGATCAGCATTTTGATCGGTTCAGACATAGTGTGACCTCCCTCCTCAATCGAAATAGACCATTACGTCGTCCACCCGCTCCAGGCGCACCCGCATCCGGCGCAGGGCGAGCTGGTGGGCCACCCGGCTGCCCAGACCCATGACCTGGATGGTCACCAGGGGGGTCATAGCCACCATGGCTACAATGCCAAACGCGTCGGTCATAATGTTGCCTCCCAGGGCGGTGCAGGCCCCCATGGCAAAGGGGAGCAGGAACGTGGCGGTCATAGGTCCGGAGGCCACGCCGCCGGAGTCGAAGGCCACGCCGGTAAACATGGAGGGGACGAAAAAGGTCAGGACCAGGGCGATGGCGTAGCCGGGAATGAGCAGGAACAGGATATTCAGGCCCGTCAGCACCCGGATCATCGCCAGTCCCACCGAGACGCATACGCCAACGGACATCGCCAGCGCCATGCTGTTCTGGGAGAGGGAGCCGTTGGAAATCTCCTCCACCTGCTTGTTCAGGACGGTGACCGCAGGCTCGGCCTTCACGATGTAGTAGCCGATCAGCATTCCGATGGGGACCAGCAGCCACTGGTGGGCGCTGGAGGCAATGGTTGCGCCTAAAAGCTGGCCGGCGGGCATGAAGCCCACGTTGACGCCGCACAGGAACAGGACCAGCCCCAGATATGTATAGGCCAGACCGGTGCAGATCCGGAAAATTTCCGTCCGGTGGAACCGGTGGGTAAAGAGCTGGTAGAGCACGAACAGAGCCAGGATGGGCAGAAGGGCACGGGCCACCTCCAGGAGGTATTCGGGAAAACCGTGGAAGAAGGCCAGCGCCGCGTCGAAGGTGGTGTGGACCTGGGGGATGTCCCCGCCGGCCTGCTGGGCGGTCTCCGGCTGGAGGAGGACCCCCAGCAGCAGCACCATCAGGATAGGACCGATGCTGCACAGGGAGATGAGGCCGAAGCTGTCGCTGGAGGCGTTTTTGTCCTGGCGGACGGAGGCCACGCCTAAACCCAGAGACATCAGGAAGGGGACGGTGATGGGGCCGGTGGTAACGCCGCCCGCGTCGAAGGAGACGGGGATGAAATCGGCGGGGGCCAAAAACGCCAGGATAAACACCAAGCCGTAAAACACGATCAGAAGCCGCCGCAGCGGGAAGCCCAGCCGTGTGCGCAGGGAGGCCACCACCAGAAACACGCCTACTCCGCCCGCCACAGTGAGGATCAAAGTCATATTGTCGATGGAGGGCATTTGTCCCGCCAGGACCTGCAAGTCCGGCTCGGCCATGGTGGTCAGCAGGCCCAGCACGAAAAAGACCAGCAGGGGAATGAGCAGACCTTTGGATTTGCTCAGGGTACGGCCGATGCCCTGGCCCATGGGAATCATGGACATATCCACACCCAGGGTGAACAGGCCCATTCCCACCACCAGCAGGATTGCGCCGAACAGGAACAGGACCACCGGTCCGGTTTCCAGCGGAGCCACCGTAATGGACAGCAGGAACACGATAGCGGTGATAGGCAGGACTGAGGCCATGGACTCCTGGATTTTTTCCAGGAGCTGCTTATTTAGGCGAAAACGCAAGGGAACGCCCTCCTCTCGTTTGAGTATTTTTGTTTATTATAATGGAAATAGAAGGGGGGTGTCAACCGAACGCGGACCTTTTTGCGGTATCTTAACGGTAGGCGACTTTGAGACGAAAAACAGCGCCGTCCCGGTCAAAGGACGGCGCTGTTTGGTGCGGGGGATTCCCCCTCATCCGTCACGGCTTCGCCGTGCCACCTTCCCCCATGAGGGGGAAGGCTTCGGACATTGGCAGTTGCCAAACTGCGGAGTAGTATCGGTAGACGCAATGATAAGCCTTCCCCCCTGGCGGGGGAAGGTGGCTGGCCAGAGGCCAGACGGATGAGGGGGGAAGCTTGCCTGCACCCCATTTAAAACGCAATCAATCCGCCGAACCCTCGTCCTTCGGAAACGCCAAATCCAAATCCACGTTCCCCTCAATGCCGGGGACAGTCCCGGTGTGGCTGTACTGCCACAAATCGAAGTCATAATAAAAAGTAGGCGCATTGGAATACTGAGCCAGCCAGAAGGGATACTGCTTCAGGGCGGACAGGTTGTAGGACAAGTAACCCAAATCCTGATTGAAGTAAATCATAGGCCGGTAGCCCTCTGCCTGGACCATGTCGCAGAACACCCCGGCACACCGGGTCAGGGCGTCGCCCTCCAGGCTGGAGGTGCGCACCTCGTCGCCGGAGACGAACTCCCAGTCAAAGACCACCGGGTAGGTGACCGGGTAGGGCTCGATGGCCTGGAGGACAAAATCGGCCTCCTCCTCCGCCTCCCAGGTGTTCACCGCCTGGGAGAAGAAATATACGCCCACCTCCAGGCCCGCGTCCAGCGCCCCCTGGATGTTCTGTTCAAACTTGCTGTCCATCTGAAGCACGCCCTTGGAGTATCCCCGGTAGCCCAGGCGGATTATGGCAAAGTCCACCCCGGAGGCGGCGACCTTCTGCCAGTCGATGTCCCCCTGATAGAAGGACACATCGACGCCCACCGCGGCTTTCTGGCCGTCCTTTTCGTAGTTCAGCCAGCCGTTGGGGCCGACGAAAAAATCGCTGGGCTGGTAGGTATTGACAGGCACGTCCTCCCAGACGGGAAGCTCCTGGCCCCGGTAGAGGATGGTTTCCGTCTCCGGGACGGGGTCAGGCTCCGGTTCCTCCGGCTCCGGCCGGGGCAGGGCGAAGTACAGCGCCGTCAGGGCCAGCAGCAGGGCCAGACCTGCCATCGCCAGGGCGGACTTTCCCCACAGCTCAGACGGCGTATGTCTCGGTTTATGCTCAGGGGGCGAAATCGTTTCATTCATAACAGCAGTCTCCTGAAATCGGGATGATCGTCCGAAAACTGTCGTTTCCTGACGGTCCTATTATACCAGAGAATTCGGCTCGCCGCAAGGGCTATCAAGGGTTCCGGGCGGAGAAAAAGGCAAAAAACTGGGCAGAATAGCAAAGGAATAGGAAAAATTTTCGGAAGAATGGGAAAATTGCCTATATGATTTTTGCAATATTATGATAAAATAAGAAAGACTTCAAATTATCCCGGTAAATCACTCATTTCGATACAAGTAAGGAGTTGTCAAAAATGCCCAGAACAAAAAAAGCCCCCGATGCCGAGTCTGCCGCTAAGACGGAGACCGCGGCCAAGGCGAAGCGTTCGCCGAAAACTCCCGCGGAGGCCATCAAGCGCACTGTGACTCGTAAAACAAAGCCCGCCGTGGCGTCCTTTGTGGAGTTCCAGGGCAAGCAGGTGGACATGGAGCAGCTGGCCGCCTCCATCCAGGAGTCCTGGACCGGCGAGGCCATCAAATCTCTGAAAATCTACGTCAAGCCTGAGGACGGCGCGGCCTACTATGTGGTCAACGACGGCGAGGGCGGCAAGGTGGAGCTTTGACGCTCCGGCGCTCTTGAAAAAAATCCTGGGTCCCTTTGGAAAAAATGATTGTATTTTTCGCCGGTTTCATGTACACTAGTCTTACCGGTTATTGCCTATCATTTTTTAAGGAGGAATCGTCAAGATGAAGGTTGCGCGTTTTGTGCTGAAAATCGTGGCTGTTTCCCTGGCTGCTGCCGCCGCTGTGTGCGCCGTGGTCGCCTACTGGGACAAAATCGCCGAGCTGTTTGGCTGTGCCAAATGCAAGCTGGCGGAGAAGGCCGCTCCCTCGGAGTACGACGACTACGAGGAGTGAGTCTTTGCGCCTGGAATGCTCCGGGTAACAAGACATCCCCACCCAATTGCAATATTGGACGGGGATGTCTTTTTTTGCGCATGTTATTGTAATTTATCCTCTCAAAATCCCGCCATAGTAACAAATTCACAGCCCCCGCCCCAGTCAAACACATCCTTGTGCGACAATGGCTCAAATTTCGACCTGCCAGCTTCTTTAAGGGAAGATAAATATTTCCTCAATGGGCGCTTCCACCGCCCTTGAAATATCCACCGCTAATTTCAGTGAGGGGTTGTACTGCGCCTTTTCCAGCCGCATGATGGTTTCTCGCCGCACTCCCACCTGTACCGCCAGCTGCTCCTGCGTCAGGCCTTTCAGCTGGCGGTACTTCTTCAATCTGCACTCAAACTCTGCCATTGCTCACTCCTCATCCTCGTCCATCGGGTCGTCGTGGTCATAGCGGTACAGCAAATATGCCGGAAGAAAAATCCCAAGGGCCAAAGCAATGGAAAGTACAATCATCGTGGCAATCAGGGTATATTCCAGACTGCCGAATAGCTTTCCCTGGCTCAGAATAATGAGTGCGGCCAGAATGATCGAAAACGTAATTTTGTACGCAGTCAGTTGGGCGCGGGCGGCGTTCTCCCGAAAGCGCTCATCCATAAAGGTCCCGGACATTTTTCCCTCATAGAAAAACCCAAAGAGCCCGAAGAACAGGAAAAACGCAAAGGGGGTCACATCACCTCTGGCGGGGTAGGACCAAAACCCAAGAAAGCCCAAAAATCCCAGCAGTCCCAAAAGCCCCAGCTTGGGATTCAGCTTACGCGTCGTGTTGGTCCGTTCCACCGTCTCTTTGCGTTTCCGGATGCCGAAGCAGCGCGGGATAAACAGGGCAAGCACATAGCCGCAGGTGAGTAAAACGGACAAGATCATGGGCAGGTCCTTTGGGGTGAATGTATAGCTGCCAAGGTCCACCGGAACAACCAGGCGGGAATCATTGAACGTAACGGCGTACCAGATCGAAGCCAGCAGAGCCGCAGCGCAGAAAATCCCACCGCCTATCCAGAATTTCAGCTTATTTTTTTTCATAAAGTGCCTCCATTTAACGAGATATATTTATCTCTTGATGGGATAAATATATCACTTACCGTTCCGGATGTCAAGCACAAAATGAGATTTATTTATCACATATTTTCTCTCACACAAACATGGCAGGCACAAGCAGAATCACCAGAAAGCAGACATTCGCCACTGTAAAATAGCGGAAGTATGCCCCTTTGAGCCGGCCCTCCTCCCGCGCGATCAGCTTGTAGGAAATCAGGCTTGCCATAGACGCATTCAGCGTCCCAAGCCCGCCGAGATTCACGCCGATAATCAAAGCTGGCAAGTCCTCCGTAAAGCCGGACAGCAGAAGCGCCGCCGGAACATTGCTGATAACCTGGCTGACCACAGCGCCCGCCAGAATTTCGTGGCCTGACACAAGCCGCTGAAGCATCTGCGAAAATGCCGGGAGTCTCCCCAGATTGCCGATGAACAGAAAAAAGCCCACGAAGGTCAGCAGCAGGCTATAATCTATGCGGCGGAAAATGCTTCTGTCCACCACCAGGAGCGCCGCAGCCGTCACTGTCAGGGTCACGCCGCAGGGGACCACCCTGGCTACGGTCAGCAGAGCCAGCACAAAAAGGACCGCATAAACCGCCAGCCCGGCCCGATTCCCGGTAAGCGCCGTCCCCTCAGCAAAGGCGACCTGGACCGGTCCATGATACGCCCTGGACGAAACCAGGCTCCAGGCGCAGATGAGCAGCAGCGCCGCCAGCGTATAGGGCAGCATTAATCGAAGAAACGCCCCCAAGGAAAGACCAGATTTTCCATACAAGTACAAATTCTGCGGGTTTCCAATGGGGGTCAGCATACTCCCAAGGTTTGCGGCAATGGTCTGCAAGACCACTACTGGGATTACAAGCTGTCGTATGGCTTCCGGCCCGATCATGTTCAGAACAATCAGCGTAAACGGCACAAAGGTGATAAGCGCTACGTCATTCGTGACCAGCATACTGGAGAAAAAGCAGAGCAGCACCAGAATCAGCACAAGCTGCCAGGCTTTGCTGACCCGGCACAAAAGCGCCTGGGCCACGTACTGGAACACACCGCTCTTTTGCAGTCCGGCCATAACGCCCATCAAACAGAATAAAATAGCCAGTGTCCGGAAATCTATGTAGCCCAGATATTCCTTGTCCGGAGGAACGAACAGCATGGAGACGGCGGCAAGGACAAAGGCCGCGCATAGCACCGTTTCCTGCTTGAAAAAGTGAAGCAGCTTCTCTTTCATCTTGCGCCTGCCCCACAATCCACAGCGGCCTTGATAACGCCATCCCTCCGGCCCTCAAACAGCGCATACGCCGATTCGATCTCGCGCAGCGGGAACGTATGCGTGATCAGAGGCGTGGTGTCCAGCTTTCCCTGTTCAATCAGGGATAGGATTTCTCCGCACTTACAGCCGTCCACCCCGCCGGTTTGGAAGGTCAGATTTTTGCCGTACATATCCGGCAGAGGCAGTAGCTGCGGCTCATCGTACAGAGCCACTACCGTCACCACTGCGTTGGGCCGTGCGCACTGCCACGCCAGCCGGAACGTATCCGGCCCGCCGGCCACCTCCAGCACCACATCCGCGCCGCCATGGGCACTGTGCGCCAGGACTGCGTCCATCACATGCTCCGGCCCCACCGCCAGCACATGGGGATAATGCTCCTGCACAAATGCGCGCCGCCGCAGGTCCTGTTCGCAGACAATGACCCGTTTGGGCTGCTTCAGCAGGACGCACTGTAAGGTGCATATCCCGGTCGGTCCCGCGCCGAGAATCAGCACAGTGTCCTCCGGCTTGACTGCCGAGATATCAGCGGCCCAGTAGCCCGTCGCCAAGATGTCGCCCACAAACAGCGCCTGCCGGTCGGTCACCGTATCCGGGATGCGGTTCAAGCCCTGGTCCGCATAGGGCACCCGGACATACTCCGCTTGGCCGCCGTCGATACGGCAGCCCAGCGCCCAGCCGCCGTTGGGGTCGGTGCAGTTGTTGACCCAGCCATTTTGGCAGAAAAAACAGTCCCCGCAAAAGGTCTCCACATTCACCGTCACACGGTCCCCCGGACGCACAGCGGCAACTGCGCCGCCCACCTCTTCGACGACGCCCACCATCTCGTGGCCCACGGTGACGCCCGGCACAGCGCGCGGGACACTGCCGTGCTTGATATGGAGGTCACTGGTACAGATACTCGCCAGCGTCACCCGGACGATGGCGTCTGTGTCGTTCTGCAAAACGGGCTTCGGCTTTTCCCGCAGCTCGAATTTTCCCTGTTCTATGTACGTATAAGCTAACATGATTGGTTCTCCTTTTTTTGGAACGATTTTCTACCGAGAGTATAGCACAGAACACGCCAGACAGGCAATCCTTATCCTGCGGCGGTGGTCTCTTCCCCCTCATCCGTCACGACTCCGCCATCCTACAAATCAAAGCGCATTTCTAAAAAAATAAAGGTATAAAAACACCCCCGGCCCACGTTCCAAATCGGACCTGGGCCGGGGATGTTTTATGATTCTGCATAGATGTACTTGGCCAGGAGGCGTACAACCTCCCGCACGTCGATGGGCTTGGCTACATGGGCGTTCATGCCGCAGTTCAGACAGCGCTTGATGTCCTCGGAAAAAGCGTCGGCCGTCATGGCAATAATAGGAATCTTTGCCGCGTCCTCCCGCTCCAGCGCCCGGATGGCCTGGGCGGCCTCGTAGCCCGTCATAATAGGCATCCGGATATCCATCAGAATCGCGTCGTAATGGTGCGGTTCCGTCTGCTGGAACATCTCCAGACAGGCCTGCCCGTTCTCCGCCCGGTCCAGCTCCAGACCCATATCGGACAAAAGCTCCTCCGCAATCTCCCAGTTGAGGTCGTTGTCCTCCGCCAGAAGGATGTGCTTTCCCGTCAGGTCCGGCCCCTTCTCCAGGGGATTTTCCGGAATCTCGTCCGGCGAATCCACCGCGTAGGGTTTCAGGCCATAGAACAGCGTGGAGCGGAACAGCGGCTTGGCAATAAAGCCCGTCACGCCCGCCGCCCTGGCCTCCTCCTCAATGTCGCTCCAATCGTAGGCGGAAATCAGCAGGATAGGCACGTCCTCCGCCACCCGGCGGCGGATCTCCCGCGCGGTGGCGATGCCGTCAATGCCGGGCAGCTTCCAATCCAGCATAATAATCTGGTAGTCGTCCCGGCGGGCGTGGCGCTTCTCCACCATCTCCACCGCGTCCTCTCCCGACAAGGCCCAGTCCGCGTTGACCCCGATGGACAGCAGAGAGGATACCGTACTCTCGCAGAGCTGCCGGTCGTCGTCCACCACCAGCATGTTCCAGCTGGGGAGGATCATATCCACTTCCTCCACCGTGGCCTTCTCCAGGTCCAGGACCACGTTGAACTCGGTCCCCTGGCCGGGGGCGCTGATGACCTCGATGGTCCCGCCCATCGCGTCGATAATGCACTTGGTGATCGCCATACCCAGGCCGGTGCCCTCGGTCTTGCGGACACGGGTGCTGTCCTCACGGGTAAAGGACTCGAAAATCTTCTCTTTGAACTCCGGCGTCATTCCGATGCCGTTGTCCTTCACCTGAAGGAACACGCGCACGTAGTCCTCTCCTTTGGGGGACTCCGCCTCGTCCAGGGACAGGGAGATGGACCCCTTCTCCGGGGTGAATTTTATCGCGTTGGACAGGAAGTTCAGCAGCACCTGGTTCAGGCGCACGCTGTCACAGCAGACGTTTTCCACGGAAATGTCTTTGATAAACACATTGAACTGCTGGCTTTTCAGCTTCACCTGAGGCTGGATGATGCTCACGATGCCGTCCATCACCTCCCGCAGGGAGACCTGGTCCATATTCAGCGTCATTTTGCCGCTCTCGATCTTGGACATATCCAGCACGTCGTTGATAAGCCCAAGCAAATGCTTGCTGGACATGGTAATCTTTTTCAGGCAGTTCTGGACCTGCTGCTTGTTGTCCAGATTGGCCGTGGCGATGGCCGTCATGCCCACGATGGCGTTCATGGGGGTGCGGATGTCGTGGCTCATGTTGGACAAAAATTCGCTCTTTGCCCTGTTGGCGCTCTCCGCCTCCCGCTGGGCACGCACCAGCGCCCGCATCTGCTGCTTGGTCATCTGGAAGTATTTCACAAACACCGCCAGCAGCACCACAATCACCAGGGCGCAGGCCCCCAGCAGCACCGCCGTCCAGCGGGTGGTGGTGCCTGTAACGATCCGGTCCAGGGCCTTGTAGGGCATGAATGTGAGCAGATACCACTCCGACTGCGTCAGCTTGGTGCAGTAGACCTGCCGGGAGTCCCCATAAATCACGAACTCCGCCGCGTAGTCCTCCTGCTTCTCCATGGCCTGGGAGAGGTTTTCAATATACCGCTCCGGGTCCTCCCCGTCCACTGACTCGTAGAGGCTGCGCACCCGATCAAAGTAGTTTTCGCGGGTGGCGTCGCTGGTGCGGATGACAAAGCTGCCGTCCTGCCGGATGATGAAGGAGTAGATATGCTCCGCGTTTTCGTTCAGGGACAGGGTCTCGCTGATGTACGACACCGGCAGTCCCGCCACCAGAGCCACACAGGAGTGTTCCGGAGTGGGCGTATGGCCGGCGGGCACGCCCAGCAGAATCACGTTGTTGCCGGCCTCGTCCGTGCCGATGGCCACCTTGCTCTCCCGGTTGTGCATGGAGTTCAAAAATGGCTCCGGGTCCGTCACGTGCAGGGGGGAGCCGTAGAGAGTCTCAAAGGTCCCGTCCATCCGGTAGAAGGCCAGGTGGTCGAAGCCCCGCGCCTGGGCGTTTTGGATCAGGATCTCCTTCTGCTCCTCGTCCTGGTGGATGGACTCTGTCACTACCGTACTGACCAAAACCTCCATCTGGCTCAGGCGCAGGTTCATGGTCGTCTCGAAGTGCATTGCGATCTGCTCGCTGGTGGTGGACATGTACATCCGGCCCACCTCATGGATGGTCTTTGCGCTTTGCTGGTTCAGAAAAATGGCCAGAGCGGAAAAGATCGACACGCTGAACACCAGGATCAGCGCCAGGCTGATCTTTAAAAACCGCGTCGTCTTATTTCGTTCTTTCATCAATCCAGCTCCTCCTGGAACCTCCGGATGGCATCCACAGTCTGCCGGTAGTCCGCCTGGACCTGCGTGAACAGGGCGGGGGCCTCCGGGGTCGGGCCGTCCCGCAGTGCCTCGGTCAGCTTCTCCCCGGAGGCAAGCAGGCGGGTAAAGCTCAGGTTCTGGCACACACCCTTGATGGTGTGGGCCGCCCGGAAGGCGTCCGTATAATTCCCCGCCTCCATGGAGTCGCACAGAAGCTGATAGCTTGGGTCGTTGAGAAATTTCAGAACAAACTTCTGGACCATGCGGTCGGTGGGCAGACGGTGCTTGACGTCCTCAAAATCGCCGTCCAGCGCGAGGTAACATTCCTGAAGCGTCATAGTCTTGCAGCTCCTCCTTTATTTATAAGCTCCGCTGGCTCTGGCCAGGCAGCGCCTCGATGGATTCGTCGTAGATCCGGAACGTACCCCGTCCGGTATTTTTTACGTCGTACAGGGCCATATCCGCCGCGTGGAACAGGGTATCGAAATCGGTCCCCACCACGGAGGCCTGGGCCACGCCCATGCTGGCCGAGATCAAAAAGCCCTTGAACTCCTCGCCGGACAGGCTGTGGAAGATACGGTCGATGGCGGAATTGATGTCGTGGCTGTACTCCAGGAACACAAAGAATTCATCTCCGCCGTACCGGGCCACGATATCCCCCGTGCGCACGCTCTGGCGCAGCTTTTCCGACACATGGATCAGCACCTCGTTGCCGAAGCTGTGGCCGAAATTGTCGTTGGCCTGCTTGAACCGGTCCAGGTCGAACACCGCCAGGGCGTAATCCCCCTCCGGCTCCTGCTCCAGCCGCTCCTCGATGCGCTTGCGGGCGCTGGACAGGTTGAGCAGGCCGGTGAGGGAATCGTGGCTTGCCATGCGCTGGAGGGACTCCATCCTGGTCTTGGTCTCCTGCACGTCCACCACCTTGCCGATGACGCCTGTGTACTGGGGCGGCTCGTCGCTGGACCAGATGGCCCGCGCGATGACCCGGAACCAGCGCTGCTCGCCGTGGAACATGAGCCGGACCTCCTGGGTGATGAGGGGGTTTTCCGGGGTAGTGCAGCGCAGGTTTTTGGCGAAATCGCTCCAGTCCTCCATACGGAAGAACTGGTTCTGGGGGTCGTGGTAGGGGTCCATGATGACCTCGCTGACCCCAAGCCGCTCCGCGCCCCAGGTGTTCAGGGTGACCATCGGGGGCAGAAGGGTGTACTCGAACTGAATTTCCTGGGACATGGCGGCAAAGAAGCTGTACTTCATCCGCTCATGCTCCAGAAGCTGGAGGGTGCGGTGGGAGGCGCTCAGCTCCCGGTGCTGGGACATGGCCTGGGAGATGCTGTGCAGCTCCCGCTGCTGGGCCTGGGTCTGGCCGCCGTTCAGGAACTCCTTCTCGATCTGGCCGGAAATATCCCGTAAACACTCCAGCATCAGGGGACTGAACGCGCCGCACTCCCCCTGGGTGATCATCTCCACGGCTTTTTCGTGGGTGAAAGCCTTTTTATAGACCCGCTCGCTGGTCAGCGCGTCGTACACGTCCGCCAGCGACACCACCTGGGCGGCAATGGGAATCTGCTCTCCGACCAGGCCGTCCGGGTAGCCCCGGCCGTCGTAGCGCTCATGGTGCCAGCGGCAGATCTGATAGACCAGCTTGACCATGGGGTGCTCCTGGTGGAAGGGGAGGTTTTTCAGCATCTCCGCGCCCACGGTGGTGTGGGTCTTCATGATGGCGAACTCCTCGCTGGTGAGCCGTCCCGGTTTATTTAAGATGCGCTCGTCAATGGCGATCTTGCCCACATCATGCAGCGCGGAGGCGGTGCCGATGGCCGAGATGTCCTTTTGTTTTAAATGATAGCGGTCCGTCTTTTGGATGAGACGGCGCAGCAGCAGTTCGGTCAATGTACGCACGTGCAGCACGTGCCTTCCGCTTTCCCCGTTGCGGAATTCCACGATATGGCTGAGGATATCCACCATCAGGCCGCTGTTCTGCTCCTTCTCGTAGATCTGCTCGGCCACCATCTCCTTCAGCTTGGCCTGCTTGTCGTAGAGCAGGATGGTGTTGACCACCCGGCGGTGGACCACCCGTGCGTCAAAGGGCCGGGCGATGAAGTCCACCACGCCCAGCTCGTAGGCCTGCTCCACGCGGGAGGAGCGGGTCTCGGCGGAGATCATGATGACGGGGACGTTTTCAATCCACCGCTGCTCGTTCATCACCTGAAGGACCTCAAAGCCGTCCATTTCCGGCATGACGATATCCAGCAGCACCAGGGAGATCTCTTCCTGCTTCTGCTGGAGCGTAGCCACGGCCTGAAGGCCGTTTTCCGCCTCAATGATGTCATACTCCGGACCTAAAATATCTGTCAGGATGGAGCGATTCATCTCAGAATCGTCCACGATCAGTATTTTTTGTCTTTCCTTCGCCAAATGGAACCACATCCTTACCTTGAATGAACCGGCCATACGCCCACCATTGTTCACTGTGATTTTACCACACAACCAAAGAGAAAGCAAGTATCACACGCCGACATTCCATACAAAAGCGCAAAGCTTCGGTTTGTAAATTTTTTCTAAACCTCCAGCCGGAGATTTTCGTTGTTTTACCCACGGAAGAGCTTTCATGGCCCCTATTTTGTGCCGTTCTGCCAAAGAGGAATTTTTTGTCTGCTTTACTCTTGCCTTTTTGCCGGGAACGGGGTAAAATAGCTTCGACATTTAAACAAAAGGAGGACTTCTCCCATGGAAACTTACGGATTGGAAAATTATGGCATTACTGGCATCAAAGAGGTTGTCTACAACCCCTCTTACGAGGCGCTCTTTGAGGCCGAAATGGACCCCGCCCTGGAGGGCTTCGAGAAGGGCCAGATGACTGAGCTGGGCGCCGTCAACGTGATGACCGGCATCTACACCGGCCGCTCCCCCAAGGACAAGTTCATCGTGATGGACGACAACTCCAAGGACACCGTCTGGTGGACCTCCGACGAGTTCAAGAACGACAACAAGCCCGCCTCCCAGGAGGCCTGGAATGCCTGCAAGGAGCTGGCGGTCCAGGAGCTGTCCAACAAGAAGCTGTACGTGATGGACGTGTTCTGCGGCACCAACAAGGACACCCGCATGGCTATCCGCTTCATCATGGAGGTGGCGTGGCAGGCCCACTTCGTCAAAAATATGTTCATCGCTCCCACCGAGGAGGAGCTGAAGAATTTTAAGCCTGATTTCGTCTCCTACAACGCCTCCAAGGCCAAGCTGACCAACTACAAGGAGCTGGGCCTGAACTCCGAGACCGCCGCCATCTTCAACATCTCCTCCCGTGAGCAGGTCATCATCAACACCTGGTACGGCGGCGAGATGAAGAAGGGCATGTTCTCCATGATGAACTACTACCTGCCCCTGAAGGGCATCGCCTCCATGCACTGCTCCGCCAACACCGATATGAACGGCGAGAATACCGCCATCTTCTTCGGCCTGTCCGGCACCGGCAAGACCACCCTGTCCACCGACCCCAAGCGCCTGCTGATCGGCGACGACGAGCACGGCTGGGACGACGAGGGCGTGTTCAACTTCGAGGGCGGCTGCTACGCCAAGGTCATCAACCTGGACAAGGACGCGGAGCCCGACATCTACAATGCCATCCGCCGCAACGCCCTGCTGGAGAACGTCACCGTGGACGACAGCGGCAAGATTGACTTTGCCGACAAGTCCGTTACCGAGAACACCCGCGTCTCCTACCCCATCGACCACATTGAGAAGATCGTGAAGCCCATCTCCCGTGGTCCCGCCGCCAAGAATGTCATTTTCCTGTCCGCTGACGCCTTCGGTGTGCTGCCCCCCGTGTCCATTCTGACCCCGGAGCAGACGCAGTACTATTTCCTCTCCGGCTTCACCTCCAAGCTGGCCGGCACCGAGCGCGGCATCACCGAGCCTACCCCCACCTTCTCCGCCTGCTTCGGCCAGGCCTTCCTGGAGCTGCACCCCACCAAGTACGGCGAGGAGCTGGTGAAGCGCATGGAGAAGTCCGGCGCGAAGGCTTATCTGGTCAACACCGGCTGGAACGGCACCGGCAAGCGCATCTCCATCAAGGACACCCGCGGCATCATTGACGCGATCCTGGACGGCTCCATCCTGAATGCCGAGACCAAGACCATCCCCTATTTCGATCTGGCTGTGCCCACCGCCCTGCCCGGCGTGGACCCCGCCATCCTGGACCCCCGCGACACCTACAGCGACGCTTCCGAGTGGGACGCCAAGGCCAAGGACCTGGCCAGCCGCTTCGTGAAGAATTTCGTCAAGTACACCGGCAACGACGCCGGCAAGGCTCTGGTGGCCGCCGGCCCCAAGGCAGAGTAAGATTTCCGTTTTTTTCCTGCTATTTAGTATTTTATATGGACGCATCCGGTTCGGGTGCGTCCATTTTTTGTATATTTGGTGCAGTGCAGACTGGCGGCTTCACCCTCATCCGTCACGCTCCGCGTGCCACCTTCCCCCACTGGGGGGAAGGCTTATCGGTGCGTCTCTCGATACTACTGTGCAGTCAAGCAAGTGCCAGTGTTCGAGCCTTCCCCCTCACGGGGGAAGGTGGCGCCGCCGGAGGCGGTGACGGATGAGGGTGACCCCCCAGCAAATTTTTCAAAAAACCTCTGAAAAACGTCTTGACTTTCCAAAGCTGGGTATGCTATAGTATGAAGTACCTGTGAACAGGGGCTTTTTGACGTGCGCATTTTACGGTGTTTGCGCACTGTCCCCCTCCCCCGGCCTGCCGGAACACAGGGAGGCAATTCGCCGGACCCCACCGTAACGCTGCGGCATATCTTTGTCCTCATGTCGCCGGGTCCGGCCCCAATGGGTCCTGACCCGGCTTTTTTATGCCGGAACGGCCCGAAAACTTAAAGGAGGTGCCGAACATATGGCAAGCAAAGCCGGTGCGCGCATCAAGATCACCCTGCGGTGCTCTGAGTGTAAGCAGAGAAATTACAACACCATGAAGAACAAGAAAAATACCCCCGACCGTCTGGAGCTGAAAAAGTACTGCCCCTTCTGCAGGAAGCACACCGTCCACAACGAGACGAAGTAAGGAAGAAAGGTGTACAATGGCTGAGAACGAAAAGATGGAGCAGGCCGCAAAGTCCTCCTCCGACAAAGCGTCTAAAAAAGGCAGCGCCAAGCCCAGCTTCTTTGACCGCATCGGCCGCTGGCTGCGGGAAATGAAAAGCGAGCTGAAAAAGGTGGCGTGGCCCACAGGCAAGCAGACAATGAACAACACGATGGTGGTCATCTTCACCGTGATCGTGGTGGGCATCTTTATCTGGGTCTTCGACTGGGCCGCCAACGGCATCATCAGCGCCCTCATCAGCCTCTTCGGCTAAGGCAGGCGCGCTATGGCGGAACATGCGAACTGGTATGTGGTCCACACCTATTCCGGCTATGAGAATACGG
>CAJTOE010000022.1 GCA_910577805.1 uncultured Oscillospiraceae bacterium | reverse complement strand
GGCACCACCTATGTGGGTTCCCCCGTGTACGACCACCGGATTCAGAACAGCGCGCTGGATAACACCACCGATTTCGAGGACATCGCCACCATCGGCGAGGCGACTCTGCTGCTGGACTTCCAGGGCAAGTGCATCGGTCTGGCCCAGCCTGAGGCCATGGACAACTACGCGTATGCCGCTCAGTTCGGCGTGTGGCACACCGGCGGCTCCCTGAACACCGAGTTCAAGCTGACCGTTAAGCTGTACTTCCTGGACGGCACCTCCGGTGTGTACCTGGTGAACACCGACGCCAGCCAGAGCGTCAACACCTTCTACGGCCTGAAGCTGGGCAAGGAAGTTGACCCCGCTGAGGACGTGCGTGACCGTCTGAACGGCGGCGACAACAATATTGATACCGACAACAGCCAGTATCACGTTCTGAAGACCTACGACGCTGGTATCCATGTTGACGGCGGCGACCTCTACCTGAAGAGTGACAAGCTGACCAACCACAATGACGTGTCCGGCCTGGGTATCTACAAGGTTTCCGTGCGCGCCGACGACACCGTAGTAATGCAGACGCTGGGCGACGACGCCATCGGCAGCCAGCTCATGCCCATCAAGAATACCGTTGATGGTGCAACCAAGCTGGATGACGAGACCAAGCTGGTTACTGCGCACTCCACCTTCGTGAAGCAGAACGGTCAGAACATGACCTTCGCTGAGAACGGCAATGTGCTGTTCCAGGACAACAAGACCGTGTACTTCTACGTGTCCGGCGATTATAACGACGGCCTGACCGTGAGTGCCAAGGCTGGCGTGGCGAATGCCATCGGCATCACCAACAGCTCCACGAACTCCGTGAAGGACAAGGACAACAACAACGAGGCTGACGTGTTCGCTCAGATCCTGACCAAGGGCGAGGGCGGACGGAAGAACGAGCTGAAGCGTGAGCTGGTCGAGGCCGTGATGGTCTGGGGCTACAACACCGGCAGCAACGACACTCTGTACTTCTACCGTCAGAACAGCTACGACATCGAGCACAAGGACAACGCGTCCAGCCGTGCCGGTGAGAAGCTGTACACCATCACCTATCATATGTTCACCATGGACGGCGAGCCTTACGAGGCCCACTTCAACAATGGCGGCAAGTACTATGATATGGAAACTGCCAAGGAGACCGTGCAGAACAAGCCTACCGGCTACTACACCCTTGGCACCAGCGATATCGACGAGCATTGGTACAGCCAGGGTGACAACACCATCTGGTATGTGAAGAGCGGCAAGGTCAACGGCGAGATCAACAAGGTGACCCATGTGAATGGTGTTGCCGCGGGCGCGAAGAACGTCTATGTGATCGACGCTACCGCCTATCACGACAGCTATGTTGACAACCTGTACACCAAGATCGAGGACGTGGGCGGCATCATTCCCAGCACCGCTAAGGTCATCAGCACCGTGAGCAACTGCGACTTCGATACCATCAACGAGATCGCCCGTGCCTGTGACAACGGCGCTCTGGTGAAGATCTCCTACTGCTACTCCACCGATGACTACAAGGTCAAGACCGTGTTCATCACCAGCTACAGCAAGGAAGGCGGCAGCAGCGCCAGCTCCGGCGCTGACCTGTGGAGCGAGTACCGCAGCGGCTGGCTGTACGTCTTTAACGATGTGGCCAACGGCGAGAACTACATTGACGTGGCCAACAGCGCCAAGGCCGCTATGGAGAAGGCCGGTTACACCGTGACCAACCTCCAGCCCTACAGCAGAGACGTGAACAACAACATCTGCTGGACCATGGAGGCCACTCTCAACGGAACCAAGTACTACTTCACCAATGGCGAAAGCGGTCTGGGTTCCGGCGTGAACGGCTGGAACTACTATGTGAAGATCACCAAGGAGACCGTGCGCGTTCTCATCAACGGTGGTCTGGACAACTACTATGTGCCTCAGGCTGATACCTTCGGCGGCTCCAACAGCAGCGTGGAAGCCGGCAACCTGTACAACGTGCAGAAGAAGGTTCAGGGCACCAACAACAAGTGGGAGTTCGTGCAGATCGACAGCAATATCGCAGTCGGCGCCAGCAAGGTCATTGTGTACTCCCTGTCTGGTCACAACATCGTGGCTGGCGACACCGTGAACTTTGTCTCTGCCACCAATACTGGCAAAGAGTACAATGTCACTGGTAACATCGGCGCGAATGGTACTGTGCTGATTGGCAATGAGCAGGTTGGCACGAGTCCCATCAAGGTCCGCGAGGGCAGCACTGTTACTCTGATGGTTACCCCCAACAATGGTTATAAGCTGGACGGTGACGTGACTGTTACCGGTCCTAACGGTCCTGTGACCGTAAGCAACAACACTTTCGTAATGCCTGCTGGCAATGTGACCATCACCGCCACCTTTGTGGCTGACAAGCCTGCGGATACAGTTGATGTGACTGGTAAGACTGGCGAGAAGATCGACCTGAGCAGCTTTAAGGCTGGCGAGGAAGTTGTGTTTGCCGTCGAAAGCGACGGAACGGTTGCTATTACTCCCAACGGCTGGTATAAGGTCGAGGGCGGCAGCCTGTCCGACGGCAAGAACGCTGTCCGGGCCAGCGCGGATGGCAAGCTGGTATTCAAGTTCGCTCCTACTGCGGATGACATTGACAACGGCCTGACCATCACCGCTATTTCCAAGAAACTCACTACCATCAGTGGTACTGACTTACCCGCCGAGATGGTTGTTGAGAATGGACAGATCAAGCTGGTTCCCTACAATGACCTGACTGCGACGGTTGTTCAGAGCCGCGCAGCTGAGGACCCGGACGCCCCTGCCGCATTTACTCCGGGTTCGATTATCGCTATGGATATCGACGGCAATGTGTTCTACTTTGTCGTGAAGACAAATGGCGATATTGTTCTGAAAGTGACCGAGGATGAAGCCCAACAGGTTGTTGACGCGATCAACAATGCTGAGCCTAATCCCAGCACTGGCTTGGTTGACCTTAATCTGGCTGTTGAGAAGGAAACCATCACCAATACCGAAAAGTTCGAGGCTACAGCTGAGAACGGCAAGGTGACCGAGGTTATCCTGCCCGACGCGCAGCCCAAGGCCGAGGGCGCTCTGCTGCCCAAGACCCTGGTGATCGACGGCGTTGAGGTCGAGGTTGAGTGGTACTACAATGGCGATAAAGTCACTGAGACCCCCGCTTATGCCAAGGCCAAGACCGGCTACACCTACGCGGTCAAGAACATGCAGCCCACCGAGGGCAGCAACGTTTCCTTTGCTGAGACCGTGACCGTCAAGAAGGACGTTCTCCAGAGTGACGGCACCATCAAGACCGAAACTGCGACCGTCAACAACGTGAAGCCCGGCGACAGCATCACGGTTGACAAGGACGGCAGCGCCGACATCACCGTGGTTAAGATCATGGTGACCTTCAAGGGCGACGCTGGCGTGTCCGCTGTGAATGTGAACGGCGAAAACGTGCTGGCCAGCGGCTATGAGGTCGCTAAGGCCGGCGACAACGTGGTACTCACCGTGCAGACCAAGAACGGCAAGAAGGTCGACAAGGTCATGTGCGGCGATAAGGCCCTGGACTACGACGAGAGCGTGGACACTTATACCCTCAGCAACGTCACCGAGAGCGCTGAGGTCTCCATCACCACCATGGATGACGCCGGAGCCGACAAGGTCTTCGTGACTGTCACCTGGGAGGGCACCGTGGAAGAGGGCATCATTGACGTGAGCCTGGACGGCAACGACGTGGACGCTACCTTCAACCGCTACGCTGTGGATAAGACTGGCGCTGATCTGATGATCACCCTGCCCCGCGGCTACAAGGTGACCGGTATGCCCGAAACCGTGACGGCGGAGACTCCTGTTGGAGGGACCGGAACCGTGTACAAGGTCAAGTCCGACAAGGATACCACCGTGAACTTCAAGATCGAGAAAATCGCTGCTAAGAACGCCGTGCAGCTGGTTGGAGGCCTGAGTAAAGATGGTGTGGTTACTCAGGTGACCGTGCAGGGCCCCAACAGCAAAAAGGTGACTTACAAGGCTACCGCTGACGAGGGTGCTGGCGTGCTGACTTGGACTAAGAAGACCAGCGCTATCGAAATCCCCGACGTTTACGAGGGTGAGGAAGTTGTGATTACCCTCGGAGACAGCCAAAGTGAAGTCACAGTCAGTAACGGCAACCTGACCTTTACTGACCTGACCATCAAGGTCAGTAACAAGACTTTGACCTTTACCATGCCTGCGGCCCAAACCCGTCTGGGCACCGACGAGAAGAATAACATCACGGTCAATGGCGAGAGCGGCACCAACACCAAGGGTGTGACCCTGAACGGCGGTGTGGTCATTGAATACACCGACAAGGACAATGTGACCCACACGGTTACTGATTCCATCCCCAGTGATGTGAAGGAAGTTACTGTGAAGTCCACCGGCACTGGCAAGTACGTGCTGTTTGGAAAGGATAAAAAGGCTATCGACGCGACTGTGGGTTCCCTGACTAACGGCGTGTATGAGGCTGGGGACGAGATCACCGTTTCTAGTGAGCTGGTTCTGTCCTCCGCCAATCTGGTGAAGGGTGACGCAAACACCGACGTGAAGTACAATGTGACTGCGGGCACAGAGGGGACTGCTGTTAATGCGAAAGGCACCTACATCGCCATCGGTGAGGAGCTGGTTCTGTCTGGCAAGAATGGCGAAAAGTTCACCGGTTTCCTGGTGAAGAACGGCGCGACCACCGAGGTGATGGCTGACAAGGCTACCAACACCGGTAAGACTAAGGTTAGCGCTCTGTCCGGCACCGCTACCGCTATCGAAATCGCCGGCGGCTACAAGGTGACCCTGGCTGACGGCGTGACCGCCACTGCCGGCTCCGAGAGCATCAAGTCCGGCAGCCTGGTTGCCAAGGGCACTGAGGTGAACATCGCTGTGGACTCTGCGATGGGTACTGACGCAGTTGCCAACAACGAGAACACCCTGGCGATGACTGATGCCGTTGCTTACACTGGCAAGCAGACCATCAGCAAGGACCTGAACCTGATTCCTGCCACTAAGGTCGTTTTCAATGGTATGACCGCGGTTAAGGTTGTGGAAGGAACCGACAAGGTTAACGCTGAGTGGGATAAGAGTACAGGTGCCTCTTACATTCAGAACGGCACCGAAATCTATGTGGAAACTGCCACTGGTAAGGGTCGAGTAAGTGTAACCGGCAGTGACAACAGTGAGGTCACTGTGACTGGAACTGCTGGTAAGGGCACCTTTACTGTCGGTACTGTGGAACTGAAGGTCGTGAACATGGAAGTTGCGGAAACGACCGACAACCTGATTCAGCAGGTCCGCGAGAAGGTAAAAGACAAGGATAACGGCAAGATCACCCTGGACGGAAACACCATTATTGCCACCGGCAACCGCCGCTATGTCGGTTCCGTGGACTATGGCTTTGCGGAACAGGGCGGCGTTACGGGGACTGTCCTGCAAGATTTGGGTGTGTTCCTGAAGGCGTTGCACGATGAGACTAAGGGTACCGAGGGTGCGGTTACTAAAATTACCTTCAATAATAAGGAGTATGAGTGGAGCGATGGAAGCAGCAGTGGCGGAGGCAAAGCCGCTGTTTCTGGGCAGTTCAACAGTGAGGGTACAAGCATCATTGCGGCGGTGCATACCTACTTTAGTACAGAGTATCCGAAACTGGGAAGCGACCCGAAAACGGTAACTGAGCCCATCTCCCTGACCACCAACACTGGCGTGACCTTCAAATTCCAGCTTATCGTGGACAGCACTGTTGTAACTGACGCTGTCCCCCCTGAGGTTGCCACCAAGAGTGTTACGAATTTGGAAGACCTGAAGACCTGGCTGGAGAATGCCAACAGTGTCGGTAAGGGCGAGATTACTGTGAACGGTAACATTGATCTGAAGGGCGAGAGTATCACCGTTTATGATGGAACCAAGCTGTACATCGGCAATACAGCCACAGCGGCTGAGGTGAACACGGGCAATACGAATAGCGCCAACATCACTGGCAACGGCAACATCGAGATTCAGTCCGGCGCGGAAGTCGTTGTCAACATCTCTAAGTGGGAAGTCAAGGGCGGCACTAACGGTCTGACTGTCAGCGGCAGCGGCACGATTAATGTTGCTAAAAATTGCAAGATTGAGACTGCGGATAGCGCGGACAGCTCGAACGGCAACGATGCCTGGAAAAAGAGCCTGGTTGGCGGCCTTAACTGCACCGATGTCGCGAAGCAGACTCTGACGGGAGCAGAAAAGAATGTGACGGTTCACGTAAGCGCGGCCGATACTATCGTTCTGACCGGCGAGGGCAATTTGACTCCCTTCAACAGTGGTTTGTCCATTACGAAGGAGGCCCAGCGGAAGGGTGCGGCTCAGGATTCGATCCAGCTTTACACCATCGAGATGGGTGGAGTAACGCCTGAGAGTGGAAACGTGAAAATGACTTGGTATGACTCCGAAGGAAAAGCTGTGGCGGAGACGGAAGAGAAGAAAGCTATAGGTTACACCGAAGGCGGGGAATACGTTGTTTGTGCTGTAGGTACAAAACCCTGCGCGCTGAAGGTCGAATTCACTGGAAGTGAGAAAGCTGGTGCGACCGAAGGCGCGGAAACAACGCCGGATGCCACCTTCACCTTCTACTTCAACGGCTTGAACGGCAATCTGACGGAAACTACTCCTAGTGCGTAATTTTCCAACCCCCTAAGTGCGAAAACAGACATCCTCAGAGAAGCCTCCGGGTCCGCAAGGGCCCGGAGGCTTCCCCTGTTCGTCACTTTACCGCCAAGTAAATGTACGTATGACCGTATTCGTTGGTGCGGTAGCGGATATCGCCGTTGTCGCGGTTGTAGACCTCGAAGCCGTTGTCCAGGATGCCCACGCCGGCGGACGAGAGGACTCCGTCCAGGGCCATGCCGCTGTGGTAGTACGTGCCGGTCCCGGTCTGGAACGTGCTGCGCAGAGCCAGCACCAGCTTGGGCCGGAACCCGAGCGTGATGGTTTGTTTCTCCATGCTGTCCCCCACGTAGGACCCGAAATGGACCTGGGGATTTTTCGTGGTGAACGCGGTGCCCTCCAGACTGGAGGTCTTTTGCTCCAGGGCAAAGGTGCGTCTGGACAGCCCCGCCAGCTCGGATTCGATTTTCAGGTTGTTCTCGTTGAAATCGACTCGCAGGACACGGTCCTCCGGCTGCCAGAGGCAGAAATCATAGATCGGTGTGTGATTGGTTGACATGTTGTGTTCCTCCTTGAAATATAGTGAGATGTGGGGGCACCCTCATCCGTCACGGCTTCGCCGTGCCTCCCCCCGTGAGGGGGAAGGCACAGACACTGGCACTTGCATGACTGCACAGCAGTCTCGATAGACGCTGTGAAAAGCCTTCCCCCCTGGCGGGGGAAGGTGGCACCGCCGCAGGCGGTGACGGATGAGGGGGGGAAAAGGGTGAAGACTCATGCGCACCCCCGCATAAATGCCGGAAAACCGGCAAAAGGTGTACGTTTGCGTACACCTAACGTGGAAAAAAGATAAAAAAATTTCCGCCCGCCATAATCCGGCGGACGGAATGCTGCAAAACCTCAGTCCTCATTCAAAAAACCGGCGATAAGCTGATACAGCCTTTCCGGCTCCTGCTGGTAGCGCTGGGCCATTTTTTCTCCCATTTCCTGGGTCGGGGCGTAGAGCTTGGCCTCCATCAGCACCCCGCCCCCGTCGGCCAGGAACAGCCGCACCATGCACGAGCCGTCCTGGTTCGGCAGGATGTCGGACTGCACCTGCTCCTGCCGCCGGAGGGTCTGGTTGAGGGCGGATAGATTCGCGTCGCACCGCCGCCGGACCGAAAAGGGCAGGCTGTCCTCACAGATCTTGCTGTTGCGCCGGCCCTTTTCCGTAATGGCGTAGCGGCCCTCTTCCAGGGACAGATGCTCCGTCTCCACCATATGGCCCACGGCCTGGGAGAGAGAGAAATAGTCCACGCCGGAGTCGCACATGGCAAGGTCCAGCAGCTGCAAGAAGGAAATGGGCGCGGCGACCCGGTCCATCAGGTATAGGATCATCATTTTCAGGTCGAGATCGTTTTGGATAAAACCGATTCTTGGCATAGCGGACCTCCTGTGTAGACGTAAAATAGGTGTGGTATCGGTCTATTATACAATGAACCGGCGGGAAGAGCAAGGGGGTCACCAAATTGCGGCGCAAGCATAGTATGGTGTGTAGCGAAAACCTACCCGGAACGGTCCGCCGTTCCATGAACCAACATAGGAGGGAATCCATTATGCCTGAAAGGGTCACACCCGGTCCGGTCAGCGGGAGCTGCAACAGCTTCCAGGAGGCCGTGTGCATACACACCAAAAAGATTTTCGATTCGTGCAAGGATAAGGACTGCATTGAAGATTTACGCGTGTACCTCACCCGCAGCTCCCAGGAGATCGTGGAGCGTGCGCAGTCCGTCCGCGGCGGCAGCGCCGAGCTGCTCACCGCCTACATCGACGTGGAGCCTATCACGTTCAACAAGGGCTTTTATACCGTGGACGTCCGGTACTACTACCGGATCACCGCAGACGCGTTCATCGGCGCGGTCCGCCCGGTGGAGGTCTACGGCCTGGCAGTCTTTGACAAGCGGGCCATCCTGTACGGCAGCGAGTCCAGCGCAAAGGTATTTTCGTCCCAGTACAACCCCAACGGTCCCGACGTACAGAACCTGCCGGCCACCAGTGTGCCCCAGGCGGTGGTGGAGTCGGTGGACCCGCTGATTTTGGGGATGAAGCTGGTGGACGTGTGCGACTGCGGCCCCTGCGAGTGCTGCTGCGACATCCCCTTGGCGGTAGCGGCCTGCTTCCCGGAGGAGCTGCTGCTGGGCTGCGATACCCGGCGGCTGTACGTCAGCCTGGGACAGTTCTCCATCATCCGTCTGGAGCGGGACACCCAGCTTCTGATTCCGGTGTACGACTACTGCCTGCCCCAGAAGGAATGCACCTGCGCCTGCGGGGACATCTGCCAGGAGGACCCCTGCGATATGTTCCGTCACGTGGACTTCCCGGTGGACGAATTTTTCCCGCCGAACAGTCTGGCGGGCAGCAACTGCGGCTGTTCGTGCAATAACGGCTGCAGCAATAACTGTAACACCAGTGGGTGCGGCAGCAGCAACGGCTGCAATAACAATAATTGCAGGAGCTGAGGAAAAGGCGGTCCGGTTTGCGGACCGCCTTTTTTGTGCTGAAATCGTCTGTGATTTTTGACATGGAGCAGCCCTCCACATTTTCCTGGACAAGCCCCCGCATTTATGATAAGATACCCCCTGACGAGTTCCCACATCTCGTCCAAGCGTACCAGCCCACCCTGGTGCGTTCGTTCGGGGGCCGCTTTTGTGACCCGCCGTTCTCTAAAAAAGAAAATGGAGGTTTTTTTATGTCCAAATTTTCCACCCGTGACCTGACCCTGGCCGCCGTGCTGGCCGCAGTCTACGCAGCCCTGACCATGCTCCTGCCCATCCCGCAGTACGGCCCAGTGCAGTTCCGCCTGGCGGAGGCCCTCACCGTCCTGCCCTTTGTGTGCCCTGCCGCCGCGCCGGGCCTGTTCATCGGCTGTCTGCTGGCCAACCTGCTCTCTCCCTACGGCCTGCTGGATATGGTAGTCGGCTCCGGAGCCACGCTGCTGGCCTGCCTGCTCACCATGCGGATGCCAAGCCGCTATCTGGCCCCCCTGCCCCCGGTGCTGTGCAACGCCATTCTGGTGGGCGCGACCATCGCTTACGCCGAGGTGGGCTTCGGCGCGGGCTTCTGGACCGCCTACGCCCTGAACGCCCTGAGCGTGGGGATCGGGGAGCTTGTGGTGTGCTATGGCCTGGGCATCCCTCTGCTGTCCGCGCTGGACCGGCTTGCGCTTCCGGTAAAAAAATGATACAATAGCGGCAAACACTGACAAAGGAGCCGTTGAAATGCTCTATTTTCTCTTAGCCGCCGCCCTGGTGGCCCTGGATCAATTCGTAAAGCTCCAGGTAATGACCCATATCCCCGTGGGGGAGCATGTGCCGTTTCTGCCCTATCTCGTGGATCTGACTTACGTACGGAATACCGGCGCGGCCTTCTCCATCTTCTCGGAGCATACCTGGATTCTGGCGGGAATTTCTCTGGTTATGTCCGTACTGCTGGGCTGGTGCCTGTGGAAGGGCATTCCATTCCAAAAGCCTCTGGGCCGTCTGACGGTCACTCTGCTGCTGGCGGGAGCGGTGGGGAACCTGATCGACCGGGCGTTCCGGGGCTATGTGGTAGACATGTTCAATGTGCTGTTTATGGATTTTGCCGTATTCAACGTAGCGGATATCTGCATTGTAGTGGGGGGCTTCGCCGCCTTTGCCTACTACGTGCTGTTCACGTCCAAGCTGGAGGAACTGCATGAAACAGATCATAACGGCTGACCAGTCAGGGGAGCGGGCGGATGCCCTGCTCCCCCGCTGCATTTCCGGGCTGACCCGTTCCGCCGCCCAGCGCCTGCTGGAGACAGGGGCGGTGACGGTCAACGGAAAGCGGGTGAAGAAAAGCTATCTGACCGCAGCGGGGGACCAGTTTTTGGTAGAAATCCCCGACCCGGAGCCGGTCCTGGACCTGAAGCCCCAGAATATCCCCCTGGATATTATCTACGAGGACGCAGACGTGATCGTGGTCAACAAGCCGGTGGGGTTGGTGGTCCACCCGGCCCCCGGCCACCCGGACGGTACCCTGGTCAACGCCCTGCTCTTCCACTGCGGGGATTCCCTGTCCGGCATCAACGGGGAGCTGCGCCCAGGCATCGTCCACCGGATCGACCGGGACACCAGCGGCCTGCTGATCGCCGCCAAGCACGACCAGGCCCATCTGGCCCTGGCGGAGCAGCTCCAGGATCACTCCCTGGCGCGGGTCTACGAGGCCATTGCCGTCGGGGGGCTGCGGGAGGACCAGGGGACGATCTCCGCCCCCATCGGCCGCCACCCCACGGACCGGAAAAAAATGGCGGTGGACCGCCAGCGGGGCCGGGCGGCGGTCACCCACTACACTGTGCTGGTTCGTTACCCCGGCTTCACCCACATCGAATGCCGCCTGGAGACGGGCCGCACCCACCAGATACGGGTCCACCTGGCCTCCATCGGCCACCCCCTGCTGGGGGACACGGTCTACGGAGCCAAAAAGCCGGTCCCCGGTCTGGCGGGACAGTGCCTCCATGCCCGGCGGCTGCGGTTCCGCCACCCCTCCACCGGGGCGCTGGTGGAGCTGGAGTGCCCTCTGCCGGAGTATTTCGTCCAGAAAGAGATGGAAATTGCGAAATTGCAAAAAATTTAGGTTGTCATCCCTTGGATTTTGAGGTATAATAGCCAATAGCTAATTCACCCGCGCTATCCCAACATATAAGGAGTGGAAACGATCATGAGCTATTCTGTGCAAAACATTCGCAACGTCTGTCTGCTGGGCCATGGCGGCAGCGGCAAAACCGCCCTGGCGGAGAGCCTGTTGTATATGACCGGTGCAATCGACCGTATGGGCCGGTCCGCAGATGGAAACACCACCTGCGATTTCGACCCTGAGGAGGTCCGCCGTCAGATCTCCATCTCTATGGCAGTCGCCCCCCTGGAGTACAAGGGCACCAAGATCAATGTCCTGGACTGCCCCGGCGGCTTCGACTTCGCCGGCGAGGTGATGGAGGCCCTTCAGGTGGCGGACGCGGCCATCATCGTCTGCTCCGCCAAGGACGGTATCTCCGTGGGCCTGGAGAAGGCCTGGAAATACTGCGAGGAGCGGGATATGCCCCGGTTCCTCTACATCTCCAAAACCGACGAGGAGAACTCCGACTATAACGCTACCTTCGACGCGCTCCGGGAGCGCTTCGGCAACAAGATCGCCCCCCTGGTCATCCCCATCTGGGACGAGAACAAGCGGGTCACCGGCATCATCGACGTACTGAATAAGCGTGCCTTCGAGATGCAGAACGGCAAGCGGGTGGAGATCGACGTGCCGGAGGGCAAGGAGGACGTCATCACCGAGTTCAACGACGCGCTGAAGGAGTCCGTGGCCGAGACCAGCGAGGAGTTCATGGACAAATTCTTCTCCGGCGAGGATTTTACCTATGTGGAAATGATCCAGGGCCTGCGCCAGGGCGTGCGGGAGCTGTCCCTGTTCCCGGTGGTGTGCGGCTCCGCCATCAACCTGCTGGGTTCCCTGATGCTGATGGACCATATCGTGGACCTGCTCCCCAACCCCACGGAGGGCAACCTGCGCAAGGGCGTCAACGCGGACGGCGTCAAGGAGGAGTTCGCGGTCTCTCCCGGCGGCGTGCCCTGCGCGCTGGTCTTTAAGACCATGGCCGACCAGTACGGCAAGTACTCCTTCATCAAAGTCCTGTCCGGCGCGATCACCTCCGACCTGACTCTGGTGAACGCCCGCACCGGCTCCACCGAGAAGCTGGGCCGTCTGTACGTGATGCGCGGCAAGAAGGCCGAGGAGGTCAAAGAACTGTCCTGCGGCGATATCGGCGCCATCGGCAAGATGGATAAGGTCAAGACCGGCGATACCCTGTGCGACAACCGTAAGGTGGTCACCCTGGCCCCCATCCCCTTCGCCGAACCCTGCTACTCCGTAGCCATCCTGCCCAAGACCCGCGGCCAGGAGGACAAGATTGCCGCCGGCCTGAACCGCCTCAACGAGGAGGACCCGTCCTTTACCCTGGTCAATAACGGCGAGACCCACCAGATGGTGGTGACCGGCGCGGGCGACATCCAGATCGATGTGCTGGTAGCCAAGCTGAAATCCCGCTTCAACGTGGAGGCCACATTGAAGGAGCCCCGCGTGGCCTATCGTGAAAAAATCCGCAAGACCGTCCAGAAGCAGGGCCGTCATAAGAAGCAGACCGGCGGCTCCGGCCAGTTCGGCGACGTGTGGATCCGCTTTGAGCCGAACCCCGATGCCGAAGAGATGGTCTTTGCCGAGGAAGTGTTCGGCGGCTCCGTGCCGAAGAACTTTTTCCCGGCGGTAGAAAAGGGCTTACGGGAGGCCTGCGTGCATGGCGTGCTGGCGGGCTACCCTGTGGTGAACCTGAAGGCCGTGCTGTACGACGGAAGCTACCATCCGGTGGACTCCTCGGAAATCGCCTTCAAGACCGCCGCGCAGCTGGCGTACAAGGCCGCTCTGCCTGAGGCCAGCCCCGTGCTCCTGGAGCCAATCGGTGAACTGAAGGTCACCATCCCGGACAGCTACATGGGCGACGTGATCGGCGATTTGAACAAGCGCCGGGGCCGTGTCATGGGCATGAACCCCACCGACAACGGCGAGCAGATCGTGGAGGCCGAGGTGCCCATGGCGGAGATGACCACCTACGCCATCGACCTGCGGGCGATGACCCAGTCCCGCGGTTCCTTCACCTTCCACTTCATCCGCTACGAGGACTGCCCCCCTGCCGCCCAGCAGAAGGCCATCGAAGAAGCCAAAGCAATGGCGGAAGAATAAAAGAAAAGATGGCGGACGCTCCGGCGTCCGCCATTTTCATAAGCCTGTCAAATCAAAATCCGGTGTGAACGCCCGCTGGGCGCTCTCCAGGTCCTGGGTAAAGCCCTCCAGACCCAGGTTGTCCATGTACGACTGGGCGGCCCGAAGCTCTCCCCGGCGCAGCTTCCGGTTGATTTCGGGGAACTGGTCCGCCCGTCCCCAGGGAGTGTACTGGCCCATAAGGGAAAACAGCACCGTTTTGGGGGGAAATTCGCCTGCGACCCAGTCCATCACCTGCTTTGCCCCCTCCAGCTGTCCTGGCAGGAGCAGATGGCGGAGGATAGTCCCCCGGACCAACAGACCGTTTTTGTCCAGGACACAGGGGCCGGTCTGACGGACCATCTCCCGGATGGCGGTTTTTGCAATTTCCGGGTAGTCCGGCGCGTCGGAGTAGCGCTGGGCCGGGCGGGGGTCCAGGTACTTCAAATCCGGCAGATAGACAGAAATTTTGCCCTCCAGGGTCCGCAGAGTCTCCACCCGGTCGTAGCCCCCGGAGTTCCACACCACCGGGACCGGGAGCGGGGGCAGCTTTTGGACGATGTGGGCAAAGTGGGTGGGGTTGACCAGATTGATGTTATGCGCACCCTGGCCGACGAGCCGGTCCATGATGGCCCACAGCGTCTCCTCCCCCAAAACCTTGCCGTAGTTTTTGTGGCTGATCTCCTCGTTTTGACAGAACACGCACCCCAGAGAACAGCCCGAAAAAAAGATGGTCCCGGACCCGCGCGTCCCGGAGATGGGAGGCTCCTCCCAGTGGTGGAGGCCGGCCCGCGCCGCCACTGGAAGCGCCGGCATTCCGCAGCGGCCCTCGCCCTGGGCTTCTGTGCGTACCGCGCCGCACCGGCGGGGACAGAGATTGCAGATCATAGCCGCTCCTCCACGTGGGCCTGGAAGGCCCGAAAGGCGCTGGGCAGGGCGTAGGTTTGGGACAGCTCCTCCCGATTTGCCCACACCCAACCCTCCGGCAGGGCGGGGGAGTCCAGCCGCGCCCCCAGTCCGGTCATGTGCCATTCGATGTGGCTGAAGATGTGCTTTCCGGCGCCCGCGGCCCAGGTCTCGGCGGGGGAGACGCCAAATTCATCCAGCCCGGCCCCTGCAAGCTCGTTGGGGTACTCCCACAGTCCCGCCAGCAGGCCCCGGCCCGGCCGCCGGCGCAGAGCCACCTGGTTTTCGTAAAAGAGGAGGAAAACCGTCCTCTTTTCGATTTTGCGGGGCTTTTTGGGGGCCTTGCAGGGCAGTTCGCCTGTGCGGTCCTCCAGGTGCGCCCGGCAGAAGGGGGCGGCGGGGCATTTCTCACAGAGGGGCGCGCCGTTGGGCAGACAGACTACGGCACCCAGCTCCATCATAGCCTGATTGAAGTCGCCGGGAGTCTTTGTGGGGATGATTTGGGCGAGGGCTTTTGCGGTCTGCTTTTTGAAGGCCGGGGAGGCGATATCGGAGCTGTCTCCGGTAATACGCGCCGCTACCCGCAGCACGTTGCCGTCTACCGCCGGGACGGGCAGTCCGAACGCGATGGAGGCGACGGCCCCTGCGGTGTAGTCCCCGACGCCGGTGAGGGCGCGGATGTCCTCGTAACGGCTGGGAAATTCTCCCTGGTGCAGGTCCATGACCTGCCGGGCGGCTTTTTGCAGGTTGCGGGCGCGGCTGTAGTAGCCCAGGCCCTGCCACAGCTTCATGAGCTGGTCCTCCGGGCAGTTTGCCAGGGCCTGCACCGTGGGGAGCGCGTCCAGAAACCGCCGGTAGTAGTCCAGGACCGCCGCCACGCGGGTCTGCTGGAGCATGATTTCGGATACCCATACATGATAGGGGGTGGGGTTGCTGCGCCAAGGCAGGGTCCGGGCGTTTTCCCGATACCACACCAGCAGGGGGATGGGGAGCTGAGCCAGAAGCGTATCCATGGGCTTGTAATCCTTTCAGAATGTGGTATAATTAGTGCAAGTTATGTCACGAAAAAGAAATAACCGGCCCCCCGCATAGGAAACCGGCATTTCTACGGATTATAAATCTTGTGAGGAAAAGCCGTGTGACCTGTGCCACCAGGTCAGCCCCTCTTGCTTTTATTATACTCCAAACAGAAACAATAAGTCAAGAGGAACGAATTCAGATTTTCAATTCGTAAAGTAGAGGAAACTGTGAGTTTCACCCTCATCCGTCACCGCCTGCGGCGGTGCCACCTTCCCCCTCACGGGGGAAGGTGGATGGCCGAAGGCCAGACGGATGAGGGTGAAGCCGAAGGGCTGCTCTACGTTACGAATCAAAGATATAATCGGAAAGAAGAAGGGCCATAACCATGGAACAAAACGAAAAATGGCTGCAATGGGCGGTGGAGCTGCAAAGCCTGGCCCAGGCGGGCATACACTACACCAAGGACCCCTACGATGAGGAGCGCTTCGAGCGCATCCGGGAAATCGCGGCCGAAATGATTGCGCACAAAAGCGAAATCCCTCTGGACAAGGTCAAGGACCTGTTCTGCTGCGAAATCGGCTACCAGACCCCCAAGCTGGAGACGCGGGCGGCGGTCTTTCAGGACGGCAAAATCCTGCTGGTCCAGGAGAACGACGGCAAGTGGTCCCTGCCCGGAGGCTGGTGTGACGTGAACATCTCCGCCAAGGAGAACACCGTCAAGGAGGTCAAGGAGGAGGCGGGCCTGGACGTGAGCGCCGATTGGGTGATCGCCGTCCAGGACCGGGAGAAGCACAACCGGCCTGTCCACGCCTACAAGGTCTGCAAGATTTTTGTCATGTGCTCTGTTTTGGGCGGGGAGTTTACCCCCAATATCGAGACCGTAGCCAGCGGCTTCTTCGGCCTGGACGAGCTGCCGAAGCTGGCGGAGGAAAAAAACAATGCGGAGCAGATCAAAATGTGCTTTGACGCCCGCCGCGCGGAACACTGGAACGTATTTTTTGATTGAGGAGCGTGAACACCATGCCTGACAACGAGCGCGATTTGCGTTTGGCGGTTCTGATCGACGCAGACAACGCCTCCCGCACCGCAATGAAGGACGTGATGGCCGAGGTGGCCGTCTACGGGACCCCAACCATCAAGCGCATCTACGGCGACTGGACCGCCCCCAACATGAACTCCTGGAAGTCCATCCTGCTGGAAACCGCCATTACGCCCGTCCAGCAGTACAGCTACACCACCGGCAAAAACGCCACCGACTCCGCCATGATTATCGACGCAATGGACATTCTCTATTCCGGCAACTGCGACGGCTTTGTGCTGGTGTCCAGCGACTCGGATTTCACCCGTCTGGCCACCCGCCTGCGGGAGGCGGGCATGAAGGTGTACGGCATGGGGGAGAAAAAGACTCCTCAGCCCTTTATCGTGGCCTGTGACAAGTTCGTGTACATTGAAATCATCCGGGCCGCGGCCAAGCAGGCCGCCGAGGCGGAGAAGCGGGCGGAGCAGGCCGCTAAAAAATCCTCCTGCAAGAAGGAGAGCAAAAAAAGTGCCCAGGCCTCCAGCCCCGCGCCGGTGGACATCGTGGAGCTGATTGCCAGTTCCGTGGAGGACCTGTGCGAGGAGGACGGCCTGGCCCACATGGGCAAGCTGGGCAATCTGCTGCTGAAAAAGAAGCCGGACTTCGACCCCCGGAACTACGGCTTTTCCAAGCTGTCCAAGCTCATCCGGGCCTTGGACCGGTTCGAGATCGTCCCCCAGGGGGAGGAAAACACCGAATTTTACGTGCGGGATACTTGTCTGTAATACCGAAAAAACACGGAGGACATGGCCGTTTGGCTATGCCCTCCGTGTTTTTTATACACTGCACCGCCTCAAAAGCGAAAGCGGCGGGACCTGCTGAGGCAGGTCCATATAAAACTGCATCTGCGGCTTGCGGACCTCCGGCAGGGGAGTGCCGTCCGTGTCCCACAGCCGCTCTGCGCACAGCGCCTGGGGCCGCACGTCGGGACCGACCAGCTCCAGCGCGTCCCCCACGGCGAATTTGTTGTTGAGGGTCAGCAGCGCCCGTCCGTCCTCCCCGCAGGAGAGAACTTTTGCCACGATCTGCCAGTCCCGCACATAGCGGGAGTCCTCGGTGAACTGCCCCGGCTGGCCGTAGAAAAAGCCGGTGGAGTAGTGCCGGTGGCTGATATGCTCCACCTCGTCCCGCCACACCGGGTCCAGCGGGACCCCAGCCGCCGCCGCGTCGATGGCGTGGCGGTAGGCCCCTGTGACGATGGCGGCGTAGTAGGCCGATTTGGCCCGGCCCTCCAGCTTCAGGGAGTCCAGCCCCGCGTCCATCAGCTCTGCCACGTGGTCGATCATGCACATATCGCGGGAGTTCATAATATAAGTCTCCCCGTTTTCCTCATAGACGGGAAAATATTCGCCGGGACGCTTTTCCTCCATCAGGGCGTACTGATACCGGCAGGGCTGGGCGCAGGCACCCCGGTTGGAGTCCCGGCCGGTCATGTAGTTGGACAGCAGGCACCGCCCCGAATAGCTCACGCACATGGCGCCGTGGGCAAAGACCTCCATCTCCAGCTCCTTCGGCGTTTTGGCCCGGATCTCCCGGATCTCCTCCAGGGTCAGTTCACGGGCCAGGATCACCCGCTGTGCGCCCAGCTCGTACCACGCCCTGGCGGACTGGTAGTTGACGATGCTGGCCTGGGTGGAGATGTGCCGGGGCACATGGGGGGCGTGCTTCGCCGCCAGGGACAGCACCCCCACATCCGCCAGAATGACCGCGTCCACCCCCAGCCCGTCCAGATAGGACAGCCAGTCCGGCAGGCGGGCAACCTCCTCGTTGCGGGGCATGGTGTTGCAGGTCACATGGACCCGCACCCCGCGCCTGTGACAGAACTCCACGGCCGTTTTCAGCTCCTCCGGGGAGAAATTCCCCGCAAAGGACCGCATTCCGAATAACGTTCCGGCCAGATACACCGCGTCCGCTCCGTAGGCCGCGGCCATTTGCAGACGCTCCATATCCCCGGCGGGGGCAAGCAGCTCGATTTTGTTCATGCCTCTCCCTCCCGGTGAAATTCGCGGGTCATGATAAGCGCGTCTTCTTTCGGGTCCTGATAGTAGTTCTTCCGAACACCCGCCTGGACAAAGCCGTGCTTGACATACAGGGCAATGGCCGCCTCGTTGGAGGCCCGGACCTCCAGGGTCAGAAAGGCCAGATGGGCCTGGGCGAACCGGCAGTAGACCTCCAGCAGCTCACCGGCCAGGCCCTGCCGCCGCCATTTGGGGTCCACGGCGATGTTGGCAATGTAGCCCTCGTCCAGCACCACCTGCAAGCCCGCATAGCCCAAAACCTGCCCGTTTTCCCCCTCCGCCACCAGAAAGCTTGCCTGGGGGTTAAATAACTCCTCCTCCAGCATGGGAATGCTCCAAGGCGCGGAGAAGCATTGCCGCTCCAAGGCGGCAATGCTCTCCAGGTGGCTGCGGTCCATGGGAACGATCTCGTAGCGCATCATTTCAGTGTAATGTGGAAGGCCTGGCCCACGTCTCCGGCAAAGACGACTGCGCCGTCCTGGGGCAGGACCACGCTGGTATCGCCGTAGAGCCAGGAGCTGGCTACCAGCTGCATGGCCGCGTCGTACACGTAAAACCCGCCCTTCTCCGGCACCTGGACCGTCATGGTCTTGCCGGCGGCGTCTCCGGTCCAGTACCAATGGGCGGATTCACCGGGCTGAATGGTGCAGCGGGAGGCGCTGCCGGGGTAGATATCGTTCACATACTCTGCGTCCATGTAGTTGCAGCCGTTGATGCGCAGATATTCCACGCCGTCCTTGTCATAGCACTCAATCACGCTGCTGTCCCGGCTTCCCACGCCGGGAATCTGGACGAAGGGCGTGGCCTCGTCGGGTCCGGTGAGCTGATTGGAAATCATATAGCCTGACGGACTGGTGGCAAAGCTGACGCTGGCATATACGCCGCTCAGGCCGTAGAGGGCGGAGGAGTAGTGCTCGTCAATCTGGACATAGCCTTTCCCCTCGCGGGCGGTCCAAGCGGCCTGAGTGGCCGCGTCGGGGGTGTACTCCGGAAGCCGCTGGGCCACATAGCTGGCGTTGCACATGGTAGTCAGGCCGGGCAGGGGCGAGTAAACCTTCTGGTACAGATAGACCTGACCGTTTTCTTCGGGAATCAGCCGGAAGAGCATGGAATTTTCCTCGTCCCGGAAGGAGCCGTCGGCGCAGTATTTGGCGGTGAGGGGTTTTCCGGAGCCGAAGATTTCCAGCGAAAAGCTGCCGTCCTTCTCCACGCCCACCTGATAGACCAGGGTAGAGGTGCCGTACATGCCGCTGAGCTTGGTCAGCTCCTCCGGCATGGCGGCAAATTCAGCCTTGTCCAGGGCCGCGTCCTCTTTGATTTCCACGCCCTGCTCTTTCAGCGCGTCGATCAGGATACGGGCGGCGGCCAGCTCGTTCATAATGCTGTTGCCCCCGGAGGACAGCACCGCGCAGGACATATTGTACTCCGGCAGGACCACCAGCCCCGCGTGGTAGGCCAGGGTATCGCCGCCCTTGACCAGGGCCTGGATGCCGTTCTGGCTGAAGGGGAACATATGCACGCTGTCCCAGCCCAGGCCGTAGGCCAGCGCGTCGCCCTCGGAGTCCTCAGGCCACATGCCGCTGGCGTACTCGTCGCCCATGAGCCGGTCGATGCAGGACAGATGGATGCCGAACTGCGCCAGATCGTTGGCGTTGGCGTATATGCCGCCGGTGCCCAGCACCGCCAAGGTCTCCGCGGGGGTGTGGCGGGTCTCTGCGCCGAGATAGGTCCGGGCCAGCCGGTCACGGTCAAAGCTGTCCCAGGGAGTCAGCGTGTTTTCCAGCTCCATAGGCTCGGTAAAATATTTGTGGAGAACCTGGGTAAAATCCATACCGGACACCCGCTCGATGACCAGCTGGGCCAGGGAAAAGCTGTCGTTGGAATAGACACTGTAGGCCCCCGGCGCGGCCTGGAGGGTCTGGGTGGACAGCCGCTCCAGCAGGTGGTCCAGGGGGTAGTCCAGGACCTGGCCGTTGAACTGGAAGGAGTTTCCGCCGGCGCTGCCCATCAGGCCGGAGGAGTGGTTGAGCAGCATCCGGACGGTGATGTCCTTATAGCGCGGGTCGGCCATTTTGAAGTCGGGCAGATAGGTGGTCACCGGCTTATCCAGGTCTACTTTTCCCTGGGTCACCAGCTCGGACATAGCGGCGGCGGTGTACACCTTGCTGATGGAGCCGATGCCGTACAGATGGTCGTCTGTCAGGGCGGTGTTTTCGGTTTTGGAATAAACTCCCACGTGGCCGCTGAGGACGGCTTCCCCATCCTGCCACAGGGCGTACTGGACGCTGACTGCCTCACTGTAGGCCATAGCGGTCTGGGCCGCCGCCTGGGCGGAGGTCTCCAGGGAGGATTCCTGGGCGTAGGCCGTGGGGAGGAGCAGCGCAGCGATCAGACAAAAGATCAGACATTTGCTTTGCAGTTTTTTCATAACAGCATGACACCAACTTCTTCACAGATTTTCATGGTTTCGTCGTCCCACAGGGACACCTGGACCTCGCCCACGTGGGCCTTGCCCAGCAGGATCATGGACACGCGGGACTGGCCGATGCCGCCGCCCATGGTCAAAGGCAGCTCTCCGGCCAGCAGAGCCTTGTGGAAGGGCAGCTCCCGGCGGCTGTCGCACCCGGCCAGGGTAAGCTGGCGGTCCAGGGATTCGGGGCTGACCCGGATGCCCATGGAGGACAGCTCCAGGGCGCCGCCGTTGATGC
>CAJTOE010000021.1 GCA_910577805.1 uncultured Oscillospiraceae bacterium | reverse complement strand
GTCCATCCCCCGTTCGCTGCCCAGGCGGTTGTCCAGCAGAACCACATGGGGCCGTAAAGCCTCCGCACGCTCCAGGCCCTCCCGCACGCCGGGGGCGCTCTCCACCTGGTAGCCCCGGTCGGACAGGCCGCTCTCCAGGGTCATGCGGATGAGAAATTCGTCATCGACCACCAATACCTTATACTTCATTGCTTCCTCCTGTTCCATGGAAGTTCAGGACCATCTGGGTCCCCTGGCCGGGGGTGCTGTAGATGTGCAGCGTGCCGCTGTTCTGCTCCAGCAGCCGGTGGACGATGGACAGCCCCAAGCCGCCGTCCTCCCCCCGCAGGATGCGTTCCAGCTTGTCCCGGGGGATGCCGGGGCCGCTGTCCGCCACTGTCACGGTCACGCCGTCCGCCGCCGCCCGGCCTGTGAGATTGACCCGCCCGCCCCTGGGCATGGCCTTGATGCTGTTGTTGATGAGATTAATGAGTATCTGACGCAGCTGCTGTTCGTCGGCGAAGAGCCAAAGCTCTCCCTCCGCCTCTACCGAGAGGTTTATGCCCTTGTTCTCCGCCACCTTGAAATAGAGCATCAAAAGCTCGTCGAACAGGGCGTTGAGGCTTACCGTGGTCTTTTCGCTGTCCCGCTGGCGGGACAGATTCAGCAGATTTTCAATCAGCAGATTCACCCGGTCCACCTCCCGCACCATCTCCCGGCACAGCATGGCGTCCCGCTCCTGGTCCAGCTTGGGGCCGATCACCTGCAAGCCCGCCCGGATGCCGGCCAGAGGGTTCCGGATCTCGTGGGCCACCTCGGCGGCCAGACGGCCTGTGTAAGCAAGCCGCTCCTCCCGGCTCAATTTCTCCTCCATGTGGTTGTGGTAGGTCACGTCGTCAATGGTACACAGGGTCCCCCAGACCGTGCCGTCAGGGCTGTGCAGCGCCCAGGCCCCCAGCTCGTAGTCCCGCACCCGGCCCTCCTGGCCGTAGAGCCGCACGGAGCTGGGAAGCACCGGCTCCCGGCGGACCAAATCCGCCAGCAGCGCCCCCAGGTCCCGGCCCTGCTTGTCCTGCTCCCCGGCCTGCCGGAGCATCCCGTCCGCCCGGAGGTTCTGGAAGATGACCCGGCCGTCCAAATCGTAGACCGCCACCCCCAGAGGCAGATTGGCAACGATGCTCTCGTTGAGGGTTTTGATCCGGTTCAGGGCCTGGGTGTAGCTGCGCACGTTCTCCATCATGGACTGGAAGGCCGCGGCCAGCTGGCCCGCCTCGTCCCGCCGCCCGGTGTACTCCACCGCCAGGTCCTCGGACCCGCCTGGGTTCCGGCTGACCAGGGTACACATCTTGCTTAGCTGCCGGATGGGGGCGGAGATGTTGTAGGCAATGACCACGCTGGCCTGGACAATGACCAGCAGCATCGCCACCGCCGCCAAAATCATATAGCGCTGTTCCTCAATGAACTCCAGTCGTAACGCGTTCCGGTCCAGGGAGTACAGCACCCGCCAGCCCAGCCGGTTATCCTGGCTGTCCGCCAGGACCAGCTCCGCGTCCCCCAGTTCCCGGCGGCTGAACAGAGGCTCGTCCCTGGCGGTGTAGAGGAACAGGCTGTCCCCCTGGTAGGTGGCGGCGTATTTTTCCACTAAATCCCAGGGGTTGGTCCAGTAGCCCCCCGCGTCAATGTCGGTGTTGATATATTGGACCAAAGCCTGGGCGTTCACCGTCTCCGTGCGTATTTTGACGCTGTATTCCGTCCGGTATAAAATAAAGCAGAAACACAGCACGGTAATCAGGCTGATGCACACAAAGGGGACCAGGATTTTGTTTTCGATGGACGCGCCTAATTTCCCTCTCATGCCGTCCCCTCCTTTTTGCGGGAAAACAGGACCATCACCGCCGTGGACAGAGGCATCCCAAACATAGCCGGGTGGGCGGTAAAGGCCCCCTGGTAGTAAAGAGGGTACAAAATGGCAATCGCCAGCGCGCCGCTGATGATGCAGGCCCAAATCCCCCGGAGGGTGAGCCGCCGGGACAACAGCGTGCCGTACAGGGGCGGGAAGAGCAGGATGCTCACAATGCCCCACACGTCGCCGCCGTAGGACAGGGCGAAATCCGGGGGATTCAAGGTAAGCAGCATCGCCACGGTGCCGCCGCCCAGCACTGCTAACCGTCCCAGCGTGACCACCCGCCCGGCGGGGACCTCCCGGTGGGAGACGCCCCGGAGGATGTCATAGGAGAAAGAAGAGGCGATGAGCAGTAATTGGGAATTTGCGGTGGAGACGCAGGCCCCAAAGACCGCAAACAGAAAGAAACCGCTCCAGGGGCCGTATAACTCATTGTTGATTAATTGAATGATTATCCCATCTGTAGCGACCGGTTCCGGAAGCTGCGGCATCAGCACCCGCATTCCCAGCCCGATGTGAATCAGAGCGCAGTAAATCGCCAGCAGGAGCAGGAGGGAGTACAGGACTGTTTTCCGGGCGTTGATATGGGAGCTGGCCCCCAGCATCCGGACCAGATATTGGGGATTGGCCGCCACGCCCAGCCCCCAGCCCCAAAACATGCTCAGGCTGCTGATGGGGGTGTACCGCCCGCCGAACAGGGAGAGCAGGGGGTCTTTTGCGGGGGTGAGCTGAACGGCGGAGTAGCAGGTCAGCTCCCCGGCCTTTTGGTACAGCGCTCCCAGTCCCCCCACCCGCGTCAGGATGGAGACGGTCAGCACCGCCAGCCCCAGCACCAGCAGAATGAGATTGAACACGTCGGTGCGCACCACGGAGCGGTAGCCGCCGAAGGTCGTGTATAGGATAAACAGATAGACCATGCCCACGCCCACCGGGTAGGGGATGTCGAACAACGCGGCGGAGATCATGCCGAAGCCCTTGTACTGGGTCACCAGATAGAAGATGTACACCAGGATAATAATGGCGGCGTAGACCACCTGGAGGGCGCGGGAGCCGTACCGGAGGCGGAACAGCTCCGGGATGGTGATGATTTGGTTCTGGTACAGCCGCCTTGCCACCGCCGCCAGCAGAAAGCCCCCCAGAAACCAGGGGATCACGGAGTAGAACAGGACCGACAGGCCGTCCTCATACACGCTGCCGGTCAGGCTCAGGATGGTGATGGCCGACACCCAGGTGCCCGTGAAGGTACACACGCACTGGGGCAGGCCCACCTTCCGTTCACAGATAAAATAGTCCTCCGGCGTGCTGCCGTCCCGCAGGCTGCTCTTGCCGATGACCAGCAGCACAATGGAGTACAGGCAGAAGTACCCCAGATACAGGATGGTCTTGCTCACAGGCCCTTCGCCCCTTCCGTAAAAAACGACCGGCCCCCAGGCCGGCCGTATCTCTTTGATTTATTGCGCCAGAAGCTTCTCCACTGCCGCCAGCTTGGCCGCCGTGCAGAACACCTCCATGGCCTGGGCCAGCTCCTCCGGCGAGGGGAAGGAGGGTGCCAGACGGATATAGCTGTCCTCCGGGTCCTTGTGGTAGGGGTGGGTGGCGCCCGCGTCGGTGAGGACCACGCCGGCCTCCTTACACAGGCTGACGATCCGCTTGGCACAGCCGGGCATGGACATATAGGTCACAAAGTAGCCGCCGCAGGGCGTGACCCAGGTCCCCACCCCGGCGGACGCAAGTTCCCCCTCCAGGGCGTGCAGCACCGCGTCGAACTTGGGGCGCAGGAGGGCGGCGTGCTTGTCCAGGTGGGCCCGCAGGCCGTCCAGGTCCCGGAAGAACCGCACATGCCGCAGCATATTCATCTTGTCCCAGCTGATGGACTGGGCGTTGAGCTGCTTGAGGGTGAAGTCCACATTTTCCTTGGACGCGCCGAAGAAGGCCACCCCCGCGCCGGGGAAGCTGATTTTGGAGGTGGAGCCGAAAATATAGACCAGATCGGGGTTGCCGGCCTTTTTGCACTCCTCCAAAATGTTCAGGATGGGGACGTGCCGGTAGACATAGTGCATGTTGTAGGCGTTGTCCCAGAAGATACGGAAGTCCTTGGCCTTGGGCTTCAGATTGGCCAGACGGCGCACCGCCTCGTCGGAGTAGGAGCCGCCCAGGGGGTTGGTGTACTTCGGCACGCACCAGATGCCTTTGATGGTCTCGTCCTCCGCCACCAGGCGGTCCACCAGGTCCATGTCGGGACCCCACTCGGTCAGGGGAATATTTATCATTTCAATGCCCAGGCTCTCGCAGATGGTAAAGTGGCGGTCATAGCCGGGGACGGGGCACAGGAACTTGATCTTCTCGTATTTCCCCCAGGGCTTCTCGCTCCCCAGCACGCCCATCAGCATAGCCCGCGCGATACAGTCGTACATGAAGGTCAGGGAGGCGGAGCCTACCACGATGACCTCCTCCGGCTGTATTCCCAAATAATCGCCAAATAACTTCCGGGCCTCCGGGATGCCGGGCAGCTCTCCGTAGTTGCGGCAGTCGATGCCATTTTCCGTAAAACAATCGCTCTGCGCCGTCAGCGTATCCAGCATGGGCATAGACAAAGCCAGCTGGTCCAGGCCGGGCTTGCCCCGCGCCATGTTCAGCTTCAATCCCTTGGCTTTCAGCCGGTCATAGGCCGCCGCCAGCTCCTTGTGCTGGGCTTCCAGCTCGGTTTTGGTCATTTCCGGATAGGATTTCATGAATGTGCCTCCTTCTTCCATTCCTTGTTTGTCGATTCGTTTTCCTATTATAGTATAGGATACTCGAAAACACCAGAAGAAATTTGGAATAAATTGCACAAAATTTATCTCTTTTACTGGTTCATGCTTTGAAATAAGTGATTTATTGGACCTTTGCCTTTGCCTGGTATCAGTAATTGGTTAAGGAAACTTTGATTCGTAAAGTAGAGCAGTCCTTTGACTGCCCCCTCATCCGTCTGGCCTGCGGCCAGCCTCCCTACCCCCTCTGTCTCGCTGCGCTCGACATCTCCCCCTGACAGGGGGAGTCGGCCTTCCCCCGCCAGGGGGGAAGGCTCCAATACTGGCACTCGCCCCACTGCACAGTAGTATCGATAGTCGCACCGATAAGCCTTCCCCCTCACGGGGAAAGGTGGCACGGCGAAGCCGTGACGGATGAGGGTGAAACCCCCATCGAAAACAGGGTAATTGAACGAGTGAACAAATTATGAACAAATTCGATTTTTGGTAGCAGAAAGACATATCCCAAATATCAGTTTTCATTCCGGTTTGCACAAAATCAAATTGTTGAGCAAATTTTTATTTATTTCTGATAGTGCAAATACAGACTTATTCATAGTTTGTTAACAGAAAGTTTACTCGTTCTAATACTGTGGCGTTTCCCGCTTTCCCCCTTGCAAACCGGTCTCATTTCGTATATAATGATGCGGAACACAGAGCCTGTCCTCCAAGCAGGCCAGAAATCAGGAAAGTGTGATAGCATTGAAGTACGATTTTGCCGCCATTGAACAGAAATGGCAGAACCGCTGGAAGCAGGACCAGACCTTTGCCTGCAAAAACTGTGATACCTCCAAGCCCAAATTTTACGGCCTGGTGGAATTCCCCTACCCCTCCGGCGCGGGCCTGCACGTAGGCCACCCCCGGCCCTACACCGCTATGGACGTGATCGCCCGGAAAAAGCGCATGGACGGCTATAATGTCCTGTTCCCCATCGGGTACGACGCCTTCGGCCTGCCCACGGAGAACTTTGCCATCAAGAACCACGTCCACCCCGCCGTCGTCACCAAGCAGAATATTGAAAACTTCACCCGGCAGCTCCATATGCTGGGCTATTCCTTCGACTGGGACCGCTGTGTGGACACCACCGACCCCAGCTACTACAAGTGGACCCAGTGGATTTTCCTCCAGCTCTACAAGCACGGCCTGGCCTACAAGACCACCATGCCCGTCAACTGGTGTACCTCCTGCAAGTGCGTGCTGGCCAACGAGGAGGTCGTGGAGGGCGTGTGCGAGCGGTGCGGCGCCCCTGTGGTCCGGAAAGAGAAAAGCCAGTGGATGCTGAAAATCACGGATTATGCCCAAAAGCTCATTGACGGACTGGACACGGTCGATTTCATCGAGCGGGTCAAGACCCAGCAGCGCAACTGGATCGGCCGCTCCACTGGCGCGGAGGTGACCTTCAAGGCCTCCACCGGGGACGACATCGTGGTATTCACCACCCGCCCCGACACCCTCTTCGGCGCGACCTATATGGTCATATCCCCGGAGCACCGCTTCGTCAGCCAGTGGAAGGACAAGCTGCAAAACTGGGACGAGGTATCCGCCTACGTGGAGGAATCGGGCAAAAAATCGGACTTTGAGCGCACGGAGCTGTCCGCCGACAAGGAAAAGACCGGCGTGATGCTCCAAGGCGTGAAGGCCATTAACCCGGTGAACGGCCGGGAAATCCCCATTTTTATCTCCGACTACGTGCTGGCCTCCTACGGCACCGGCGCCATCATGGCCGTCCCCGCCCACGACACCCGTGACTGGGCCTTTGCCAAAAAGTTCGGCTGTGAGATTATTGAGGTGGTCTCCGGCGGCGAGGACGTGCAGAAGGAGGCGTTCACCGCCAAGGACGACACCGGTACAATGGTCAATTCCGACTTCCTGAACGGTATGACCGTCAAGGACGCCATCCCCGCCATTACCAAGTGGTTAGAGGAAAAGGGCATCGGACACGAGCAGGTCAACTACAAGCTCCGGGACTGGGTGTTCTCCCGCCAGCGGTACTGGGGCGAGCCGATCCCCATGATCTGGTGCGACAAGTGCGGCTGGCAGCCCCTGTCCGAGGACCAGCTTCCGCTGCTGCTGCCGGAGGTGGAGAGCTACGAGCCCACTGACACCGGCGAGTCCCCCATTGCCAAGATGACCGGCTGGGTGAACACCACCTGTCCCTGCTGCGGCGGGAGCGCCAAGCGGGAGACGGACACGATGCCTCAGTGGGCCGGGTCCAGCTGGTACTTCCTGCGGTATATGGACCCCCACAACAGCCAGGCCCTGGCCTCCAAGGAGGCGCTGGACTACTGGGGTCAGGTGGACTGGTACAACGGCGGTATGGAGCATACGACGCTGCACCTGCTCTACTCCCGGTTCTGGAACAATTTCCTGCATGATATCGGGGCCATCCCCCACGCGGAGCCCTACGCCAAGCGCACCAGCCACGGCATGATTTTAGGCAAAAACCCCCATTATGTGGGCAACGTGGACACGGAGGAGGAAAAGCAGGCCCTGCTGGACAAGTACGGCAATCAGGCCCTGCGGCCCTCGGTGAAAATGTCCAAGTCCCTGGGCAACGTGGTCAACCCCGACGACGTGATCCGGGACTACGGTGCGGATACCATGCGGCTGTATATCATGTTCATCGGCGACTTTGAAAAGACCGCCACCTGGTCCGACGAGTCCGTGCGGGGCTGTAAGAAGTTCCTGGACCGGGTCTGGAATTTAAGCGAAAAGCTCAAGGACGGCGAGGGCTACTCCCCCGACAATGAGCTGGCCATTCACAAGGCCATCAAAAAAGTCTCCAGCGACATCGAGGCCATGAAGTTCAACACCGCTATTGCCGCGCTGATGGCACTGGTCAACGACTTCTATGCCAAGGGCGCCACCAAGGGCGATTACAAGGCCCTGCTGCTGATGCTGTCCCCCTTCGCCCCCCACCTCTGCGAGGAGCTGTGGGAGCTGAACGGCTATGGCGGACAGGTGTGCCTCCAGAAGTGGCCGGAGTACGACGAGGCCAAGACCGTGGCCGCCACCACCCAGATGGCGGTGCAGGTGGGCGGCAAGCTGAAAGCCAACATCATAGTGCCCACCGGCTGCGACGACCAGACCGTGGTAGACACAGCGCTGGCAGAACCCAAAATCGCCAAGCTGGCTGAGGGCATGACGCTGGTGAAGTCCATCGTGGTCAAGGGCCGGCTCGTCAACCTGATCTTCAAGCCGAATTGAACTTTGTAAAGAATTGCAGCCCACGGGATGAGCGGTCACAAAAAATTCAAAATTTCCCGTAAAAGTAAAACTTGACATTTGCATAAAAACCGAATATAATGTTACTGTTAAAGCCATACAAATGGCCCTTTCGCGGTTCAGCAGGAGTTGACCGCGCCGGAGGGAGGGAATTATAAATGTCGGAAGTCCGTGTGAAAGAAAACGAATCTTTGGAGAGCGCCCTGAAGCGCTTTAAGCGCAGCTGCGCCAAGTCTGGCGTGCTGGCCGAGGTTCGCAAGCGTGAGCACTATGAGAGCCCCAGCGTGAAGCGCCGCAAGAAGTCTGAGGCCGCTCGCAAAAACCGGAAAAAGTATTATTAATGTCCAAAAGACAGCCCGCAGTTCTGCAACTGCGGGCTGTCTTTTTTTACGCCTGCCTGCCGGTCCCTCAGTTCACCTCGATCGCGTTCACCGGGCAGCTCTCCGCCGCCTCCTGGACCTGAGGCTCCTGATCCGGGAAAATCTCGTCCCGCGCCGCGGCGGTCCCCTCGTCGGTCATGGTGAACACATCCGGAGAGATCCCCGTACACAGGCCGCAGCCAATGCAGTTTTCGTTGACATGGGCAGTCATCCATTTCACTTCCTTTCCGTTTGGCATAGTGTGCCCAGTTTTTTCCGTTTGAGCCGGGTTTTACGCTTTTCGTGCAAATTTACAAAAAGCCCTGGACATCTGATTTGAAATATGGTATATTGAATAAAACCCCCGCACCCAGTATAGACGAAAAGGAGGCAATGTTATGGAACCCAGGTTTTTTAAAATTCCAGTCTGCGTCGGCGACGTATCACTGCATGTTGCCCAAGGCCACTTTGCGACCCGGAACAGCCACACCAACTACTTTGTGGACGTGACCCGCCAGCAGTCCTGCCTGAAGGAGGCGGAGGCGGTGGCCCAGCAGCTTGCCCAGCGCAACCTGACCCACCATACCCTGGTGGACACCATCCTCTGTATGGACGGGACCCGTGTTATCGGTACGTGCCTGGCCCAGAATCTGACCCAGGGCGGCTACCGCTCCATCAACTCCGGCCAGGAAATCAACGTACTCCGGGAAAACGTCAGCCACAACGGGAAGCTCATTTTCCGTGACAATGCCCGGTTTATGCTGGAAGGAAAAAATATCCTTATCCTGCTTGCCTCCGTCACCACCGGCGGCACCGTGCGCAAAGCCATCGACTGCGTGAAATACTACCAGGGCAAGGTGGCGGGCATCGCCGCCATCTACAGCCACGTGAAGGAGATCGACGGCCTGCCGGTCACCTCCCTGTTCGACACCAACGACCTCCCCGGCTACGCCAGCTATCTGCCGGAGGAGTGCCCCTTGTGCAAGCAGAAGCAGGAGCTGGACGCGGTGGTCGATAAATTCGGCTACGCCGCCCTCTGAGAACAAAAAATCCGCACGGCAGACGCCGTGCGGATTTTTTATGCCTGAAAACGGCCGGGAATGCGGGCGGCGCTCCGGTGGTGCAGCGCCTGGAAGCACGCATTGCACAGCCGCCCCCGGTGGTGCAGGGGCAGCGCCTTGCCGCACCGGCTGCAGAAGCGGATGTTGCTGCGCAGGCGGTGGAGCAGGATTTCGTTGATCTCGTCGGCCACCCGCTCCCGGCTGTCATAGAGCCTGTCCTCGTCCACGGGACAGCCGAAGGTCTTGGCAAAGGAAAAATAGAGGTCCAGCTTCCGGTAATACTGCTCCAGCACCGGAAGGGTCGCCTCCTCCTCCGGCAGGCCGGGCTGTTCCACAGGCTCCCCCGCCTGCCAGCGGCGCAGGAATTGGAAAAACAGCTCCCGCAAGCTCTCATCCGTCTCGTCAAAGGGGATATTGGCCGCCCGAAGCTCCTGCTCGCGGGAGAGGACGAACCCCATCTCCCGCATCTTGGCAATGATGGAGATATAGCGGCTCACATCCAGCTTGCGGTACGGCTCCACCGTGGACATTCTGTTCCACTCGGTCAGAACCTCCAGCAAGTCGAAATCCACCTGGAGCACCAGGTCAGAGAACCCCGCCACGGCGTATTGCAGCGGCGGAATGACGGCCTCCAGCCCCGCCCGGATGGCTCCCAGATTTTGGGTGGCCCCCACGTAGCCCTTGGGGTACATGCCGTACCGCCCCGCCCGTCCGGCGATTTGACGGATCTCCTCCGGCTTCAGCTCCCGGCGCTCCACGCCGTCATATTTTTCCGTCTCCATGAAGATGATGCGCCGGATGGGGAGATTCAGCCCCATCCCAATGGCGTCGGTGGAGACGATATATTCCATCTCGCCCGCCAGAAAGCCCTGCATCTGCTTGCGGCGGGTGGAGTAGGGCAGCGCCCCGTATATAATGGCCGGTTCCTTGCCGTTCTGGCGCAGGTCCTCCGCCACACTGAGCACCCCCACCTTTGAGAACGTGATCAATGCGTCTCCGGGCTGTACGCGCTGATAATCTATGCTGTGGGACATGCACACCAGGGGCGTGCGGCGCTGGTGGACCTCCACCTCGTAGCTGTCGCCGCAGCTCTCAATGAGGCGAATCAGCAGATTTTTGGCCTCCGGCGCGGCGCACAGGTGTATCTCCGGCGCAAGCACGCCCAAAATCGCACGGGTCCAGGCGTAGCCCCGCTGGCCGTCGGCAATCATCTGACACTCGTCAATTACCGCCACGTCGCACCGCCGTTTCAGCTCCAGCTTTTCCGCCGTGGCGGCTACGTGGGTATCCCCCTCCCGGACGTCCTCCTCCTCGCCGGTGGAGAGGCTGCAATGCACCCCCGCGTCCAGCAAGGTTTCCTGGGCCTCCAGGGCCAGCAGGCGCAGCGGCGCTAGATACACCCCAGTCTCCGCCCGTATCAGCCGCTGAAATCCGGCATAGGTTTTTCCGGTGTTGGTGCCCCCCAGGTGCAGCACAAAATGGCGGTGCATGGCTCTGGCCTCCGGATACTCGTCCTTGGGGTTGAGGGCGATCAGAAGGGACAGGCTGGTCCGGATGGCGCGGGGGACGTACCAGACCGACCAGACTGTGGGCAGGCCCTCCTGGAGCAGCTGGGCCACGGGGAAATTCTCCGCCCGCAAAAAATTCTCCAGACCGGCTTCGGGCTGGGCGGCCTGGAATTCCGCCAAAATCTGCCGGGCGGCGGACAGCAGTATCTGCGGGTAGCGCTCCAGGACCAGGCGGGCCTGGGCGTGGCCGGGGCACTCCCCCAGCCAGATAGCCGTGCGGAGGAAGTTTTTCAGCACTACCTTCAAATCCTTGCCGCCGCCCTGCTCCAGGGCCAGAAATTCTCCCATCCGCCCTGTGGCCTGGGAGAAGCGGAGCTTCCGGCTCTGGGTGACCTTGGGGAGGCAGGTCAGATAGGCCCGGTGATAGTACTCCGCCAGGAGCCACTCCAGGGACCCGTCCGGCTGTGCGGATTTCCAGGCCTGAGCCAGCAGCGCGCAGGCCTGGCCGCTCTCCCTGTCCGAGACCTGGGACGCATGGACGGCCCGCGCACCGTCCAGGAAGCGGGCCTCCTGCTCCGCCTCCCGCACCGCCTCCCGGCTCCAGACCCGGACACTGCCGCTGTGTGACGGGAACATGCGCGGCTTTGGGAGAAGCTCCCGAATCAGTTCGTTGGTCCAGCCCCGTTTTTTCAGTACAGACGCGGACCAGTATTTCCCACCGCTGCGTTTTGACACGGTGCGTCCTCCTTCTCCAGTGGATTCAGATTGCTCTGAGTCTATAGTATAGCCCATATGGGAAAAATCTTCAACTGCGGGTATATACCGTCCGGCACAAATTATTTCGGTGATTTTTCTTGCACATTGCCCGGCGATTGACTATAATGAGGTCATTCCAAGAATTCTCAGCCCTACGAAAGGACGATACACAATGAACGAAATTATTCTGCTCAAGCTGGGGGAGCTGGTCCTCAAAGGCCTCAACCGCCGCAGCTTCGAGGACAAATTGCAAGCCAATCTGCACCGCCGCCTCCACCCCTTCGGCCAGTTCCGGGTCTACACCCGCCAATCCGCCACCTATGTGGAGCCGATGCAGGATTCCTGCGACGTGGCGGGGGCCTACGAGGCCCTGAAAAAAGTATTCGGCATCGTGGGCCTGTCTCTGGCCCGGCCCTGCGAGAAGGACAAGGACGCGATCCTGGCCGCCGCCCAGGAATTTCTGGGGGACAAGCTCCGCGCCGCCCGGACCTTCAAGGTGGAGACGAAACGGGCGGATAAGACCTTTCCGATGACCTCCATCCAGCTCAGTCAGTATGTGGGAGGCGAGCTGCACGAGCGCTATCCCAATCTGACCGTGGATGTCCACCACCCGGAGCTTACCGTCTTTTTGGAGGTCCGGGACTATTCCGCCTATGTCCACGCCAGCCCGGAGCCGGGGGCCGGAGGCCTGCCGGTGGGCATCAACGGCCGTGCGGCGGCGCTGCTGTCCGGGGGCATCGACTCCCCAGTGGCCGCGTACATGATTGCCAAGCGTGGAGTGGCGCTGGATATGGTCCACTTCTTCTCCTACCCCTACACCTCCCAGCAGGCCAAGGACAAGGTGCTGGAGCTGGCCCGGCTGCTCACCCCCTACACCGGACAGCTCACCGTCCATGTGGTCCCCTTCACCGCCATCCAGGAGGAGCTGCGCCGCTCCTGCCCGGAGGAGTTATTCACCATTGTCATGCGCCGGTTCATGATGCGCATTTCCCAAAAAGTAGCCGCCCGCTGCGGGGCAAAAGCCCTGGTCACCGGCGAGAGCCTGGGGCAGGTCGCCAGCCAGACCATGGACGCGATGCACGTTACCGGGGCTGTGGTGAACCTGCCGGTCCTGCGTCCTGTCGTCGGGATGGACAAGGAGGAAATCGTGCAGATTTCCCGGAAAATCGGCACCTATGATACGTCCATCCTCCCCTACGAGGACTGCTGCACGGTATTTACCCCCCGGCATCCCCGGCTGCGGCCTGTGCTGGGCGAGGTGGAGCACGCGGAGGAGGCGTTGGATATAGACGGGATGGTCCAGGCCGCGGTGGACGGCATCGAGCGCATTCAGATTCGGGGATGAAAAAGACGGCGCGTCACGCGCCGCCTACTGTGCTTTTTTGAGCTGCTGTAAGTCCTCATTGATTTGCCGGATCATCATTTTATGGACGCTGACTTCGTCCTCCAGCCGTTCCACGCGGGCGGTATCCACGCGAGTCTCCATCATGGTTTGGATCTGCTCCGCCAGGAGATTGAACTGAGGCCGGATTTCTGCGTCGATCAGAACCTGCATATTGTGGGTGGATTCTGCCAGGATTTCCTGCTTTTGACGGGCCATCTTCTGTTCGATGTCCTGCATGATCTCCTGCTTCTGCTGGGTCAATAGCTGTGCCATCAGCTGGGTTATTGCCTGTAGATCTTTTTCTTCTAACATACTGCTCACCCCTTTAATGAAATCATTATACGAAATTTTCCTCCCGGTGTCAATCCGGCTGTGAACTTTATATCCAATTTTCCAAGCCTGCGCAACTATCTGAAAACACCCTGCAATCATTCAAAATGAAGGAGCTGTTACCCATGTCCCACACTGTTGAAATCCTGTCCGTCGGCACCGAGCTGCTATTGGGCAATATCGCAAATCTGGACGCGCAGATTCTCTCCCAGGGCCTGAGCGCACTGGGCCTGAACGTCTACTGGCACACTGTCGTGGGGGACAACCCCCAGCGGGCCAAGGAGGCTGTCTCCCTGGCCAAGGCGCGGGCGGACATCATCATCACCACCGGAGGGCTTGGCCCCACCTGCGACGATTTGACCAAAAACGTCCTGGCCGAGGCGTTTGGGAAAAAGCTGGTCTATGACGAAGGCTCCGCCCAGCGCATCAAGAGCTACTTCCAGCGCACAGGCCGGACTATGACGGAAAACAACCTCCAGCAGGCCATGCTGCCTGAGGGCTGTACTATCCTGGAGAACGACTGGGGCACCGCCCCCGGCTGCGCCTTTGAGGCTGAGGGAGTCCACGTCATCATGCTCCCCGGTCCCCCCAGCGAGTGCCGGCCCATGTTCCAGTACCGGGCAGTGCCCTACTTACAGCAGTTCAGCGAGGGGGTCATCGCCTCCCACACCCTGAAGCTGTTCGGCATCGGCGAGTCCCAAATGGAGGCCCAGCTCCGGGAGCAGATGAATACCATGCAAAACCCCACCCTGGCCCCCTACGCCAAGGAGGGCGAATGTGAGCTGCGGGTCACCGCCAAGGCCGCTACCCAGGAGGAGGCCCAGGCCCTGCTTCTGCCCACGGTGGAGCAGGTCAAGGCCCTGTTCGGCCCCCTAGTCTACGGGGTGGATGTGCCCTCTCTGGAGTACGTGGTGCTGGAGGGCCTGAAGGCCAGACGGTTGACGCTGGGCTGTGCCGAGAGCTGCACCGGCGGTCTGATTGCCAAACGAATCACCGACGTCCCCGGAGCCTCCCAGGTGTTCAAGGGCGGCATCGTCTCCTACACCAACGCGGTCAAAGCAAATGTCTTGCATGTGCCGGAGGAGCTGTTGAAGCAGTTCGGGGCTGTGTCCGCCCAGGTGGCGCTGGCGATGGCCCGCGGCGCCCGGACAGCCCTGGGCTGTGACCTGGCCGTCTCCTCCACCGGAGTGGCCGGGCCGGACAAGGACGACCGGGGCAACGATGTGGGCACCGCCTTTGTGGCCATCGCCACGCCGGAGGGAGAATACGTGCGTGCCCTGCATCTGGGGACCCGTCCCATGCGGGAGCGTCTGCGTACCCAGATCGCCCACCATGCGTTTGATTTAGCCCGGCGGTATCTGTCCGGCCTGTCCTACGAGGACGCATAAAAAAGCTCCGCTCTCTGTCTGACAGAGAGCGGAACTGTTCAGTGATGCGATTACACTAAGGCTTCCAGCCAGGCCATCAAGTCCTCCAGAACCTCCTGGCGGTTGATCTCGTTGAGCATTTCGTGCCGGCCCCCCTCGTACAGCCGCAGGGTCACATGCTGGCACCCGCTGGCCCGGAACATGGCGGTCACCTTCTGGACCCCCCGGCCCATGCCTCCTACCGGGTCCTCATCGCCGGAGAAGAAATAAACCGGCGTATTGGGGTACATCCGGTCCAGGTTGGACTGCTTGGCAATATACTGCAAGCCCCCCATCATATCCCGGAACATAGTCACCGTGGGCTTGTAGGCGCACAGGGGGTCCGCCAGGTAGGCGTCCACCCGCTCCTCGTCCCTGGAGATCCAGTCGGCGCTGGTCCGGTTGGGCTTGAACTTGCGGTTATAGGCCCCCAGGGACAGAGTGTCCACCAGGTTGCTGACCCCATGGGAGCCAAGCCGCTTGGCCTCCAGCTCTGCCGCCAGCTTGCCCGCCAGCACCAGGGGGGCCGGTTCCTGGCCGGTGCCGGACAAAATCGCGCCAGTCAAGGTACGGGGGTAGTCGATCAGATAGGTACGGGCCAAAAACGACCCCATCGAGTGGCCCAGCAGGAAGTAAGGCAGGTCCGGCGCCGCGTCGCCCTGGAGCTTACGCAGCTTGCGGATGTCCCGGACCACCAGCTTCCAGCCGTTTTTCTCGGCAAAGAAGCCCCGGTCGGCCTCGTTGGTGGTCAGGCCGTGGCCCAGATGATCCTCCCCGACCACAATAAAACCGTGCCGGTTCAAAAACCGGGCGGTCTCCTCATAGCGGCCGATATGCTCCGCTACGCCGTGGACAATCTGGACGACACCGCAGGCCTCCCCCTCCGGGAGCCAGCGGCAGGCATGGATGGTATGGACGCCGTCACAGGACGGATATTCAAAGTGCTGGACTTGCTCCATGGCAGTAAATCTCCTCTCATGTATCAAAAGCTCTTCCTCAGTTTACCACCATTTTCGCCTGCGTCAAGACATTTTTCAGCAAGAGAAGCGGACGGTCTGCTCCAGAAGGGTGCGGATCTGCCCGGCCCGGCCCGCCGCCTCCTGGGCCAGACAGTTCAAAAGACTGCGCACAGCCTCGTCCTGGACCGCCTGCGCCGCCTGCCGGCAGGTCTGCTCCCACTGGCGCTCCCACTGATACCGCTCCCGGAGGAGATTGGGCAGTCCGCCTGTCCGGCTCTGTCCCATACGGGCGTTGTTTTGGGTGCGTCCGGGGGTATACCACTGACCGGATTGCAAAAAATAAGCGGCAGACAGACGCTTCAAGCCCCGTCTCTGCTCCTCCGCGCTGTTGGCAAACACCCGGTTGACGCTTCCGGAGGTCTGCCGGGTCAGGCATTGGCTGCGCTGCCAGGCGGCGTAAAGCTGGTCCATCAGCGCGGGCAAAAGCTGGACGGACGGCGGCTCCGGCAAGTCCGGCAGGTCCGGGACCTCCGGCGGCGCGGGCTCCACCGGCTCGATTGGCTGGATGGTCTCCGGGGGCTGAATCGGCTGAATCGGTTGGATGGGCTGTTCCGGCGGCACCGGCTCGATGGTGTCCATCTCAATGGGGCTAAGGCTCTGGTCGGGCATCACCCGGTTCCAGACCCGCTGAAACGTGGCCGGGTCCACGCCATTGATGGTATTTCCGGGCAGCTGAGCGGGAATTTGTTCCATGTATGTCCCTCCTTACAAGAAATCAAAGCAAAAGCGGCAAGGCGCTTTCTTCATTCTATGCCTGGGGCGGCGGATTGCTCCTATTTTCTCATGAAAGAAGGTTTTTCTTTGGACCAAACGCAAATCGAACGTGAAATCAAATCCCTGGTCAATGTCCCCCACCAGTTCTCTTTTGAAAACGGAGTCACCATCACCAAGGTGGAGCATGATTTATGTGAGGGCGAGCTTGCGGTGGGGCCGGACAGCATCAACCCCGGCGGATACGTCCACGGCGGGGCCTTGGTCACCCTGGCAGACACGGTGGCGGGCTGCTGTGCGTGCAGCCGGGGCGGGGATTGTGTGACCGCAAACGAGTCCTTCGAGTTTCTGCGCACGGCCGGCGGGCCGAAAATTTTCTGCCGGGCTGTCCCGAAAAAGATGGGCCGGACATTACGGGTGATTCAGGTGGAGCTGACGGACAGCGCTGGCCGGACTGTGGCTGCCGGGACGTTTACGTTTTTTATGACGGAGGTGTGATTCACCCTCATCCGTCACCGCCTGCGGCGGTGCCACCTTCCCCCGTCAAGGGGGAAGGCTTTGGTGGTGAACAGAAGTCTGTGGGAAATGACCCGCCAGGGGGTCGAGTCCCACAGTTCACTGCTCTATAGTATCGAAAGCCGCACCGATAAGCCTTCCTCCTCACGGGGGAAGGCCGACTCCCCCTGTCAGGGGGAGATGTCGAGCGTAGCGAGACAGAGGGGGTAGGGGACCTGGCCGCAGGCCAGACGGATGAGGGTGAAAAAACCAAAGGCCTCCCCCAGCTTTACAAATTCAAATGCGCTCTACAAGGTCCCTTTTCAGATTCGTGTTGCTGAAGGCCGCTTCGTCAAACCACTCGTCAAAATATCCAAAACGGGCAGCCACCCATTACTGGATGGCCGCCCAATAAACTGGAATTAACCTTATTTAAGTTTTCTTTTTGCTTTTGATATAGGTGCAGAGGAAGCCGACGCCGCCCACCAAAAAACAAAGGGCGGCTATGCAAAATAAAACTTTTGGAGTCTTTTCAGCTTGACCAGTAGTTGCCGCAGCTGCAAAACAACAGCTTGCTAAAAGGGGTAAAAGAGCGGTAATAAGGGTCCACCTGTTGCTTTTCATGCCGTATTCTTCCTCCTGCAAATCCCGATTTATAGATTAACTTTCTATTGGTTATCTATTTTATACCTCAAATGTAACTGCGCTCCAATAGTTTTGCACAATCTTTTTCTTCCAAGCAAAAAAAACACAACTAACCAAAAGCATAATAGCACCCAACACCACTATCCAAGGGGCTATACCAGAAGATACTATAAACTTTGACACATCATCTTCTGCGGGTGCCATGTCAAACAAATATAATATAGGAACAAAAATCCATGAACCGATAGCTCCTATTGGCATAACCAAAGCGATAAAAGAGAAAATTCTATAAAATTGATTAACACTTGTACTTCTATAAAACATCATATACGCTATAGATAATAGAACTGGCAATAGCATACCAGCAATATTAAAAAGCGATAATGACGTTTCTGTAAATACGCCACCATCATAATTCATATACGCTTCAAAAATGCTGAATTTCGTTATTTTTGCACCACAAAGTATAGCCACCAGAGAATGTCCCGCCTCGTGCAAGATGATATATGCAGGAACGCTGAATATAAGGCTTATAAATAAAAATATAATTTTTTTTACTTTTTGATTCATAAATTTTACCACCCCTACAAACTGGAATTTTTCGATCCGATTATAGCACAGGGCTCCTGTTATTTCAATATGCTTTTGTAGAAACCGCCGAAGTTATATCCCAGCAACACTTTCCTTACAAGGGACTCTGCAAGTCCCGCCTTGACTTTTCTGCAAAAATGTGGTATCCTCCGAATGTCTCATTTGAGACAGATTCGGAGGTCCTTCTATTTATGGCTATCCTGCTGACACAGCACCAGCTCGACCTGCTGGGAAGCTGCCCCCTGTTCCGCTCCTGCGCCCCCGCCCTGCTGGAACAAGTGCTGAACCGCCCGGATTGTACGCTGGAATCCTTTGTGTCAGGCGCGACCCTCCACCAGCCCCCCAACGCCCAGCCGCGGCTAGGTCTGGTGCTGGAGGGCCAGCTTCAGGTGCGCCAGCAGCGCCTTCCATTCAACGTTCTGGGGCCGGGAGACCTGTTCGGCGCGTCCTCCCTGTTCCACGAGGGGGATTACGCCGCGGTGCTTATTCCGCTCTCTCCGGTCCAGGCCCTATTTTTTACCCAAAGCCTGGTGGACCAGCTCCTGGAACGGGAACCCCTGGTCCGGCACAACTACCTGCGCTACCTGGCCCAGCGCATCCATTTCCTGAGCGGACGCATCCAGTCCCTTGCCCAGCCCGGCGCGGAGGTAAAACTGGCCCGGTATCTGCTGTGCGAACAGCAGCAGGGGGTGGTGTCGCTCTCCGCCGCGGAGCTGGCCCGGCGGCTGTCCATCGGACGGGCTACCCTCTATCGGGCGTTTCAGCGTTTGGAGGAGGACGGCTTGATCCGCCGGGAGGGAAAAAACGTATTCCTGCCCAATATCCCTGCCCTGCAAGCCTATATCACACAATGAAATGAGGATTTTTATGAAAAAGACCCTTTCCCTGTTCCTGAGCCTGGCTCTGCTGTTCTCCCTGGCCGCCTGCGGGCCGAAGGAGACGCAAGCACCCACCAGCTCCGCGTCCAGCCCTGTTTCCAGCTCCAGCCCTCCGGATGTATCCCAGCCCGGCGTTCCGGAACCGGAGGCCCGTACCCAGGTCAATATGATGGTGCTTTCCGGCCCCACCGGCGTGGGCGCGGCCAAGCTGATGCTGGACAATAACCTGGACCACACCTTGAACGATTACAATTTTGAGGTGGTGTCCGAAAACGCGCAAGTCGTCGCGGCCCTCACCAGCGGCGAGACGGACATTGCCGCCATCGCCACCAACATGGCCGCCAATCTGGCCAACCAGACCGACGGCGGCATACAGGTGCTGGCCATCAACACCCTGGGCGTGCTGTATGTCCTGGAAAAGGGCGAGAGCGTGCAGTCCATCTCCGATTTGCAGGGCCGGACCATCTGGGCCACCGGAAAAGGCGCCAACCCGGAGTTTATCTTGAACAAGCTGCTGGCGGACAACGGCGTGGAGGCGGAGATCGAGTGGCTCACCCCCCAGGAAATCAACGCAAACATGCTGGAGAGCGAGGACGGCGTGTGTATGCTCCCGGTCCCCGCCGCCACCGCCCTGGGGATGCAGGGGCAGGGGACGATTCGCTTTGCCCTGAGCCTGTCCGACATTTGGGAGGAAACAGTGGGGACTGTGCTTCCCATGGGCTGTGTGGTGGCCCGGACGGAGTTTATTCAGCAGAACCCCCAGGCTGTCACCGACTTTTTGGAGGAATATACCGACTCCATCGTCTATATGCAGAGCGGAGACGCAACTTCCTCCGCGCCTGGAGTGAAGTCCCAGCTGGTGGCTGATCTGGGCCTGACCGCCAATGCGGACATTGCGTTCCATGCCATTCCCATGTGCAACCTGACTTTTATTGCGGGCGAGGAGATGCGCAACCAGCTGCAAACCTATTATCAGGTTCTGTTCCAGGCCGGCCCGGATTCTATCGGCGGTATGCTGCCCTATGATGACTTCTACTATATGCCATAAAGCCCCCGAAATCCTGAAAAAATGGCTCCTGCCCCTGGCCTTCTGGCTGGGGGTCTGGAGCCTTGCCGCCGCTCATATCGGTCAGCCTATCCTATTGCCCTCCCCCCTGCTGGTGGGAGAAAAAATCCTCCAGCTTGCCGCCGCCCCCCAGTTCTGGCACACGACTGCCGCCTCCCTGGGGCGTATCGTGCTGGGCTTAGGCGCGGGCGGCGTGCTGGGCGTTCTGCTGGCCGGGCTGACCCGGTCCTTCTGGTGGGCGGATGTGCTGATCTCCCCCGCCCTGCGCATCGTCCGGGCCGCGCCGGTGGTGTCGTTTATTCTGCTGGTGCTGCTGTGGACACGGCGGGATTTGGTCCCGGCGGTGATTGCCGCCATGATGGTCACGCCGGTGATCTGGGGGGGCGTTTCCCAGGGCCTTCGGGAGGTGGACCCCAAGCTGTTGGAGATGGCAAAGCTCTGCCGGTTCTCCCGCAGTAAGACTATTTTGCTGGTGCATATCCCCAGCGTGTGGCCCTATCTGCTCTCCGCCCTGACCACCGGTATGGGGTTAGCCTGGAAATCCGGCGTGGCGGCGGAGGTCATCTGTATGCCAAAGCTGGCGATTGGGACCCAGATGCAGTACGCCCGCAGCGCCATCGACACCCCGGCGCTGTTCGCCTGGACGATTCTTGTCGTGGCCCTCAGCCTGGCCCTGGAGGGATTTTTATATGCGCTTCTGCGCCGGGGAGGACGCTATGCTGGGAGTTGAACATGCCTTTTTGTCCTTTGGAGAAAAGCAGATTTGGGAGGATTTCACGCTGCTGCTGCCGGAAACGGGCGTGACCGCTCTGACGGGTCCCTCCGGGTGCGGCAAGACGACTCTCCTGCGGGTGCTGGCGGGCTTGCAGGAACTTCAGGCGGGGACGGTATTTGCGCCGCCGCAGGAGAAGATCGCGTTTTTATTCCAGGAAAACCGTCTGCTCCCCTGGCGGACGGTGGAACAGCATTTGACGGATGTCAAGGCCCTGCCGGGTCCCTGGCTGGCGGCGGTGGACCTGCTGGGGGAAGAAAAAGCGTATCCTGCGGCACTGTCCGGCGGGATGGGACGGCGGCTGGCCCTGGCCCGGACGTTGGCGCTGGGCGGGGAGGTCTATTTGCTGGACGAGCCTTTTACGGGCGTGGACCCGGAGCGGGTGATTCGGCTGATGAATGTGCTGAAGGGGCTGGGTGCGCCGGTGATTTTGGTTTCCCACGAGAAACAGGTCCTGCAACTGGCCGACCAGGTGGTGGAATATTGAGCTATGGGCAGAGGAATGGCCCGCCCAGGGGGCGGGCCTCACAAACTGCTGTGCTAACTTCAACCTTTCACCCTCATCCGTCTGGCCTGCGGCCAGCCACCTTCCCCCGTCAAGGGGGAAGGCTTATCGCTGCGTCTACCGATACTACTGTGCAGTGGGGTAAGTGCCAGTGTTCGAGCCTTCCCCCTCACGGGGGAAGGTGGCACGGCGAAGCCGTGACGGATGAGGGTGAAACCAAAGGGCCGCACTGCATTCCAAAATAACAGACAGCAATTGAATACCGCTCTAATCGAGGGGAAGTGCCCGGAACACAAGCTCTGCTTCAAACCGGGCCTTCCCCTCTGCGTCGCACCCCAGCACAAAGGGCCGGTCCGGCGCTCCGCCGGCGGAAATCTCCAGCACCTCCCCAATCCGGCACTCAGCCAGGTATCCCAGCCGCAGCTCCGACAAAAACTGCCCCGGACGGGGCATCCCTACCGCGTCGCAGGCAAAATCCGCATACCGGGTGTTGTTCACATGCCC
>CAJTOE010000020.1 GCA_910577805.1 uncultured Oscillospiraceae bacterium | reverse complement strand
GGATGATCACGCCCATCCCCACCAGGGTCTGGCCGTTTACGCCCTGGAGCAGCATTTGATACTCCTCGGCGGTCATGTATTCGGTATAAGGGTCCCCCAGGGCGCGGAGTATCTCCTCCGGGGTCTCCTGCTGGTAGACCTCCGGGGGGATTTCGTAGACATAGTACCGCTCCAGCAGTTCCAAAGTTTCTTCTTTGTCCAGCGCGGCGGCGGTGGGGAGCATCAGAGTGGCCGCAAGCCCAAGGGCCAGCGCACCGGCGGTGAAACGCTTCATAAATTGGAATCCTTTCTAAATTGATGCGCAGAAGCCGGATACCAACCAGAAATTGGTATCCGGCCCAGGGTGGTCAGGGACGGCGCACCGCGTTTTCGTGGCGCTTGGGGCCGGTGGAGACCAGTTTGATGGGAACGCCCAGCTCCGCCTCCAGGAAATCCACATAGGCTCTGGCCTGGGCGGGGAGCGCGTTATAGTCGGTACAGCCCCGGATATCGCACTTCCAGCCGGGCATGGTTTTCAGCACCGGCTTGGCCCGGTCCAGCAGGGGCGCGGTGGGAAAGCTGCGGGTGACCTTACCGTCGATCTCGTAGCCCACGCATACAGGTATCTCGTCCAGGTAGCCCATCACGTCCAGGCAGGTGAGAGCCGCTTCGGTCGCCCCCTGCATCTGCACGCCGTAGCGGGTGGCAACTGCGTCGAACCAGCCCACCCGGCGGGGACGGCCTGTGGTCGCACCGTACTCGCCCTTGTCACCGCCCCGGCGGCGCAGCTTCTCCGCCTCGTCCCCGAACAGCTCGGAGACAAAGGGACCTGCCCCCACGCTGCTGGAATAGGCCTTGGTGACGGCCACGATTTCCCGGAGCTGCGCAGGGGGAATGCCGGCGCTGATACAGCCGTAAGCGGCGACGGTGTGGGAGGAGGTGACCATCGGATAGATACCCAGGTCCGGGTCCTTCATGGTGCCCAGTTGGCCCTCCAGGAGAACGCTTTTGTCCGCGTCCAGGGCCTCCCGGACGAACGTGAGCGTATCCGCCCGGTAGGGACGAATCAGCTCCCGCTGCTCCAAAAGCTCCGCGAACAGCTCCAGGGGGTCCAGCGCCGGCTTGTGGTACAGCCCGGTAATGACGGCGTTTTTCAGGGCGCACACCTTTTCCAACCGCTCCTTCAACAGCGCGTCGTCGAACAGTTCACACAGCTGGAAGCCGATTTTCGCGTACTTGTCGGAGTAGAAGGGGCCGATGCCGGACTTGGTGGAGCCGAACGCCTTGTCGCTCAGACGCTCCTCCTCATAGGCGTCCAGCAGCACGTGATAGGGCATCAACACCTGACACCGCTCGGAGACCAGCAGCCGGGGGGTAGGCACGCCCGCGTCCTCCACTGCTTTCAGCTCGGAGACCAGCTTACGGATGTCCAGGGCCACGCCGCTGGCGATGACGTTGGTGGCTTTGGGGGAGAAGATGCCGGAAGGGAGGGTGTGCAGAGCGAAGCGGCCGAAATCGTTGATGATGGTGTGGCCCGCGTTGGCCCCGCCCTGGAAGCGGATGACCACGTCGGACTGCTCCGCCAGCAGGTCGGTGATTTTGCCCTTGCCCTCGTCGCCCCAGTTGGCGCCTACAATTGCTTTTACCATACTTATAAAAACCTCCGCGGTCCGGGTTTTGCAGCCTTTATAGGTTTGCCCTATCCGGTCCGCTTATGCCGTTATTATACTGCGCGTTCCAGTTCTGCGCAAGGGGGAAAATTACGAAAACTTCCGATTCGTCGGGTGGGGCGGGATTTTTTGGGGGAGGCCCAAGGTCACCTTCTTCTCCCAGTTCCCCAAATCAAACTTTCCTCACAGACAGAATTGACTTTTCACTCAATTTATGCTATCCTGACAGAAATCTCTGGAAGATTTATCAAAGGAGGACATTTTTATGGACCTGAAAAACAGCAAAACAGCGGAAAATCTCCGCAAGGCCCTGGCCGGGGAATCCATGGCCCGCAACAAATACACCTATTTCGCCCAGGCCGCACGGGCCAACGGCGACGACGAGATCGCCGACGCCTTTGAGCAGATGGCCAAGAACGAAATGATGCACGCCAAGTTCTGGTTTGAACAGCTCTACGGCCGTCCGGACAATACCCAGAAATGCCTCATGCAGGCCGCCCACGGGGAGTACAGCGAGTGGCACGACATGTACCCTGACTTCGCCCGGCAGGCCCGCGAGGAGGGCTTGGAGGACATCGCGGTCATGTTCGAGAAGGTTGCGGCCATCGAGCGCAGCCATGAAAACCGCTTCCTGACCCTGATGACCAAGCTGAACCAGACCCCCAAGGCGGAAGATGTGGAGGAGACCTCCCCCACGCCCCGTGAGAAGAAAAACGGCTACCGCTGCCAGTTCTGCGGCGCGGTGTTTGACGAGCGCCCCGACGTGTGCGACACCTGCGGCGCAATCGGCGCATTCGAGTACGTGGAGTATTACGTCTGATCCAAAATACATACAGTAACGCAAGCGGACCGTCCCCAAAGGGACGGCCCGTATTTTTTACGCCTTTTCCGGCAGGAGCTTGATTGCGCCCAGCAGAGCCGGAATCATCTGCTTCTTGCGGCTCACCACGCCGGGCAGCACCGCAAGCCCGTCTGTAATCTGCACGCCGAAGGCCTGCTCCACCAGCGCGGCAGCGCCCTCTCCGGCCATCAGCAGCTCGGTGGTGGAGCTGCGCACGTCGGTAAACATGTAAAACAGGAAATCCAGCCCCTGCTTCTCTAACGCATTGGGCAGGTAGGGACCCACCAGGGCCTGGCTGGCCTTCCGGTTTTTCTCCGTCATGTAGCTGGCCTGTCCCACGCCGAAGCGGATCTCGCCGCTGTCGAAAATCTTGTAGTCGCCATTAAAAATATCCGCCGCCGTCCGTCCGGTGATGTCGCCGCCGGCCTCGAACATCGCGTCGGCGTACTCCTCCAGGTCCACTTCAGCCAGCCGCGCCAGCTCACGGGCCGAACGCTCGTCCACTGGGGTGCAGGTGGGACTGCGGAACATCAGCGTGTCCGACAAAATCGCCGAGAGCATCAGCCCCGCCGTGGACCGGTCCGGGTCCACCCCGTTCTCCTGGTACATCTGGTACACGATAGTGCAGGTACAGCCCACCGGCACGTTCCGGAAGTACACCGGTCCCTCTGTCTCAAAGGACCCGATCCGGTGGTGGTCAATGATCTCCAGAATCTCCGCGTCCTCCAGGCCCTCTACGGCCTGGCTCTTTTCGTTGTGGTCCACCAGGATCATCTGCTTTTTATGTACGTTCATCATGTTCCGGCGGGAGACCACGCCTAAATACTTGCCGTCCCGGTCCACCACGGGGAAGTACCGGAAGCGCACCTCAGCCATCGCCTTGGTGGTCTGCTCCACTAAGCTGTCCGGGGTCACGGTGGTCAGCTTTTCCCGGCGCATGTAGTGCCGGATGGGAGCCGCCTGACTGATCATCTGCCCCGCGCCGTAAGAGCCCTTCGGCGTGCTGATAATCACGCAGTCCTGCTCCTCCGCCAGCATCCGGATTATATTGGACACTTTCGTGTTGGAGGAGACGACGATACAGCCCGCCCCCATCTCGATGGCGGTCAGCTGGCTCTGGCTGCGGTTGCCTACAATGACGATATCGCCCTTGTTGATGGCCCGCTCCATCTGCTCCGCGCTGCCCGCGCCAATCACGATGCGTCCTTCCACATACCGGCCCTCGATCTTGCCCGCCAGCACCGTGCCGTCCAGAATGTCGATCACGTTCTGATAGCTGGTCTTGGCGACGGCCAGGGAATCGGGACTCAGGGTGTCCATATTGGCGGTCGCCACGTCCTTCACGGTAATCAGGCCGTCCAGACGGCCCTGCTCGTCCGCCACGCAGAGGGTGTCGATATCGTTGTCCCGCATGGTCATCCAGGCCCGGCGCAGGCTCATTTCTCCGTCCACGGCGGGGGATTTCCGGATATCCACGTCCCGTATCTGGGGCCGCACATCGGTATAGAGCTGGGGCAGAGGCGCGTTGAAATATTGCAGCACAAATTCCGTCTCCCGGTTCAAAAGCCCCGCCCGGCAGGGCTTGCAGGGGTGCTCCGGGTCCAAAATGTTCTTCAGCCGGCTGTACGCGATGGCCGAACAGATGGAGTCCGTGTCCGGGTTCCGGTGTCCAATTACTTTAATGGCCTTCACAGGCCGGGTATGGTCGCTGCTCATGGGCATACCCTCCTTCTTATCTGGTCTGACTTCTATTTTATACTAACCCCGTCCAAAAGTCCAGCCTTCTCTTCCGTTTTCTCCCCCCGGCCGGAGAGCAGCTTTTCCCCCTCGCAGATGGGGATGGGGGCCATCGCCAGCAGCGCCACGGTGAGCCATTGGGCCGAGTCCAGGGCGGTGACGGAAAACACGTTTTGCAGGATGGGGATGCACAGCACCGCAAGCTGCATCGCCAGTCCCAGCAGGAAGGCCTGGTTCATGGCCGGGTTGGAGAACACCCCCAGCCGGAACAGGGACCGGTCCTCGCTGCGGACGTTGAAGGCGTGGAAGAGCTGGCACAGGGTCAGGGTGGCGAAGGCCATCGTATTGGCCACCGGCCCCTCCATCCCCGGCGCGGCCAGCCGGTAGAAGCCCAGGCAGTAGGCCAGCAGGGTCAGTCCGCCTACCATGACGCCCTGCCACAAAAGCCGCAGGGAGAACTGCTTGTCAAACAGCCCGGCGGAGGCCTGCCGGGGCGGCTGGTCCATAACCCCGGCCTCCACCGGCTCCACCCCCAGGGCCAGAGCGGGCAGAGAGTCCGTCACCAGATTGAGCCACAAAAGCTGCACGGGTATCAGGGGCATTTGCCGGAAATCCAGTATGGTTGCCAGAAAAATCGTAAAAATCTCCCCGATGTTGCAGGAGAGCAGATAGTGGATGGCCTTTCGTATGTTGGAATAGATGCCCCGGCCCTCCTCCACGGCCTCCACGATGGTGGAGAAATTGTCGTCGGTCAGTATCATCTCCGCCGCGCCCTTGGCGACGTCGGTGCCTCCCTTGCCCATGGCACAGCCAATATCCGCCGCCTTCAGGGCGGGCGCGTCGTTTACGCCGTCCCCGGTCATGGCCACGATCTGGCCCCGCTTCTGCCAGGCCCGGACGATGCGCATTTTATGCTCCGGGGACACGCGGGCGAACACCGAGAATTTTTCAATGTCCTCTTCCAGCATCTCCTGGGGCATAAAATCCAGCTCCTGGCCGGTAACCGCCAGGTCTCCGGGGCGGCAGATGTCCAGCTCCTTGGCAATGGCCACGGCGGTGACCCGGTGGTCCCCGGTAATCATCACCGGCCGGACCCCTGCCTGGTGGCACCGCTCCACCGCCCCCCGGACCTCCTGCCGGGGCGGGTCCGTCAGGCCGAACAGCCCCAGAAAGGTCAGCTCCTGTTCCACCGTCTCGCTCTGGAGCTGGTTGGGAAGAAAAGCCAGCTCCCGGCGGGCTACGGCGATCACCCGCATGGCCCGGCGGGCCATATCCTCGTTGGCCGCTAAAATCCGCCGCCGGTCCTGCATGGTCAGCTCCCCGGCGGGACCGTAGACGCACCGCTCCAGCAGCACGTCCGGCGCGCCCTTCACCATAGCCCAATACCCCCCCTGAGGCCGGCTGTGCAGGGTGGACATAAGCTTCCGGCCGGAGTCGAAGGGGATCTCCCCCACTCTGGGAAATTCGCTGTCCAGGCTTTGCAGGCCCTCCCTGGCGGCGGCTACCACCAATGCGCCCTCAGTCGGGTCGCCCACGGCGGTTGGCGCACCGGCCTTCCACTCCAGCCTTGCATCGGAGCAGAGCGCTCCGCAGGTCAGCGCGTCCCGCCGCCGTCCCTGGACAGGAAGCCACAGCTCCCGGACGGTCATTTTGTTCTGGGTCAGGGTGCCGGTCTTGTCGGAGCAGATGACCGAGGCACAGCCCAGCGTCTCCACCGCCGGGAGTTTTTTGACGATCGCCCCCCGGCCCGCCATCCGCTGCACGCCCAGGGCCAGCACAATGGTGACGATGGCGGGCAGTCCCTCCGGGATGGCCGCCACGGCCAGGGAGACGGCGGTCAGGAACATGTCCAGCATATTTTTGCCCTGGAGCAGGCCCACCCCGAACATGACCGCACAGACCATCAGGCACAGAAACGAGAGACTTTTGGAAATCTCCGCCATTTTGAGCTGGAGGGGCGTGGCCTGGGTCTCCCCCTCCAGCAGCAGGCCCGCGATGTGGCCCATTTGGGTATCCATCCCCGTGGCGCACACCAGGGCGCAGCCCCGGCCGGTGGTGACCAGCGTACCGGAGAGGACCATGTTTTTCCAGTCCCCCATGGGGGCGTTGGGGAGAAGGGCGTCCGCCAGCTCTTTTTCCGCCGGGACGGACTCCCCCGTCATGGCGCTCTCGTCGCACCGCAGTCCTGCGCAGGCCAACAGCCTGCAATCGGCGGGGACCTGGTCGCCGGCCTCCAGCAAAATCACGTCTCCCGGCACCAGACGCGCCGCCTCCATACGGGTCTCCCGGCCCTCCCGGACCACCCGCGCCTGGGGAGAGGACAGCTTGCGCAGCTCCTCCAGGGCTTTTTGGGCGTGGTCCTCCTGGGTGATGGAGATGACGTTGTTGACCATGACGATAATCAGGATAATGGCCGCGTCTAGCCAGTCCTCCCCGCCGCTGGCCGCCAGGGACAGTCCCGCCGCCCCCAGCAGGACCAGGATCATAGGGTCCTTCATCTGCTCCAGGATACGGCGCAGCAGGCCCGCCTGGGGCGGGGGCTGAAGCTCGTTGGGTCCGTGGTCCTCCAGACGCTTCTGGGCCTGCCGCTCGGTCAGCCCCGACGGACGGCTCTCCAGCTCTTGAAAGAGCTGCTCCACCGGCCTGTCATGCCATCTGCTCATAGGTTCACACTCCTTAAACTGGGATTTCTTCCCAGTTTAGCAGACGGCTTGTCCAGATTTTGGGGAATCGGGGGAGGGGATTTAATTTTGTACTCCGGCTTCCTCCAGCTCTCCCGCCAGCCGGAACACCGAGGTCATAATATATATGCACACCACAAAACCGGCCAGCACCAAGGGCAGCGCCAGCGCCGCAATGGCGCTTTGCGAGAGGGGCAGCGCGCCGACCAGCGCCAGCGCCGTCTGCATCACCACACTGGCGGTCCGGCAGCGCAGCAGCCGCTGGGCCAGCGCATCGGAAGCCAGGGCGGACAGCTCTGTGAGCAGGTGGAAGTGGAAATACAGTGTCATCAGCGACAGCAGCACCCCCACCGGCCGCAGCCAGCCGGGCAGTTCAAAAAATTGCTGCCACTCCAGCAGGGACCAGACCAGGAGAGGCGGCACGAAGTTTTCCAGCAGGACCAGCTTGGGGCGAATCTCTTTCAAGCCGCCAATAGCTCTTCCGAATTTGTACCAGGCGAACCAGGCGGGCAGGAGGCTCCAGTTATTCAGACTGAAATTGATAAATAAAAAGAAATATCCCCAGGCGATACTCCGGATTGTATTCGTTTTTTCTTGGTTCACTGCAAATTCACCTCCCGCTTCAGCTCGATCTGCGTCTCGTTGTAGTAAGCGTCCAGCTTATTCACGGAGAGACACAGCTCAAACGCAATGCCGTTTCGTCTGCCCCGCCCCTGGCCGCCGTGGCGGAAGGTCAGGCATTCGCCGGGAGCAAGCTCCACTTCAATATCCTTCAGGTCATACCCAACAATCAGGTCCGCGCTGTCAAACATACCGGAAAAGACGTCATTGGAATCCACATGGTACACCCGGCCATCCGCCCGCTGGAGCGCTTGCAGGGTGAAGCGCTTTGTCTCCTTGGTGGTATTGGTCAGTTGGCCGCTCATAACCCCTTTGCAGTTGCTGAACTGGGCCGCGGGATTCGGCTTTGCATGATAGCCGGAGGTCACAAATTCTTCCAATCTCAGCTCCTGTATCAGCGCGGAATCCCCGTGGGGGCTGTCAATGCTCAGATTCGTTTCCGGCCAGAACTCGAATTCCACTCCGTCATATTCTCCCGTCCAGGTGAATACCGGCTTTTCCGGAATGGGGATGCAGTATTCATCCGCAGCGCCCCACCGCCTGCGGAATGGGACCGTTCCATCCAGCCCCTCTCCCGGCCAGAGGGGGTCGTCCAGCAGTCCGTCGGCCTGGGATATGACCCGAACGCTCCAGCTGCCCGCCTCCGGACGGATGGACAGCGTCTCCCGGTGGTAGCCGATGCGCCCGTCCTCCTCCCGGCGGAACAGATACATCTGGGTCCGGTACCCCCCGTCGCCGTCCTCGTAGATCCCCCGGAACATGGGGCCGGTGTCGTAGTCAAGGGCCGGTTGGTTCCGCCGCTCCCACAGAGCATCGTATTCGTCTGCGGGCAGCGCCGCCGCCTGCCAGGCCAGGTTGTTCTGGGCCACTCCCTTGGAGTAGGTGTCCAGCGCCCCGGCCACTGTGACGGGCCGCGCGGACATCCCCCAGGACATCTGCCACCCCGGTCCGAAATACTGCACAAAGGCGGGCAGCGCAGGGGCAGGCTCCCGGAAGGACGGAAAGCCCACCACCAGGTCCGGCACCAGCATGAGCGTCATGCACACCGTCACTAATCCCATCCCCTGGGGGAAGGTCTTGAATTTGGCGATGGACGTGATACGGGCTTTGATGTGAGCGGCGCCGTTGGCCATGGACGTGGCACCGGGCACCCGGACCACCTCGTCCTCCGCCATAGATAACAGCGCCCGTCCGTAGTCCCGGCGCGCCTCGCCCTCCAGACGCTCCAGGACCTGTTGGTCACAGCGCTCCTCCCGCTGGTTGTCGATGCGGTCGAACACCCGCCACAGAAAGGGGTTCCACCAGTGGAGGCACCGGAACAGGGCACTGAGCCATCCGGCGGCAACGTCCCGGTTTTTCAGGTGGATCAGCTCGTGGAGGACCACGTTTTTATCGGCCTGCCAGCCCATAGGCACCACCAGCACCGGAGCAAGCACGCCCATCAGGAAGGGCCCGCCGGCCTGTTGGGATTCTACAATTTTAGCTGGAGGCCGCAATTTGTATTCCTCCGCCCAGTCAAAAACCGCTTTTCTCCGCTCTCCCTCCACGGGGACCGCCTCCCGCAGGGTCCGGCGCAGCTTCCCCCAGCCCAGCAGCAGCCAGACCCCGCAGGCCAGCGCCCCCAGCAGATACAGCCCAAACAGACCGCCGGTCAGCCATTCATGGGACTCCAGCCCCAGCTCCACGGAAATCCGCAGGCCGTTGACCCAGGGAGCGGGGTCCAGGATATACGGCCCCCACCGGGGCGGCACCACCAGACGGACCAGAAGCACGAACCAGATGGTATACCGCCATTTGGGAGACAATTTGTCCCCAAAAATCCGCTGGACCACCAACAAAAAAAACGCCGCCACACTGACCTGCGCGCTGTGCAGAAGCACTGTCCAAAGATCCACGCTCACACCTCCATTTCGTCCAGGAGGCGGCGCAGCTCGTCCCGCTCCTCCGGGTTGAGGCTCCCGTCCTTCACAAACGCCGCCACCAGACGGCCTGCGCTGCCCTGGTAGGCCCGCTCCACCAGCTCCCGGCGCTGGCTGTCGGCGCAGACCTCCCGGCTGACCGCCGCCCGGTAGCGGCGCGGACTTTCTGCGCCGGTGTGTACCAGGCCTTTTGCGGTCATGCGGGTCAAATAGGTGTGGACTGTGGTGCGGCTCCAGCCGGTCTCCGGGATTAGTGCGTCCACAATGGCTCCCAGAGGTAAGCCCTCGCTGGGCCAGAGGACTTCCATCACTTTCCATTCGCTGTCTGTCAGTCGAAGCATTGCGTATTCCTCCTACAAGTGTAGTATCTGTGGATATACTACATCTGTAGGAGATTTTTGTCAAGCGGGTTTTATGGTTCCTGTAATTTGGGAGGCGAAAAAGCAGCTTGCAGTTTGTCAAACCCTCTGGAACGGCACGCCAGGAAAATTACACATCCCGCGCATATTCCGCCAGGGCTGGCAAACAATAGGGGTACATCCACAAATAAGGAGGTCATCCCTTTGAAACGCACCCATATTGCCCGCCGCGTTCTGACCGGGGTTCTGACGCTGGCACTGGCCCTCACTCTGCCCCTGCCCGTCTCTGCGTTCTTCTGGAACAAAAAGACGGAGGCCCCCATTGTGGCCGATTTTGCCAAAAACGCCCTCTGGGGAGAAACCATCCACTTTACCGCGGAGGACTTCGCGGTCCAGGGCGGCAGCGGGGACGTAACTCTCGCCGCCATCACCCTGTGTACCCTGCCCGCCGCGGGGTCCGGCACCCTGACCATGGCCGGACAGCCCCTGTCCGAGGGCTCGGTGGTGGACCAGTCCGCTCTGGCGGGGCTGTGCTTCCAGTCCACCCAGCAGCCCAGCCCGGAACAGACCCAGTTCTCGTTCACCCCCACCTTCAGCACCGGCGGCACCGGCCCGGAGGCCACTGCCACCCTCTATCTGCTCCAGCAGTCCAACCTGCCCCCGATTGCCAAAAACATGTCTCTGTCCACCTATAAAAACGTGGCTGTCACCGGCTACTTTGACGCGGTGGACAACGACGGCGACCCCCTGACGTTCCAGCTCACCTCCACCCCGGCCCGCGGCGCGGTGACCCTGGCGGAGGACGGCTCCAGCCAGTTCGTCTACACCCCTTATGAGAACAAGACCGGCAAGGACACGTTCACTTATGTGGCCATTGACAGCGCCGGGAACACCTCCCCGGAGGCCACGGTCTCCCTGCGCATTGAGAAGGCTGACACCAAGGTCACCTACGCCGATATGGACGGCAACCCCTCCCACAAGTCGGCCATCCGACTGGCGGAGGAGGGCATTTTCGTGGGCCAGTATATGGACGGGCAGTATTTCTTTGACCCGGCCCAGACTGTCTCCCGCGCCCAATTCCTGACCCTGGCGATGTCCACCGTGGGGCTGGAGCCTCTGGAAAACGCCTCGGTCACCGGGTTCTCTGACGACGCGTCCATCCCCACCTGGGCCAAGGGCAGCATTTGCGCGGCCCTGAAGGCCGGAGCGATCCGGGGCAGCTCCGGAGAGGACGGCGCACCGGTCTTTGATGCGGACGCGCAGATCACCCGCGGGGAGGCCTCAGTGATGCTCAACAATCTGCTGAACATGGCGGACGTGCCTGTGGACGTATTCGCCAGCAGTGAGAGCACCCACTGGGCCAGCCAGGCCGCCGCCAATCTGGCCGCCGCCGGCTTCACCCAGAGCCGGACCAGCGCCGGTCTGAGCGACGTGCTCACCCGTGCCGACGCGGCCCAGCTTTTGGATGACGCGCTGGCGGTGCTGGAACAGCGCCAGGACAGCGGTTGGTTCCCCTGGTAACGGCAAAAAGTCCGGAGCGGATGTTCGTCCCGCTCCGGACTTTTCTGCGTTATTCCGCGTATGCGCCGTCCCAGACAATGCGCCGGTATTGGTCCGGGTCGGTGTCCCCCTCTGTGGAGAACAGCAGGACCCGGCTGTTTTCGTCCAGCTCCAGGGCTTTATACAGTTCGCTGTAGACAGGGTCCTCCCGCAGGACGGACAGCGCCCCTATCCCCACGGCTCCGGACTCGCCGGAAACCACCGCCGGGTCTCCCGGCAGGGGCGCGGCCAGCATCCGCATTCCCCTGGCGCTGACCCAGTCCGGGCAGGAGAGGAACGCGCTGGCATGTGTGCGTAAAATGTCCCAGGCGATGGTGCATGGCTCGCCGCAGGCCAATCCGGCCATGATGGTTTTGAGGTCCCCGCCCACGGTGCGCGGCGCGCCGTCTCCGGCCACAGCCCCCTGGTAGAGGCAGTCCGCCGCCCGTGCCTCCAGGACGACGAATTTCGGCGGCGCGTCGGGGAAGCGGTTCACAAAATAGCCCACGACCGCCCCGGCCAGAGAGCCTACCCCCGCCTGGATGAACACATGAGTGGGCCGTCCGGACTCCGGCAGCTGCTCCGCCGCCTCGCTGGCCATCGTCCCATAGCCCTGCATGATCCAGGATGGGATCTTCTCATACCCCTCCCAGGCGGTATCCTGTATCACAACGCCGTGTTCTGTCCGGGCCGCTTCCGCCGCCGCCAGACGCACACAGTCGTCATAGTTGACCGTTTCGATGGTGACCTGCGCGCCCTCTCTGGCGATATTGTCAAAGCGGCTCTGGGCGGAGCCTTTGGGCATATGGACGACGGCCTTCTGGCCCAGACGCTTCGCCGCCCAGGCCACGCCCCGGCCGTGATTGCCGTCGGTGGCGGTGAAGAACGTGGCCTGACCAAAGGCGCTTTGGAAGTCCTGGCTGGTGAGATAGTCATAGGTCATTTCGGACACATCCCGGCCCAGCTCACCGGCGATGTACCGGGCCATGGCAAAGGAGCCGCCCAGGACCTTGAAGGCGTTCAGGCCGAACCGGTAGGACTCGTCCTTGAGCCAGACGCCCCCCAGCCCCAGGCGTTTGGCCAGCTTGTCCAGTTGGGTCAGAGGGGTCACCGTGTACTGCGGGAATGAGCGGTGAAAGGCGCGGGCTTTTTCGACCTGGTCCAGAGCCATCACGCTGAGGCAGGACGTACTGGCGGCAGGGATTTGGTTCAGAGTCCATTGAATGGGTTCGCGCATGGTGTTGTACCTCCTAAAGCTTGTCTTATCCAGAATCCTACCATTTTTGGAGAAAAAGTCAAGGGGGGCTTCTCCCTCAAATCCACGTATAATTTCCCTCCCTATGCCCCATACTACCTCTGAGGTGATTATTCATGGATCAAAGCTTAGAACACGCCACTGCGTTCGGCGCCATGCTCCGGGCGAACCCCCAGGCCGCCAAATTCTACGACCACTGCACCCAGGAACAGCGCAACGCCATCCTGCTCCAGGTGCATATGCTCAACACCCCGGACAAGCTGAAGGCCTTTGTGGACAATCTGCCCAGCGCGGCGCTGTGAAAAAATCCCCGGAGCGTTTTTACACGTTCCGGGGATTTTTCCGTTACTCGATCACAATCGTCGTGGTATCCCCCGTTTGCTCCTTCCGGTACGTCACGTCCGAATCGTCCGGTTCCATAGGCGCGTTTTCCATAGGCGCGTTATAGTCAAAGTCCAGCCCGGTGGACGCTGCAAATTCGTCCGCCGCCGCCGGGTCCGCCTTACTCGCGTCCAGGGGCAGGGTAAACAGGGCGTGAGGCCCCGCAAAGTCCGGCGCAAAGGAGATGGACCCGTCCGTTGGGTCTACCGCAAAGATCTCCCGGCTGGGGGCGCCCCCCTCGTAGAAGGCCAGGTAGACCGTCCGGTGGGCAAACATGTTCAGGTCCTGGGTATCCAGCAGAACATAAAACACGCCATCCGCAGAAAAGCCCGACGCAGACGAGCCCAGGGTCCAGTTGTTCACCGCGGAAGGGGAGTACCCCGCTACCAGCGGCGTGAGGGTGTAGCGGATAAAATCAAACTCCTGCTGGTCAATGGGGGTACCGTCCAGCCGGCTCAGTGCTACCACCGCGTAGGTGTGGGACGTATCCACGTCCTGACTCCAGTCGGTAAGGTTTTTGCCGGACACAAGGCCCGTCAGGTTCACGGCAAAATCCCCGGTCTCCACCGTCTGGTCCACGACGATGGCGTTCTGGTCCTCAAAGGCCTGGGCCAGGACGGGCTGATTGTGGTGCTGGGCCACCTCACTGGGCCGCAGAAACAGGGCGGCGGCGGATACCGACACCACCAGCAGCGCGGCCGCGGCGGCAAACACGAGGGGTTTCCGGAAAAATTTCAGGTTCATAGGTCTGTTCTCCTTTTCTGAGCTACTTTTTGAGGGGTTCAAGCTTCGGGCGCGCCGGCGCAGCAGGTCCTGGGTCCGCTCCTCAAAGTCCGCGGAAAAGGAGAGTTCGTCAAATGCCTTGCGATACTTGTTTGGGTCCATCAAGCTTCCTCCTTCAGCATCTGCCGCAGCCGCTCCCGGCCACGGGCCAGGCGGGTGCCCACCGTGGCGGCGGGCAGGCCCAGCAGTGTTCCGATTTCTTTCATGGAATATCCCTCGTAGTAGTGCAGATGCAGCACTGTGCTGTACTTCTCCGGCAGGCTCCGGACTGCGTTGCGCAGCTCGCATTCCGGCTCCGGCGCGGCGTACTCCAGCACAGCGTCCAGGGGGACATTCCGTTTTTCCGCCTTACGGCGGATGTCGCTGGCGCGGTGAAGGGTGGTTCGGATCAGCCAGGCCTTTTCGTGTCCGGCGTCCCGGAACACGGGGGCGGTGGTGAGCAGCTTTAAAAACGTCTCCTGCACTGCGTCCTCCGCGTCGGCCGTAGAGGAGAGCCGGGTGCAGGCCAGCCGCAGCAGCATGGTGCTGTACACCGTCACGATCCTCTGGATTTCCTCATCGGTACCACATGAAGTCATGTTCCTCACTCCCTTCACCCTTAACACGGGCCGGCAGGGGAATTTTTTTCGTCCGCAAGAAATTTTTCCGATTTTTCTAAAAAAAGAGAGCCGCATATGCAGCCCTCTTATATGGGGGGTTTTCCCCCTCACATCAGCGGCGCGAACAGCCGCAGCACATTCCGATACAATTGCACCAGCGGACTCAGCCGCCGGAACTTCCGCAGATTCACCGGCTCCGACTGCTGCATCGTTGCCTCAAAGTCCTTCCTGATGTCCTCGATACAGGGCGCTTCGCACAGCCATACGCCATCCTCAAAGTGCAGAAACAGGCTCCGGTAATCCAGATTCACCGTCCCGACGGTGGCAAACCGCCCATCCACCACAAAATTTTTCGCGTGAATAAAACCCGGCGTATATTCATAGATTCGCACCCCGGCCTCCAGCAAGGGGGGATAGTGGGCGCGGGTCACCTCGAATACATACCGCTTGTCCGGGATATGGGGGGTAATGATACGCACATCCACCCCCGCCTTGGCGGCGTTGCACAGAGCGGTGCTGGTAGCGGTGTCAATGACCAGATAGGGGCTGGTAATATAGATATACTTCCGCGCACGGGAAATCAAATTCAGATAAACCGTCTGGCCCACCGCCTCAAAGTCCAGGGGGGTGTCCGTATAGGGCTGCACGTAGCCGGTCCAGGGCCGGACGGGGGCCGGCTTCGGCTTGAAGCGGGAGTATTCCTCCTCCCAGCCGGAGCAGAACTCCCACATGGTCAGGAACATGACCGTCATGGACCACACCGCGTCCCCCTCCAGCCAGATGGCGCTGTCCTTCCAGTGTCCGAAGCGTTCCCGCGCGTTGATATACTCATCCGCCAGATTGATCCCCCCGGTAAAGCCCACCTCTCCGTCAATGATCAGCAGCTTCCGGTGGTCCCGGTTGTTGAAGCGCAGGGTGACCACCGGCATGAACCGGTTGAACACCTGGCACTGGATGCCACGGTCCGCCATCTGCTGGTTGTAATCCCGCGGCAGGGTGAACATACAGCCCATATCGTCGTAAATTAGGCGCACCTCCACGCCCTGGGCGGCTTTTTCCTCCAAAACCGCCAGCATACTGTCCCACATTTTTCCCGGCTCCAGAATAAAATATTCCAGGAAAATATAGCGCTTGGCCTTGCGCAGCTCCTCCAGTATTTTTTCAAAGGCCAGCTCCCCCAGGGGAAAATACTCCGCCTCCGTGTTGGTGTAGGCCGGGGCGTAGGCGTACTCCTCTAAATAGCGGGCCTGCCCGGCGGCGTCCTCCCCCAGGGGAAGCAGGTCCTCCGCCTTGAAGTCGTCGATGAGGGCCACTTTCGTCTTTTGGGCGATGCCCTGCATCTTCCGGCGCAGGCGGGTGGAGATGTGGTTCCCGCCGATGAGGAAGTAGAAAAAGCCCCCGAACACCGGGAAGGGCAGCACCAGCAGCAGCCATGCGATCTTATAGGCCGGTTCCATGCGGCTGCCCAAAATCAGCAGGGAGGACACAATGCTCAGTGCGATGCAGGACCAGTAGAAGGCCGCGTCGCTTTCGGAGAAAAAGGAGAGCAGGAAAAAGAGCGCGCCGATCTGGGCCACCAGGGACAGGGCCACGAACACAGACCGGTGGGAGAGGATATAGAGCAGTTTTTTCATAAGAAATCGAACTATCCTTTATCTGAAGCTATCTGAAGCTGACAATTTCACAGCGCATACCGCTGCCGTCGATGGTTACGACCCCATAGCTGTCACGGGCGGCGCCCGGATTCAGCACCCACAGCCCGTCCGGCTCCTGGACGCAGTACGCCCGGTGGGTGTGGCCGAACAGCACCAGGTCCGCGCCCTGCTGCCGGGCGGCGGCCAGCGCGGTCTCGCAGCCGGACTTCACCTGCCAGATGTGCCCGTGGGAGAGCAGCAGCTTTTTGCCCTGAATGTCCAGCAGCTTCTGCAGGGGCTGGGTGGTCCAGCCGTCGCAGTTGCCCGGCACCATAACGATGGACTGCTGGGGGTAGGCGTAGGACAGCTCCTCCGCGTCCCGCAGCATGTCCCCCAGGTGGAGGACCAGGTCTGGCTTGCCGTCCTCCATGGCCGCGTACATGCTGCGCACATAGCGGTGGGAGTCGGAAAAGACGAAAATTCGGAACGTCACCTTATGAAACCTCCTGCATATACTAAGGATGAAATCTGTTTTTCGAGGTGAAGATTGTGCAGCGCGAACAAGACTTTCAAACGGCGGCGGCCTCCCAGCTTGTGAAAAACCGGGACGCCATCCGCCAGCTGGCCCAATCCGGAGAGGCCAAACAGCTCGTTTCCATGCTCCAGCAAAACGGCTCGGTGGAAAACGCCGCCCAGGCGGCGGCCAAGGGCAAGCCCCAGGAGCTGATGTCCATGCTCCAGGGCCTTCTGAACACCCAGGAGGGAGCCAAGCTGGTCCAGCGCATTGAGCAGCAGGCCAGGCAGTCCGGGCTGGAGTAAGACGCACTAGGTCCGGCCAGTCCAGGGAGAGGGGGGGAGCGCCCATGGCGGAATTTGAAGAACAGCTGAATGCCATTCTGGGCGACCCAGGCGCAATGGGGCAGATTATGGCTCTGGCCCAGTCCCTGCAAAAGGGTACGGCCGGTCCGGAGGCTCCGCCGCCCTCCGCCGGGGCAGAGACGGCCGCGCCTGCATCCGCACCGCCGGCCCCGCCGCCGCCCATGCCGGAAAATCCCCTGGCGGCGCTGGACAAGATCGACCCCAGGCTTTTGAGTCTGGGCATGAAGGTGTGGCAGGAGTACCAGCGGGGGGACGACCGGAACACCGCTCTGCTGGCGGCGCTGCGCCCCTTCGTCCGGGAGGAGCGCTGGGCCAGGCTGGATAAGGCCATGCAGCTGGCCCGGATGGCCCGTGTGATCCGCATGGCCCTGGGGGCCTTTGGAAAGGGGGAGGAGGACCATCTATAATCGTTATATCCCGAAGGGAAATACTTATACCAGAGTGGTGGAGCAGGACGGCCCCTCCCCCGGCTGGACCCCGGTGGGCGGTCCGCCTATGGGAGGCCCTCCCGGCGGCGGGCCTCCGCCGCCTCCCCCCTCCTCCGCGCCGCCCCCCCGGTTCCCCTGGGGAGAGCTGAGCGGAGGCTTAGGCGGCATCCTGAAAAAGCTGAAGCTGGATAACTGGGACAGCGGCGACATTCTGCTTCTTTTGATCGTCCTGTTTCTCCTTCTGGAAGGGGACAATCTGGAGCTTGCCATTGCCCTGGGTTTAGTTTTGATTATGGGCCTGGGGGACGACAAGGAGCAGAAGCCCGACCCCTACGGGGCCTGATGCAGCACCGTGCCGTCAGGCAGGGTGAAACCCGCCCCGGAGGGACAGGGGGTCTGGAGGATCTGGGCGGACATCCGATAGACCAAATCGTCTCCGGACAGAATTTCCGCCGCGGTGAGCAGGCCCGTATCCACGCTGACCCAGTAGCGCTGGCGGTAGCCGTCCAGGGCGCCGCCCCGGTACTCAATATAGACGCAGGGGGTCCCCTCCCGCTCCTCATAGCCTGCGGCGGTGATCTGGGTCTGGTCCAGGGACAGCACCGTCTCATAGGTGGGGATGCGCTGGGACAGGTCCGCCTCGCCGGAGGCCTCCTCCGGCAGGGGGACGGTCAAAAAGCCCTCGTCCCCGTCGTACCAGGCGTACCGGGTCCCCTCTCCCTCCAGATCGTGGCGCACCGCGCCGGAGGGCAGGGTCTGCTGGCTGTGGGTCCAGCCCTGGTCCACCCACACCAGCACCTGGGTCTCAGAGGACCCGCCGGACCAGAAGGTCTCCACGGTCAGCTCCCGGTAGTAGCTGTTGGACCGGGCCAGGGTCCGCACCACCTCCTGGACGGTCCGGGGGGTGACCTCCACCCGCAGCAGGGCGCTTTCCCCCCCGGAGGCGTCCGCTGAGGAGGACGCGCCGCTCCCCGCCGGGGCCAGGGAGACGTGGGGCACGTCCCTGGTAAAGAGGACCCGCCCGAAGCTGGTGAACATCGCCAGAGAAATGAGCAGGATAATAGCCAGCGCAATACGCAGGCGGTTTTTTTGTTCCATCGGCAGCTCGGCTCAGGGGAGGAAGGGAGCGGGGGGCTGGTCCCGCAGGCCGAAGTGCCATTCGATGGCGTCGGCAATCCGGACGCAGGCCCGGCCGTCGCCGTAGGGGTTGGCCGCGTGGGCCATCCCGGCGTAGGCGTCGGGGTCCTCCAGCAGGCGGGAGGCCGCTTGGAAAACCTCCTCCTCCTCCACGCCCGCAAGCTGGACCGTGCCCGCCTCCACGGCCTCCGGGCGCTCCGTCTCCCGGCGCAGGACAAGCACCGGCTTGCCCAGGGCGGGGGCCTCCTCCTGCAAGCCGCCGGAGTCGGTCATCACCAGATGGCACCGGGCCATGAGATTGTGCATCTCGTCCACCGCCAGGGGGGCGATCAGGTGGATGCGGGGGTGTCCGTCCAGATAGGTGTGGGCGGCCTCCTGCACCACCGGGGACAGATGGACGGGGTAGACCATCTGCACGTCGGGGAACGCGTCCGCCAGCCGCCGCAGGGCGGTCATGATCTGGGCCATGGGCTGGCCGTAGTTCTCCCGGCGGTGGCAGGTGACCAGGACCACTTTTTGCCGCAGGTAGTCCAGCTGGTTCAGGATGCTCTGGGAGAAGAAAAATTTCTGCTTAATCGTAGTATGCAGCGCGTCGATCACCGTGTTTCCGGTGACGAACAGGTTTTTGCTGTGGTTCTCCCGCTCCAGATTGGTTTTATTGGTCCGGGTGGGGCAGAAATACAGCTCCGCCAAACTGGAGACTAACCGCCGGTTCATCTCCTCCGGGAAGGGGGAGTACCGGTCGTAGGTCCGCAGGCCCGCTTCCACGTGGCCCACGGGAATCTGACGGTAGAACGCCGCCAAGGCTCCGGCGAAGGTGGTGGAGGTGTCCCCGTGGACCAGGACCAGGTCCGGCCCGGCCTTCTCCAGGACCTCCTCCATGCCCAGCAGGGTCCTGCTGGTAATGGAGGACAGAGTCTGCTGGGGCTGCATGATGTTCAGGTCGTAGTCGGGCTTTACCCCGAAGATGTTCAGGACGCTGTCCAGCATCTCCCGGTGCTGGGCGGTGACGCAGCACTGGGCCTCCAGCCCTGGGCGCTTGGCCAGCTCCAGGACCAGGGGGGCCATTTTGACTGCCTCAGGCCGGGTGCCGAACACGGCCATAACCTTGATTTTCTTCATTTTTTGGAGTCCTCCTCTTTGATCCGGTTCAGGAACAGCATCGCGGCCACCCCGCCCGCCACGCACAGGGAGGCCAGAAACAGCATGGCCTTGGTCACGCCGCTGGTGGTCAGCACCACGGCGGACAGGCCCAGAATGGCGCTGATGACATACAGCACCGCCACCGCCTGCTTCTGGGACAGGCCCATATCAATGAGCCGGTGGTGGATGTGGCCCCGGTCAGGGGCCATGGGGGACTGCCCGTGGGACACCCGGCGCAGGATGGCGAAGCAGGTGTCGAAAATCGGCAGGCCCATGAGCAGGAAGGGCACCGCGAAGGAGATGATCGTGGCGTATTTAAACAGCCCCTGGATGGAGACGACGGCCAGGACGTAGCCCAGAAATGTAGAGCCGGTGTCCCCCATGAAGATTTTCGCCGGGTTCAGGTTGTAGGGCAGAAAGCCCAGGCAGGCCCCGGCCAGGGCGGCCATCAGCAAGGCCACCTGGGGCTCGGACACGGTCAGGGCAATGACCAGAAGGGTCATGGAGCTGATGGCGGACACCCCGCAGGCCAGGCCGTCCAGGCCGTCGATCAGGTTTACCGCGTTGGTGATCGCCACGATCCACAGCACCGAGAAGGGGATGGACAGCACGCCCAGATTCCAGATGGGGCTGGCGCTGAACAGGTTGGGGTTGGACAGATGGGTGATGACGTTGCCCTGAAGGACCGCGATCAGGGCCGCGCCGATCTGCACCAGGAACTTGGGCATGGCGGGCAGGGCGTAGATGTCGTCCAGCACCCCCAGCACCACAATGACCACCGCCCCCAGCAGCATCCCCCGCAGCTCGTCGGTGAGGGGGACGAAAATCAGTACGCTGAACAAAAAGCCCAGGAAAATCGCCAGGCCTCCCATACGGGGGATGGGGTGGCTGTGCATCCGGCGGTTGTCCTTAGGCACGTCTACTGCGCGCATTTTGAAGGCCAGGGACCGGACCACCGGGGTGGTGACCAGGGCGATAAGCGCGGCCGCCAGCAGGGCGGCGGCGACCATGCCGATGACTTGAAATTGGATGGGCATAGGATGTTACCTCTTTACTATCTTGGGTGTACGGCTTTTTTATTTTGCGGGCACGAAGCCGATTTTCTTATAAACCTTCCGCAAGGTCTTATTGGCTGCATAACCAGCTCGTTCGGCTCCGGCCTTGTACACGCTCTCCAAATAGGTCTTGTCCGCTAACAGACGCTCCGTCTCCTCCCGGATGGGGCGCAGGCACTCAATGACCGCCTCCCCCACCGCGGGCTTGAACGCGCCGTAGCCCTTCCCCGCGAACTCCTGCTCGATCTCCTCAAAGCTCTTGCCGGTGACAGAGGCGTAGATCTGCACCAGATTGGATACGCCGGGCTTCTCCTGGGGGGCGAAGCGGACACAGCGCTCGGTGTCGCTGTCGGTGACGGCCCGCTTGAATTTGCGCAAAATATCCTCCGGCTTGTCCATCAGCGTGACACAGCCGTCCAGGTTGGATTTGCTCATTTTGGACGCGGGGTCGTTGAGGCTCATAATACGTGCCCCTACCTTGGAGATGTGAGGCTCCGGGATTTTGAACACCTCGCCGTAAATGCCATTAAACCGCTCGGCGATGTCCCGGCAGATTTCCACATGCTGCTTCTGGTCCTCCCCCACTGGCACGAAATCCGGCTGGTACAGCAGGATATCCGCAGCCATCAGGGCGGGGTAGGTGAAGAGGCCGGCGTTGATGTTGTCCTTGTGCTTGGCGGACTTGTCCTTGAACTGAGTCATGCGGGAAAGCTCGCCGAACATGGTATAGCAGTCCAGCACCCAGCCCAGCTGGGCGTGGGCGGGGACGTGGGACTGAATGAAAATCGTACATTTTTCCGGGTCCAGGCCGCAGGCGATGTACTGGGCCACCTGGGTCAGCACCCGGCGGCGCAGCTGGGCCGGCTCCTGGCGCACGGTGATGGTGTGCAGGTCGGCCATGAAGAAGTAGCAGTCAAATTCCTCGATCATCTCCGGCCAGCGGCGGACCGCCCCTAAATAGTTGCCCAAATGCAGCTCTCCGCTGGGCTGGATGCCGGAAAGCATAACCTTTTTCTCGTCCATCATTGTTACAGGCTCCTTATGCTACTAGGATTTGCCGCAGGGTCCCGGCGGCAGTATCTACATAATATCAGTATATTGTATCACTGATGGGAGAGAAAGGCAACTGAAATGTGGAAGCTTCTCGCGCCGCTTCTCGCGCCGGGTACAGTCCCGGTGTAAACACAGCCATTTCGATTTTCGCTGCTCTGCTGCTTCTATCAGGAAATTAAGGTATTTACTCTTGGCTTTCATTCCTTACAACCAGAGACAAACCAAACATATGTAACAGTGGCGGAAAATGAAAAATAGCCCCCCGTGGTTCACCAGATAGGTTCCAGCGAGCCATAGAGGACTGTTTGTCTTTATGAAAGATTGGTCTCGGAGTGGCGGGGAATTCGACTCACCTTAATTGAGAAAAAGGGCTTCTTGCATCTCCGGTGTTGCTATTTTGAAAAAACGGAGCCAGTTTTTTCATTTTTTCGCATTTATGCACACATCTTGGTACGGGTAGTGGGGGTCGAACCCACACGCCTTACGGCACAGGAACCTAAATCCTGCACGTCTGCCAATTCCGCCATACCCGCATATGGTTATTATTTAGCATTTATTATACATGACTTTTTCCCTTTTGTAAATCCCTAAAAATATGCTGTCTTCAATTCATATTAGAGGAGGTCCAAGCTGTGGATTTTCCAGCAGCGCAGGAAAGCTTTCATCTTGGACCACATTTTCTCAACAAAGTATTTTTTGATTGTCTACCAAAAGTCTACCAAAAAAGAAACGCAACCCCTTGCGGCGCAGGGGGTTGCGTTTTTTCCTGTTTTTGGATGTCTACCAGAAGTCTACCAAGATCACTTTTTGTCCTGGAAACCTGATAGGTTTTCAGGATTTTTTCTTTTCTCGCAACTTTTCTGACCATGTAAGGACTGTTATACTGGCCTACTGACCAAAATAGTTCCCCAAAGCCTCGAAAAAGGGCGAAAACGCCCAACATTTTAAAAAGGAGGAACTCCAAAATGAGAAACCTGAAGCGCGCTCTCAGCCTGGCTCTGGCTTCTATC
>CAJTOE010000019.1 GCA_910577805.1 uncultured Oscillospiraceae bacterium | reverse complement strand
GGGCGATGTTGTGGGGGTAGCCGTCGATGGGGTAGTGACGGTAGACCCGCACGCCTAACCGCTCCAGACGGGTCTGGAACGCGTCGGCGGCAGACTGGCCCTTGTACCGGGTGACCACTACGCTGCCGACATACAGGTCCATGGCCCGGAACGCGTCGATGAGCCGGAGCACGTCGCTGTCGTAGGGTATGCCCAGGTCGCCCCGGACCTTGTTGTTCTCGATGTCGGCGGCGTTGATGACCAGGATGATCTCCGCCTTATCCCGCATTTCCGCCAGCATCCGGATTTTGCTGTCCGGCTCGAAGCCCGGCAGAACACGGGAGGCATGGTAGTCGTCAAACAGCTTGCCGCCGAACTCCATGTAGAGCTTGCCGCCGAAATGGGCAATGCGCTCCTCGATGTGCCGGGACTGCATTTGCAGATATTTTTGATTGTCAAACCCTTCCAAAAACATGAATATTCCCCCTTTTTTTCCTCGTTTATTTTACGGCCTTGTCCGTCGGATGTCAACGGTCAATTCGCGCGGCTTTGGAAAAGGCGGGGTGGCTGCTGCCGGAGCCGCTCTGGGTGATAAAGCCCAAGATTTTGGATTTGTCCAGCTGGAGCGTCCGCCCCAAACGAACGCCCCTGTCCGGCGTTTACAGATTTTCCTTGAAAAACTGCTCCATTGCGGCGATGGCCGCTTCCTCCCCAGGGCCCTCTGCGGCCACGGTGACTTGGTCGCCCTGCTTCACACCCAGGCCCATCAGCTTCATCAGCTGGGAGGCTTTCACCGTCGTTCCGGCCTTGGTGACCGTCACTGCGGTGTCGCTGTACGCCTTGGCGGCTTTGGCCAGCAGACCGGCGGAGCGGATGTGGATGCCCAGGGGGTCGGTGACGGTGTAGGTGAATTCTTTCATGGGGGATACTTCCTTTCTGTTAAAATTCAATTTCCATGCCGTCAATGGGGTGGGTTTTCCCCCTCATCCGTCACCGCCTGCGGCGGTGCCTCCCTACTCCCTCTGTCTCGCTGCGCTCGACATCTCCCCCTGACAGGGGGAGTCGGCCTTCCCCCCTGGCGGGGGAAGGCTTATCGTTGCGTCTACCGATACTCCTGCTCGACTTTTTCATCGAAAAAATCTGATTGTGCATCCAGTGCGTCCTCCTGTGTGTTCTGTATGACCAGCCGGGAAAATTATATCAGTTTTGAAGAAGCGTGTAAATCCTCTATTCCCAAATCCGGCCAGTTATAGTATAATCAACCCAGTTAGAAACCGTCTCACAGGGGGAGTGCTTCCGATGGAACAGAAATTGTACCGGCTGCTGGGTGTGAACCAGTATCGCAGATTTATTATCCAGGTAAAGAAGAAATACGACCAATGGCGGGGAAAGCCGGATACAGAGAATGATTTTCTGAAAGACTATTCCGAAGAAGGGATCGTATTTCTGAAAAACCAGCTGATAAAAAACGCAGCAGAACACGCCGCAGGCTCCCAGAGTCGGACCGCGCTGACGCAAACGCATAAAACGGAATATCAGCCGCCCAAGGGCGGAGCCATCCGGCAGGAGATCAGACATGATTTCCTGCCGCCGTCTATGGCATATAAACGAAGGAGGACTCAATATGCACGCTGACCTCAACTGGCTGACCGACCCCACGGTCTTTCAGCACGGCCGTCTGAACGCCCACTCCGACCATATCTGCTATGCGTCCATGGAGGAGCTTTTTCAGGGCGAAACGTCTCTGCGCCAATCTCTGGACGGCATGTGGCGCTTTGCCTGGAGTCCGAAGCCCGCGTCCCGGCCGGAGGATTTCTGGCGGGAGGACTTTGACGGCTCCGGCTTCGGGACCATTCAGGTCCCCGGACACATGGAATTGCAGGGATACGGGCAAATCCAATATATCAACACCCTGTATCCCTGGGATGGCCGCGCCAAACTGCGTCCCCCGGAAATCGACTGGGAGAACTGTCCCGTGGGCAGCTATGTCCGGGTGTTCGATCTGGAGCCTGGACTGCGCGGCAAGAAGGTCTGCATCAGCTTCCAGGGCGTGGAGCAGGCCTTTTATCTCTGGCTGAACGGACATTTTATCGGCTACGCCGAGGACAGCTTTACCCCCTCTGATTTCGACCTGACCCCCTATGTGCGGGAGAAGGACAACCGGCTTTGCGTGGAGGTGTATAAGCGCTCCAGCGCCGCCTGGATCGAGGACCAGGATTTTTTCCGGTTTTCCGGCATATTCCGCTCCGTGTTCCTGTATGCCAAGCCCCGCGTGCATCTGGCAGACCTATGGCTCCAGACGGGGCTGGAGGAGGACAACACCACCGGTACGCTGTCCATCCGCCTGCTGGCCGAGGGGGAGACAGCTCACATGACAGTCGCTTGCCATATCTCCCACCCAAGCCAGGGCGTATTGTTTGACGGGCTTCTGGAGCTTGCCCCGGAGGGAGAATATCTCCGCAGTCAGCCGTTTCGTTTTCGGAATATCCTCCCCTGGAGCCACGAACACCCGGAGCTGTATCAGGTGCTGCTCCGCGCAGCTCCGGCGGACGGAGAACTGGCAGAGATAGTCCCGTATTGCACCGGCTTCCGCCGGTTCGAGCGGAAAAATGGCTTGATGCTCCTCAATGGGGAACGGTTGATGCTCAACGGGGTCAACCGCCACGAGTGGAACCCGGACACTGGACGGGCCATCGGCCCGGCGGACATGAAGGCTGCGATAGACGCTTTTAAGCGGGGCAGAATCAACGCTGTGCGCACCTGCCACTACCCCAATCAGACCGCATGGTATCACCTGTGCGACCGGAACGGCATCTATGTGATGGACGAGGCCAACTTGGAGAGCCACGGCTCCTGGCAGAAGCTGGGGCGAACGGACCCCGCCTGGAACGTGCCGGGCAGTCTGCCGGAGTGGCGGGACTGCGCGGTGGACCGGGCAAGGTCCATGCTTGAGCGGGACAAAAACCATGTATCGATTCTGTTCTGGTCCTGCGGCAACGAGTCCTACGCCGGGTCCAATATCCTGGCGATGGCGGATTTTTTCCGCCAGACCGACCCCAGCCGCCTGGTCCACTACGAGGGGGTGTTTCACTGCCGGGAATTTGACGGCATCTCCGATGTGGAGAGCCGCATGTACGCCCCGCCGGAGGATATCCGGGCCTATCTGGAGCGCGGGCCGGAAAAGCCGTTTCTCTTGTGCGAGTACATGCACAGCATGGGAAACTCCCTGGGAGGCATGGAGTCCTATATCCGTCTGGGAGAGGAGTTCCCCCAGTACCAGGGGGGCTTTATATGGGACTTTATGGACCAGGCCTTGTGGCGTGTCAACTGCAATGGACAGCGTGTTCTGGGCTACGGCGGGGATTTCGGCGAGCGGCAGACGGATTACGCCTTCAGCGGCAACGGCGTCGTCTTTGCCGGCGGCACCGAAAAGCCCGCCATGCAGGAGGTGCGCTATTGGTATGCCTCTGCCAGGGAGCGTGCGGCCCACGACGCGGCCAATAGGCGGGCGGCGGAACGTCTGACGCTTCCCGCGGAAAAAACGAAAAAATCCCCCCTTTGCATCACCCATGGGGACGGAGCCTTAGGGGTGCGGGGGGAGGGCTTTGAAGTTCTGTTCTCCTACCCGGAGGGCGGGCCGGTATCGCTGGTCCGCGACGGCTGGGAGTGGCTGTGGCGGGCGCCCCGGCCGGCCTACTGGCGGGCACCTACGGAAAATGACCGGGGAAACGGGTTTGCGTGGAAAAGCTCGGTCTGGGCGGCGGCGGACAGCTGGCAGAGCTGTGAAAGCATCGAGATTTTGGAAGAGTGCCCGGAGCGGGTTTCTATCTGCTTCACCTACACCGCCCCTGTCATGCCTGGACTGCACACCAGCCTTGTTTACACGGTGGAGGACACCGGCGGATTAACGGTTACGCTGCGCTATCAGGGCAGTCCCGGCCGGCCTGGACTGCCCCTGCTGGGTCTGCGCTTCGCCACGCCTGAGCCGGTGGAGCGGGTGGAGTGGCTGGGCCTCTCCGGGGAGACCTACCCCGACCGGAAACGAGGGGGCGTGTTTGGCTGGCATCAGGAGCGGCCCCATATCCCCGCCTATCTGACGCCCCAGGAGTGCGGCTGTCATGTGGATACCAGGGCGGTCGTTTTACGCGCGCCGAATGGGAGTAAGCTGACACTGGAGAGGAAAGGGGAACCCTTCGCATTCTCCGCGCTGCCATACACCCCCCAACAGCTGGAGCAGGCCGCCCATATCGAGGAGCTTCCCGTGCCCGTCCGCACTGTGGTGACTTTGTGCGGCGCTATGCGGGGCGTAGGGGGGATCGACAGCTGGGGAAGCGATGTGGAGGAGCCGTTCCGAATCAGCGCAGAGGAGGATATGGAATTTTCGTTTCGGGTTCGATGATGTTTCGCCTGTCATGTGGAGCGGGTATTTCAAACTCGCCCTCTTTGAAATACCCGCTCCAATGTGCTATAATAAATACAGCGCGTATTTTCAGAATCAAGGAAAGAAGGATCGCAATGAAGTTCTTGCATTTGGCAGACCTGCATTTTGGAAAATCCATCCACGGCGTCTCCCTGCTGGAAAACGGAGATCAGCCGGTCTGGGTCCAGCGCTTCCTGGACCTGGCCATGGACCTGGCCCCGGACGCGGTGGTCATTGCAGGCGACGTTTACGACCGCGCCGCTCCCTCCGGCGACGCGGTCGCCCTGCTGGACCGCTTCATCACCGGTCTGGCGGACCTGGATATCCCCGTCCTGATGGTCCCCGGAAATCACGACTCCGGCCAGCGCATGTCGTTTGCCAGCCGCCTGCTGGCAAAGCAGCAGGTCCACATTGCCAGCGTACTTACCAAAGAGCTGACCCATGTGACCCTGACAGACCAGGACGGCCCGGTCACCTTCTGGCTGATGCCCTACGTATTTCCGGCGCTGGTGGCCCAGAGGCTTGGGGACGACAGCATCCGGGATTATGACACGGCGGTCCGGCGGCTGCTGGCGGCGCAGAAGCTCGACTTCTCCCAGCGCAACGTCCTGGTGGCCCACCAGAATGTGGTCGTGAACGGCCAGGAATCAGTCCGGGGCGGCTCCGAGTCCATGGTGGGCGGCGTGGGCCAGGTGGATTACCACGCGTTCGACGGCTTTGACTATGTGGCCCTGGGCCACATCCACGCCGCCTACCCGGTGGGACGGGACACAGTGCGCTACGCCGGTTCTCCGATGTGCTACCACTTCAACGAGCTGAATCAGCCCCAAAAGGGTCCCATTCTGGTGGAGCTGGGGGCCAAGGGCAGTACGCCCGGCATGAAAACCCAGATCATCCAGCCGCTTCACCCCATGCGGGAGGTGAAGGGCGCTTACGCAGAGCTTCGGGAGTCGGAGCTTCATAACGAGACGCGAGGAGAATATGTCCGGGTCGTGCTGACGGACCGGAGGCCTTCGCCGCACATCTATAAATTTTTCCAGGAAATGTACGGGAACCGGGACGGCCGCCTGATGGAGCTTTTGTCGGAGTACCGCCCGTTTGAGCCGGTATCCGGGCCGGCCCAGGGCATAGAGGACAAGACGGTGGAGGAGCTGTTTCTGGGCTTCTACCGGGAGCGCCGGGACGGCATGGAGCCGGACGGCCCGGAGCGTGCATTGCTGCGGTTCGCGGCCGATCAGGTGCGGCGCATGAACCGGGACGAGGACAAGCTGGAATGGGAACGGCAGAGCGCGGCGCTGCTGAAATTTGCGCTGGGGCAGGAGGATGAGGAATGAAACCGATTTTATTGGAAATGACCGCGTTCGGCTCTTACGCGAAAAAAACCGTGGTGGACTTTGAACGGCTGACCCACGGTCTCTATCTGATCACCGGGGACACCGGCGCGGGAAAAACCACCATCTTTGACGCGATCATGTTTGCCCTCTACGGCGTAGCCAGCGGCCCGGACCGCAAGACGGCCATGATGCACTGTGACTTTGTGGAGAAGAGCGTGGACACGGAGGTCACATTACACTTCCGGCAGGGGGGCCGTACCTATGCGGTGACCCGGACCATCCACTATCCGAAAAAGCGCGGGACCGAAAACGAGTACGGCGACGGCTACCTGGATGCAGTCATGTGGGAGCCGGATTCCGACGGGGAGCCTATCGAGGGTATCACGAACGTGACCAACCGGTGTACGGAGCTGCTGGGGCTGAACGCCGGGCAGTTCCGGAAAATCGTGATGCTGGCCCAGGGCGAATTCAAACGTTTCCTGGCCGCGGACCCGGAGGAGAAGAACGCGATTCTGGGCCAGATCTTTGACAACTTCGCCTATATCCGCTATCAGAACCTCCTGAAAGGGGCCAGAGACGCCTTACGGGTGAAGCGGGAGGAACAGACAGGGCAGGTCGCAAACGCCATGCAGAAGGTGTTCCAGATGCCGGAGGGTCTGGAGGACGAGGAGAAAAATCTCTATCTGCCCGAACACCCGGAGCTGTTAGACAATCTGAACAAACTCCTGGAGGACAAACAGCAGGCGCTGAAGGAGCTGGAGCGCAAGCGCGAGGCGGTCCACAGCCAGGAAAAGGTGCTGATCGAGCAGAAGGGCGCCGCCGACGGACAAAACCAGCTGCTGGATGAGCTGGCCGCAAAACAGAAGAGGCTGACGCAGCTGGAGGCGCAGGCCGGGACGATGGCCCGCTTGCAGACGGAGTGCGACACGGTCGAACGGGCGCTGCGTCAAGTCCAGCCGAAGCGGGACCTGCTGGCCGCCGCGGAAAAGACGTTACGCGATACCGGGCGGGAGATCGAGCAGCTGCAGGCGGACCTCCAGGCACAGGAGGAGGCCGTCAGGACCGCCCAGACGGCGGTGGACGCGGACGGCGAGACGGTCCGTGAACTCGAAGCCCTGGCGGCGGAGCTTCAGCTTTTGGAAAATACCCTGCCCCAGTATGAGGAGCTGGACAAGGCCCAGAGGGAAAAGCAGAAAGCCGCTTCAGCGGCGGAGAAGCTCCGTGCGCAGAAAAGCAGTACCGAGACACAGCTTGCCCAGAAAAAGACGCTGCTGGCAGACATCACCAAGGAACAGACTGTCTATGCGGACATTGACGCCCAGGTGGTCAGACTGGAAAACGACTACACCCAGGCGCGTAAAAGCACTGAGGCACTTATGGGCAAAACAGGGGTCCAGCGGCGCGTCGAGCAGGTTTTCCAGGACCAAGCCGAGCTCAAGGTCCAGGAGACCCGGCTTCGGACGCTGGAGCAGGCCGCCCTGGAGGCGGAGCAGCACCACCACCGGCTCTACCAGGCCTTTATCGGCGGACAGGCCGGCCTGTTGGCGGAGGAGCTGCGGCAGGAGCTGCAACACCAGGGGAACGCGGTCTGTCCGGTCTGCCGCTCGGCCTTTTGCGCGGGGCAGGACCATGAATTTGCGCCGCTTCTGGCGGAAACGCCGTCCCAGGAAGATGTGGACAAAGCCAGACAGGCCTATGACCAGAAGGAAAAGAGCCGCAGAACAAAGGACGGCGACGTGACCGCCCTGCGTCTGGCGGTTGAAACCGAGCAGGGAAGCATTTTACGGGATGTGCAGCTGTTGTTCCCGGACTGCGGGAGCTGGGAGGCTCTGACCGCGAACGAATACCTGCCCCAAAAGGCGCGGGCGCTCCGGCAGGCGGAGGCGGACAGCAAACGCGCCTGGGAGGAGGCCAGAGAAAAGCAGAAGCGCAGTACGGAGCTGGTCAAGCAGCGGCAGCAGACCGAGGAGCAGCTTGCGGCGCTGGAGGAGGCGTTGAAGCGGGCCGGGGAGGAGCAGACGGCTTACACGCTGGCGGCGGAAAAGTGGGACAGCGTCATTTCCACTCTGCGCAGCCAGCTGCAATACCCCACGAAGGAGGCCGCAGACCAACAGCTCCAGCGGCAAAAGGAACGCCGGAACAGTCTGAAAACCCAGGTGGACCGCCATCAGCAGCTTTTGCAGACGGCAAAGGACCGCCGGACCCTGTGCAGCGGCAAGCTGACCGGCAAGCAGGAGAGCCTGCCGGGATTGGAGCAGGCCAGAGTTGACGCGGCCCAAGCGCTCCAGACGGCGGTGACGGAAAACGGTTTTTCCAGCCTGGAGGACGTGGACCGGATATTGCTTGCGCCGGACGGCCGGCGGGGCGAGGACTGGCTGAAACAGCAGCGCAACGTGCTGACGGCCCACCGGCACGAGCTGTCCAGCACCCAGAACCGCATCCAGGAGCTGACCGCGCAGACGAAGGACGTGACCTATACCGACCTGAGCCTACTCCAGGAGGAGATCGACCAGGTGGCCGGGGAATACCGCACGGTCAACGAGGCGTACATCAAGCTGAAACAGCGCATTGGGCTGGACACCACCGTGCTTGGCCAGGTCTCCAAGGCCAAGACTTTGCTGAAAAAGACGGACGGGGCGTGGCGGCGGTTGGATTTGCTGGCGAATCTGGCAATCGGCGTCAGCGGAGACGGCGGCAAACTCAGCTTTGACCGGTACGTGATGGGAACTGTGTTCCGTGAGATTCTGGAAATGGCCAACCAGCGGCTGAATGTCATGAGCGGCGGAAGATATGAGCTGCTTCACCAGATCAACGCCGGACGGAAAAACGCGAAAGCCGGTCTGGAGGTGGAGGTGCTGGACATGAAAACGGGCAAACAGCGCAATTCCAACTCCCTGTCCGGCGGAGAATCCTTCCTGGTTTCGCTGTCTCTTGCGCTGGGACTGTCCGATGTGGTACAGCACCACGCCGGCGGACGGCAGCTGGACGCAATGTTCATCGACGAGGGCTTCGGCTCCCTGGACGGCACCACTCTGGATACCGCTCTGAGCGTATTGCAGCAGCTGACCGAGGGCAACTGTCTGGTGGGCATCATCTCCCACGTGGGCCGTCTGGAGGAGAGCATTCCCCAGAAGATACGGGTGAAAAGCACCGCCCAGGGCAGCTTTTTGTGGCAGGAGTAAGCGCGGGGGACCAGGTGGAAGGAATCACCGGCCCCCAGCACCACCGCCATCCAGCCGTCACCGCCTGCGACGGTGCCACCTTCCCCCACTAGGGGGAAGGCTTATCGGTGCGACTATCGAGACTACTGTGCAGTCAAGCAAGTGCCATGGTTGGAGCCTTCCCCCTCATGGGGGAAGGTGGCTGGCCGAAGGCCAGACGGATGAGGGTGTCCCCCCTGCGCTAAGAAAACTGAAAAAATTTTTTTGCTCAACTGTAACGAACCGCCGCATAATGGGATATATAGAGCAAAAGGAGGGATTTCCATGGACGATATGGACGCAATCTACCGCAGTCACGCCCAGACCGTTTATAAATTCCTCCTGGCCCAGTGCCGCGACCCGGACCTGGCCGAGGAGCTGACCCAGGAGACCTTTTACCGGGCCGTATGCTCCATCGACCGCTTTGACGGCTCCTGCAAGCTTTCCGTCTGGCTGTGCCAGATCGCCAAGCATCTCTGGTATCAGCATTTGCGAAAGAGCCAGAAGGAAACCGTCCCGCTGGAGACCGCGCCGGAAACGCCGGTCCCCTCAGCGGAGGACGGCGTACTGGACCAGGAGGGCCGGCTGACGCTTCTGCGGCAGATCCACCGCCTGCCGGAACCCCAGCGGGAGGTGATCTATCTCCGGGCCTTCGGCAATCTCAGCTTCCGGGAAATTGGGGACGTGCTGGGGAAAACGGAGAACTGGGCCCGCGTGACCTTTTACCGAACCAAGGAAAAACTGCGAAATGGAGGTGCTTCCCATGAAAAATGATTTGACCTGCGGCGTGGTCCGCGACCTGCTGCCCAGCTATGTGGAGGGACTTTTGGGTGAGGAGTCCCGCCAGGCGGTGGACCGGCACCTGAACGGCTGTCTTGCCTGCACCGGCGCACTGGACGCCATGAGAGAGCCGGAGCCGGAGACAGAAAAGCAGTCCCGTGAGGTCGATTATCTGAAACAGGTGAAGAAGCGGAACAACCGGAAAATTCTTGCGGCGGTCGTATGTACCTCGGTGGTCCTGCTCGCGGCGTTTCTGGGGAAGATATTCGTGATCGGGACCCCCCTACAGCCCCAGAGCGTTGCAGTTATGGGGACAGAGGCAGAGGACGGCGTACTGCGGCTGTCGCTGACGTCCGTGGGGGCCGCCAACGCCTTCCACGGCTGGCGCATAGAGACGGAAAATGGAATCGCCTCCATCTACGCAAGAGATGTGCTGGTCTCCCCGCTGTATTCCAGCGGAGATGTTGTTCTGGAGGTTCCTCTGGAGGGCGTGCAGGAGGTGTGGCTGGGGGGTATCTCCGGGCAGCTGTTGTGGCAGGACGGCGTGGTCATCTCCCCGCTGGCCCTGAAGCTGCTGGACGCAAAAGCGCCCTACTGCGGCGACCCCGCCGCACTGGCGCGTATTGCGGAGCTTATGCGTCTGCCGGACCGGCTGGGCAGCTACACCTTCAGCCTGCAAACCAGCAAGCACCCCTACGGAGGCACACTGGAGTATGAGAATCTGCCCAGCAGCGAACAGCTTAATCTTGTGACCTGCTATAATCTGCTGACCCTGGCGCTGGTGGACAATATGGAGGTCTCCCTGTTCAAGCGCCCCGCTTTCGAGGCTACCCCAGAAGTCCCGACTGTCAACGTCGGGATGGAGCTGGACGGCGTGGATGCTACGGTCCTGCCCGCTCTGGTGGAGGAGTACAACACCGTGCATCACACGGACTGGAAGCCGAAAGCCAGCATCAAGGACTACACCCGGACCCCAGCGGACCTCCAGCGTCTGCTGCTTATACTGGACTCGTTCTATGGGACGGATTTGTCCTCTATGTAGGGTAGCTATCAATGTCTGCTGTACATTGGAGATGCGGAGGTGACCTTCGGCTTCCCCCTCATCCGTCTGTCCTGCGGCCAGCCACCTTCCCCCACTAGGGGGAAGGCTTTGGAGGTAAACGGAAGTTTGTGGGAAATGACCCGCCCAGGGGGGCGGGTCCCACAGTTCACTCCTCCGTCAAGGGGGAAAAGCCAAAGGGCCGCAATTACAACGAAATAAGCGGAGGGGCGGTATAAAACCGCCCCTCGTTGTTTAGTCTGCTGTTTGGGAATAGGCTTGGAGTGATGCACACAGGTCATCATAAACTCCCTGTAAAAAGGTGTTGGTTACGTACAGAGCCTCAGTGGGGGCGATTACCTCAGTAAAATTGTCCAGAGCGTCCTGTACTACCTCCAAGGCGGCCAGCCCGCTGGCAAACTTCGCCTGGACACGTTCGATTGAGCGCACAAAATCTTCCATAGGAAAAATCCTTTCTTGATTTTCCCCGTAGGTCTGATATAATAGATTTATCAGGCCTTTCGGGGTTTGGTGAAGAGTAAGCGAGGCACTTCTTTTAGCAGGGAGGTCTCGCTTATTCTATTTCTGTTTCCAACATTTTTATCCCGCGCCGAATTGCTTCTGCTCTTTCCACTTGCTTTGCGTCGCAATATTTTTTGAGCACTTCACTGGACTGCTTGTCTAATCTTACAGTGATTCGTTCAAGCTTAGGGTTATCTGTTGGACGACCAGTTCTGGGCGGCAAGCGTATCACCTCACTTCTGTCTGCCGTATATTTATTATACTATTACGTCTGACAAAAATCAAGCCTTTTTTGGAGCTGTAAATTTGTAAGGTGGAGGTGACCTTCGGCTTCCCCCTCATCCGTCTGTCCTGCGGCCAGCCACCTTCCCCCACTAGGGGGAAGGCTTTGGAGGTAAGCGGAAGTTTGTGGGAAATGACCCGCCCAGGGGGTCGGGTCCCACAGTTCACTCCTCCATCAAGGGGGAGGCGCGAACATTAGCAGTTGAGTAGTATCGGTAGACGCAGCAAAAAGCCTTCCCCCTCACGGGGGAAGGTGGCACGGCGGAGCCGTGACGGATGAGGGTGAACTCCCCCGCAACAAATACTCCCTTGACAAAACGAAGGATGCAGAATCACCTGCACCCTTCGCTTGTTTTTTGCTCCTTCATCACGTAGCAGGCCCGGCCCCGTTCCTTGGCCTCGTAAAGAGCCTGGTCAGTTTCCGTCAGCAGATGCTTCACCGGCTTGGGAACGTCAAAGCGATAGGCCCCGATGCTGCAGCTGATGGGCTTGTCCGGCAGAGTCCCGGCCAGCACGGCAAGAAACCTGTCCAGCCGCTGGGCCAGCTCTGGCCGGGACATGGGCGCTTCGATAAACACCGCAAATTCGTCGCCGCCAATCCGGCCCACGGCTCCGTCCTTGGAGAAGAGGGTGCTCAAGCCGCCTGCGATTTCCCGCAGGACCAGGTCGCCGGTGGCGTGGCCGAAGGTGTCGTTGATATCCTTGAAGTAGTCTGCGTCCACGAACAAAAACCAGCCGGTCCGGTCCGGCTCCGAGGTACTCTGCGCCTTCCGGCAGTGCTGCAGGAACATCCGGCGGCCCATCACACCCGTCAGCTCGTCCATCTCCCCCTGGTAGCCCTTGTAGGCCATGTACCGGTATACGGCGATCAGTAAAATAAGCGAAAGGGTATTCATTGCCATAAAAGCGGCCACGAACTGGAGCTGCACATGCAGCAGGTCCCCGGAGATCTGCGCCGACACCATCAGGCCGTGCTGTCCCAACAGATAGGATTCCCGCTCGGAGAAGTAGACCGCCGCTGAGATTGCCATGCAGAAAAGAAAAAACTCAAACATCACTAAAAAAATGTTCATTTTCTGAGAGGTATACGGATTGTCTACCGACTGGTCCATGCACTGTTTGATGTTCTGTACCGTCTGACTATGGTACATGTGCCACAAAAGCTCCACCGATGCGACGCAGACCAGTGCAAAAACCGTATCGTCCCACCGCCAATGGAACGCCGAATAGAACCGGTAGCCAAGTTCTGGGAAAAACAGGCCCATTGCCGTATAGACCAGCAGGGAGTGCAGCTTAGGCGAAAGGGCGGAGAACACACACCGGTACAGGCGGGACTGCTTCCGCGTCCGGGCAAACTGGAACGCCAGCCCGATGAGAAGCCCGAACAGCGCCCGGCTCCCCACACTCAGCAGCAGACTGCCCACAGGCGCGCCGCTGGAAAAGGGGGAGAACACCGCGTCGGCAGGAAGCACGTAGGAGGCGGAGGCCTTGTACATGCTGGCCAGCCCGAAGGTCAGCCCCAGCACGGTGGACTGCGCAGGCCCCCAGAGCGCCCCTGCAATCAGGATGGGGATGTACGCCGTAGTGACGGAAAGGGGCGGTATGTGGATGTAGCCCAGAAACGTGAATGACATCAAAAGCTCAAGGGCAATCAACATTCCAAACGCATACCAGTCGAAGCTGGAACGCTTCCACCATTTTTTTGCTGCCGCCATCGCAAGCTCCCTCCCCACCCCTCAGTGTGTCTTGTGGTTTACTGCCAAAAAGAACGCGTTTATTATACAGAATTTCGAGCAGAAAGTCAATGGCGGCTGAACAGTTCCACGAAATGACTCGCTTGGGTGGTCAAAGTATTTGCGGGAGTGAAACCAAGTGCTGCTCCACCCTTGCATTACTGGGACTTTTCTGCTATAATCGACATGAAAAACAAAAATGCGGCAGCTTGCTGGTGCGCCAACACCCGCAAAGCCTGCATAGGTACTCATATCACCGATACAGCGGCCAGGGGGAAAACCTCTGGCCGTTGCGGCATATCCAAGGATGCTCGTAATAAAAACGCGGTCTATCATGCAGGAATATTTTCGTGGTTCACTGCATCAAAATTTATTGAGGGGGTTTTATTATGCGCAAAACAGAGGAACGGAAAAATCACACAGAAATTTGGGAGGAGGAGGATAAGAAGCCGATGGGCCTCAGCGTGTCAGGCAAGCCTAATTTGGGCGGAATTAAATCCATCATAATCGTCATCTTATTTGCCGGAGTCGCTGTTCTTGGCCTTTTCTTGAGTATAGCTGGCAGCCAGCAGGAAAAGCTGTCACAGCAGCTTGCATCGCAGACAGAGCAGCTTGACCGGCAGCAGCTTTTGATTGACGAGCTGCGGAAAAATCTCACCGATCAGGAGTCCCACAAGCCTGTGCCGATCGTAACAAGCGACACGATTCTGCATCAGCTGAACTCTCTTCAGGAGCTGGTCACCCAGGAGTACATCTACACCAATTCAGACCGGAGCCAAAGCTATGCGAAATGGATCTTTGACTGGAAACGGCCGTTCAGTGACACCAGTATCCTGGTAACGTATGATGGAAGAATCAAAGCCGGCATTGAGTTTGACAAAATCCAGGTCGATGTCAATGAAGAAAGCCGGACGATCACAGTCACCTTACCGGACAGCGTCGTTTTGGATAATAACATTCCGCAGGAAACCATCCAGGTCCTTGACGTTCAAAACGGGCTGTTTAACAGCGTTACTTTTGACGACTACAACGGGTTCATTGCAGATCAGAAAATCATTATGAAGCAAAAAGCCATTGACCAGGGCTTGCTTGAAAAAGCGGATGCAGAAGCGCGTAAAACCATCGAGACGTTCTTGTCCATGATGCCGGAAATCAACACAGAGGACGGCTACAAATTAATCGTCAACTGAATCGTATGCAGGGGCGGCCAAAGGCCGCCCCTATTTTATGTAACATACAGAATAGCCTGTGGGGCCCAACCCCCTGGGCGGGCCATTTCGCTGAGATTGCTGGTATTCTCCCGCTTCACAAATGACAAATACCCCGGAAAACGCCTTGTATTTTCCCCCAAAATATCGTATGATAAAAAAGACCCAGTCACACACTCCGCGTACTGGCGGAGCCATCATACATATAAAAGGAGGCCATCCTATGGAAGAGAAGAAAATGCTGAAGGTCACAGTGGACGGCAAGGCGTATTCCTACCCCTATGGGACCCCCTACCGGGCCATTGCGGCGGACTTTCAGGACCAGAGCCCTTGGGATATCCTGCTGGTCAACCGGGAAGGGAAGCTGTGTGAGCTGCACAAGGTCCTGGACCGGGACTGCACCCTGAAAATGGTCACCGCGCGGGAAAAGCCCGGCATCCAGACCTATGAGCGCAGCGCAGTCTTTCTGATGCTGAAGGCCTTCTACGACGTGGCGGGCCGGGAGAATGTGGAGCGCCTTTCGGTCGAGTACTCCCTCAGCAGCGCCCTCTTTATCCTGGCCAAGGGCAGCTTTACCCTGGACCAGGACTTGCTGGACCGGGTAGAGGCCCGTATGCGGGAGTTATCTGCCGCCGCAGTACCCATCGAAAAGCGCTCCATCAGCACCGACGACGCGGTGGAGCTGTTCCGACAGAACCGGATGCCCCACAAAGCACATCTCCTCAGCTTCCGTATCAACTCCCATGTGAACGTCTACTCCCTGGACGGCTTTGTGGATTACTTCTACGGCTATATGGCTCCGGATACCAGCTATGTCAAATGCTTCGGCCTGGAGCTGTTTGAAAACGGCTTTGTACTGCGCCTGCCCACCCAGGCGGACCCCAACCAGTTGGGCGAGTTCCGTCCCTCCCAGAAGGTGTTCCGGGCGCTGTATGAGTCCAGCCAGCGGTCCCAGGCCCTGAACGCCTCCAATGTGGCGGAGCTGAACACTACCATCTCCCAGGGCCGGGCCACGCCGCTGATTCTGGCCCACGAGGCGATGATGGAAAAAAAGATCGGCGACATCGCCGCGGAAATCGCCGCCCGGAAGGGAGTACGCTTCGTGATGGTGGCGGGGCCGTCCTCCTCCGGCAAGACCACCTTCTCCCACCGGCTGTCTACCCAGCTGTGGGCCTGCGGCCTGCGGCCCCACGCCATTGCTACGGATAACTACTTCAAAAACCGGGCGGACACCCCCAGAGACGAAAACGGCCAGTACGATTTCGAGGGCCTGGACGCGATGGACGTAGCGCAGTTCAACGAGGATATGGTCCGGCTGCTGAACGGAGAGACGGTAGAGATTCCCACCTACAACTTCAAAAAGGGCGTGCGGGAATACAATGGAAATTTCCTTGCCCTGGGAGAGGGAGACGTGCTGGTGATTGAAGGGATACACTGTCTCAACGATCAATTCACCTCCTCCCTGCCCAAGCAGAGCAAGTATAAAATTTATATCAGCTGTCTTACCACCCTGAACGTGGACGACCACAACCGCATTCCCACCACCGACGCACGCCTTCTGCGGCGCATCGAGCGGGACGCCCGGACCCGCGGCCACAGTGCCCAGGCCACCATCCGGATGTGGCCCTCCGTCCGGCGGGGCGAGGAAAACAATATCTTCCCCTTCCAGGACAGCGCGGATATGATTTTCAACTCGTCCCTGATTTACGAGACCGCCCTGCTCAAGCCCTATGTCCAGCCCCTGCTGTTCGGCGTGCCCAGAGACAGCGAGGAATATATTGAGGCCAAGCGCCTGCTGAAATTCCTGAACTACTTCCTGCCTATCCCGGCAGACGACATCCCCAAGACCTCCCTGATGCGGGAGTTCATCGGCGGCGGCTGTTACCACGTCTGAGCCGGTGGAATTTATCGAAACGAGAGGTTTTTTCCAAATGAAACACAAAAAATCTGCTGCAATGCTCCTTTGTGCCGCGGCGGCGGCGGGACTGCTGATAACCGGGTGCGCAAAAGAACCGTCCCAAACCCCTGATATCTCCCCGGCGGCGTCCTCTGTCGTATCCTCCTCCGCCCCGGATACCCCAGATTCGCCGGATTCCTCCGAGAATCTGGCCAGCCAGCTTGGGAGCCTGGAGTCCTTCTCCGCTGTGACCCTGGAGGGGGAGAGTTTTACCCAGGACGATATTGCGGCTAAGGACGCCACCGTCATCAACTTCTGGGCCTTGACCTGCCGCCCCTGCATTGCGGAAATGCCTGATTTGGCCGCTTTCGCCGGGGCGCTCCCGGACAACGTGCAGGTGATTACCGTCTGTCTGGACGGCGCGGGCAATGAGGAGACCGTCCAGTCGGTCCTGGACGGGGCGGGCTTTACCGGCGTGACTCTGGTGGGCGGGGACGGCGATTTGGTGGACCTGGCCTGGAATGTGATATATACGCCCACCACCGTATGCGCGGACAGCGAGGGCAAGCTGATTGGCAAGACGATTATCGGCGGACAGCGGGACCTGGAGGGCACCCTTTTGACGGCAGTGAACGAGGTGCTGAAGGACGGCGGAAAGGCGGAGATCAGCCTTGAAGCATAAGCAAATCCTGATGGCCCGGTACGGCCTGCTGGGCCTGGGCGCGGCTTTGACTGTGATAGGGCTTCTGCGGCAGGAGCAGCTGGAGGTCCTGCAAAAGGCGGTGCGGATATGCCTGGAGTGCATCGGGATCGGGTGAAGGGCGGCGGACCGCGCCGCTCTCCCCAGCGGGTGATACAGCTGGTTTCCGCCGTGGTGCTGAACGGCTATATGGCCGGGTTCCGAAAGGGAACGATTTTTACCGGCTCGTCCAAGGCCGTCTGCGTCCCCGTGCTGAACTGCTACTCCTGCCCCGGCGCGCTGGGGGCCTGTCCCATTGGCGCCCTCCAGGCGGCGGCCGGCGGGGTGAAGCATCATTTCCCCTTCTATGTGCTGGGCCTGCTGACATTGTTCGGCGTGGTGCTGGGACGGTTAGCCTGTGGACTGCTGTGCCCCTTCGGGCTGGTGCAGGACCTGCTGCATCACATTCCGGTTCCCAAGATGACCGTCCCGCCGGCGCTGGACCGCCCCGCCCGCTGGCTCAAGTATGGGATTTTATTGGTGTTTGTGCTGCTGCTTCCGGCTTTTGTATCAGGTATCACGCCTCCCTATTTCTGCGAATATATCTGCCCCGCCGGGACCCTGGGCGGCGGCGTTCCGCTCCTGCTCACAAACCCGCCCCTGCGGGAGCTGGCCGGTGCGCTGTTCACCTGGAAAGCCCTGGTGCTGGCGGCGGTGGTCCTTCTCTCTATGCTGGTTCACCGGCCGTTCTGCCGGTATCTCTGCCCGTTAGGTGCGTTTTACGCTCTCTTTCAGCGGTTCAGCTTTTATCAGATGTCCCTGGAGCGGGATAAGTGCGTGGACTGCAAGCGCTGTGAAAAGGCCTGCCCCATGGCGGTGGAGGTCACAAAGCAGATCAACAGTGCGGAGTGCATCCGCTGCGGCCGGTGTAAGTATGTCTGTCCGACGGGTGCGATCAAGTCCGGCTTTTGAGATGTGATGTGTGCAGCACTTGAGGTTTTTCACCCTCATCCGTCACGCTTCGCGTGCCTCCCTACCCCCTCTGTCTCGCTGCGCTCGACATCTCCCCCTGACAGGGGGAGTCGGCCTTCCCCCTCACGGGGGAAGGTGGCTGGCCGCAGGCCAGACGGATGAGGGTGAAGCCCAAGGGCTGCGCTGTTTCACAAATCTACATTATACAAAGGAACGGCAGAGAGCAATCTCTGCCGTTCTTTGTATGAAGCACTTAGAAACGCTTTTTAACCGGTTGTGTTTTAAAATCGGCCGACTATCGGAAATGGATTGAAACTATTGTCTGTATTCTTTATAATGGCTCCCAAGAAAGAGGTGATCCCCATGCAGGTCGAAATTAAAATAGACCCTTCGTACACCGACCCCAAAATAATCATACTGACTGCTTCTATGACAGAGGATGTGAGCCGCATTGTAAAAGAGCTTTCAGAAAACGGCTCATCCGTACTGTCCGGGTACAAAGATGAAAAAATTGAGATCCTGGAACAGAGCGAGCTGATTCGTATTTATGCAAATTCCGGAAAAGTTTTTGCGGTCACCGGCAAAGGGGAATACATCCTCCCGCACAGGCTATATGAGATAGAACATCGTCTGCCTCCGCATCAGTTCGTTCGCATATCAAATTCGGAAATGATTAACCTAAAAAAAGTCGATCATTTTGATTTGAGCTTTTCAGGCACCATTTGCGTGAAATTATCAGACGGCACAATAACATATGTTTCAAGGCGCTGTGTTTCAAAACTGAAAAAAATATTGGGAATATGAGGTGAAGGCTATGAAAAAGAAAATGATTACCCGCAGTCTTTTAGGATTTCCCATCGGAATTGCCATAGGGTATTTCATAACGATCCTGGGTTCTCTTGCTTGGGCCAATGGGGATTATTCGCCCTGCGCGCCTGAACTGACAGCCGCGATGGGAAATGAGATCAATGCTGTTATGTTGCAGGCAGTGCTGAGCGGTTTATTGGGAACAGGATTTGCAGCCAGCTCCGTAATATGGGAAATCGATACTTGGAGCATGGTAAAGCAGACAGGAATTTACTTTTCAATCATTTCAGCCGTCATGCTGCCAACCGCTTATTTTGCATATTGGATGGAACACAGTGTAATTGGATTTGTGATCTATTTTGGAATTTTTATTTTCATTTTTGCAGGTATATGGATATCGATGTATGTGACTGGTAAGAGCAATGTAAGAAAAATGAATCAAAAATTGTCTCAGGTGAAGAACGGAAAAACGGTATGAGACAGATCAGACACAGAAAACGCCCGGCCTATGTTCAAGGCCGGGCGTTGCTGTACTTACGCCAGAGAAACCTTGTGATACACTTTTTTCCCCTTCCGGACCATCAGGCCCTGGGCCAGCTGCTCCTGGGTAAAGGCGGCGTTTACATCCGCGACCTTCTCGTCGTTGACCGTCACGCCTCCCTGCTCCACCAGACGGCGGGCCTCCTTCTTGGAGGGCGCCAGCTTGCACTTGACCATCAGGTCCAGAATGCCGATGCTTCCCTCGGTCAGGTCCCCGGCGGTCAGGGCGGTGGAGGGCACGTTCTCCAGGTCGCCGCCCCCTACGAACAGCGCCTTGGCGGCCTGCTGGGCCTTTTCGGCCTCCTCTTTTCCGTGGACCAGGGCGGTCAGCTCATAGGCCAGGATTTCTTTGGCGGTGTTGAGCTGCGCCCCCTCCCAGGCGTCCATCTCGTCGATCTGCTCCAAGGGGAGGAAGGTCAGCATCCGCAGGCATTTCAGCACGTCCCCGTCGCCGACGTTGCGCCAGTACTGGTAGAACTCATAGGGGGAGGTCTTATTGGGGTCCAGCCACACCGCGCCCTTGGCGGTCTTGCCCATCTTCTTGCCCTCGGAGTTGAGCAGAAGGGTGATGGTCATGGCGTGCGCGTCCTGACTCAGCTTCCGGCGGATCAGCTCCGTGCCGCCCAGCATGTTGGACCACTGGTCGTCGCCGCCAAACTGCATGTTGCAGCCGTAGTGCTGAAACAGATAGTAGAAGTCATAGGACTGCATAATCATATAGTTGAACTCCAGGAAGCTCAGGCCCTTTTCCATGCGCTGCTTGTAGCACTCCGCCCGGAGCATGTTATTCACCGAGAAGCAGGCTCCGACTTCCCGCAGAAGCTCCACGTAATTCAGCTTCAACAGCCAGTCGGCGTTGTTGATCATCCGGGCCTTGCCCTCGCCGAACTCAATGAAACGCTCCATCTGCGTTTTGAAGCAGTCGCAGTTGTGCTGGATGGTCTCCGGCGTCATCATGGAGCGCATATCCGTGCGGCCGGAGGGGTCGCCGATCATGCCGGTGCCGCCGCCAATCAGCGCAATGGGCTTGTTGCCCGCCATTTGCAGGCGCTTCATCAGGCACAGGGCCATAAAATGGCCCACATGGAGCGAGTCAGCCGTGGGGTCGAAGCCGATATAAAAGACGGCCTTCCCCTCGTTGATCATTTTGGAGATCTCCTCCTCGTTGGTAACCTGCGCGATCAGGCCGCGGGCTTTCAGTTCTTCGTAACAAGTCATGTTGCAGTCTCCTTTATTTGTTGAATTCGTAAAATATTATAGACGATCACACCGGCAATCACTACCGCCGCCCCCGCCAGTGCCAGAGGACCGATGCGCTCCTGACAGAACAGCGCGACCAGGATGGGATTCAGCACCGGCTCCACCCCGGACACCAGACTGGCCGTGACCGCAGGGGTGGTTTTCAGGCCCTCCACCATCAGAATATAGGCCAGCGCCACCTGAAACACGCCCAGCACCACCAGACTGAGCATGGGAACAGGAGAAAAATCCGTCTCCCGGAGCAGGAAGGGCAGGCCCGCCGCCGCGCTGATCAGGTCCCCCCAGAACACCGACGAGATGGGGTCGCTGTCGGGCATGTCGTTGAGCAGGAACACCCCGGCATAGGCCATCCCGGACAGCAGAGCCAGAATATTGCCCAAAACACCGCCGGCGGACAGGCTGTCCACAAAGAAGCAGACCACGCCCCCCAGCACCCAGACACAGGCCAGCAAATCCAACCGGCCCGGCGTGCGGTGAAAGAGCAGGATCGAAAACAGGATTACGAAAATCGGGGCGGTGAACTGTAAAACGATGGTGTTGGCGGCGGTGGTCAGCTTGTTCGCCACGGAAAACAGCGCGTTGGTGCCGAACACGCAGAGCGCGCCCAGCAGCACCCACCGGTTCATCCGGAGCGGGTGGCGGATCACGGCCAGATACAGGCCGATGACCGCCGCCGCAATGAGCGTGCGTCCGCCGTTGATGGCCATACCGCCCCATGGGATCACCTTGATGCACAGTCCGCCGATGGAATACAGCACCGCCGCCAGAAAGACATAGAGCGTCCCCCGCCGGGAGCCGGACATAAAATCCCTCCTCAAACCGCAAAGCAAAAAGCCCTCTGTCCCGGCTGGGGACAGAGGGCATGAAAATGCGGTACCACCTCTGGCATGTCCGGCCCTCGCGGGACGGACCTTGTGGAGTACGTGACTCCGGCGCAGTATCGGGCGCACCCGTCCGCCCCTACTGCGGCCCGGAGCCGGTTCAGGGGGGCTGCTCCGCGGGGTAATTCGCATCTCCGGTCCGCTCTCCCCCTTCCACCAGACGGGGGCTCTCTTGGCAGCTTGACCGGCGCTACTGGCCGCTTCGACGCATTACCGAGACTATAGCACAAATCATGGGGGGTGTCAAGTGGGGTACTGAAGTCAGTGGAACATGACCCCCTGGACGGGCCATTTCGCTGAAATTTCCAGTCCCCCTCCAAATCCCCCGCCCCCACGAATTCCCACACACAGCCTGTCCACCTATTGACACTAAAAGGGGTGCAATAGTATAATAAAAGTGAAAAGATATCTGGATGTACCTGGAGGCACTGAGACTATTTTCTTCCGTAAGAACATACAGCGCCCTGCAGCGCAGTGGAATGGGGATTGTCTATGAAAAAGATGCCAAGCACATATAAGCAGGGGAAGTTCCCCCTGCTTTTTCCCATAATTTTAATTTTCTTTCTCTTTGGAATGATCGTACTTTCGGTATCGCATAAAATTTCCAAGGAGATGTCCGCGTCTGCCATCCAGAACCTGAGCGAAAGCTTGGACCTGATCCAAAGCACCATCGAAGCCATCCTGCGTAATGAGGCGGAGTTTCAAGTGCTGATCGCCCAGGAGACCGCGCGGGCGGAGGACCCGGAGGCCTACATCCAGGTCTACGAGCGGAACCAGACTGTGGCGAAAATGTCGCTCATCCTCTCTGGAGAGACGGAAGGCGTCTCCAACAACGGGGAGCGGTTCACCGAGGAAGGGCTTGATTTCTCCGCGGGCGGCACGGTAAACGGCCTGCCTGTCTCCCAGACCTATCTGAACTATATGGGGACCTGGGCGTATACTATAAAGTGCCCTGTGGAGCGGGACGGCCAGACCATCGGAACGCTGTATGCCGAATATGTCTACGACGCCATCGACCAGTCCCTGCCCGACGGCTTTTACAACAAGCAGGCCACGCTGTACATCATGGACGCGGAGAGCCAGCGCTTTGTCCTCAAGCCCAAGGGGATGGGCCAGCGCAGCGCGGGCCACCTGAACCTGACGGATTTTTATCGGGCCAACAGCATCCAGGACCCGGACATCCAGGCGGAGGTGCAGGCCTGCCTGGACGAGGGGCGCGACGCGCTGTTTTACCACGACATCCGGGATGTACACGCCCTGAACTATATGTGGGCGGTCAACGGCGGGACCATCTTCCTGGTGGGCTATGTGCCTGTGGAGGCCATCCAGCAGGAGGGCCGGACCGTCAACCAGAATATCATGATCGTAGTGGCTTCGCTTCTGACGGCCTTTTTCCTCTGCATCGCCCTGTACTACCGCAGCTGGCGGCAGGAGGAGAAGCTGCGCCGGGAGCAGGAGAACGAGCGCCGGGTCCACAGCCAGGAGCTGGCCCAGGCCCTCCAGGCCGCCCAGATCGCCAACAAGTCCAAAACCATGTTTTTGTCCAACATGTCCCACGATATCCGCACGCCTATGAACGCGGTGCTGGGGTTCACCACCCTCCTGGCCAAGGACGCGGAAAACCCCGCCAAGGTCCGGGAGTACACCAAAAAAATCACCGCCTCCGGCCAGCATCTGTTGAGCCTGATCAACGATGTGCTGGACGTCTCCAAGATCGAAAGCGGCAAGGTCGTCTTGAACCTGGAGAAATTTTCCCTCAACGACGTGATTGCCTCTGTAGACGCGATCATCCAGCCCATGGCAAAAGCCAAAAACCAGGAATTCCACCTGGAGGTCACAGGCATCCGCCACGAATACCTGATTGGTGACGAGACCCGCATCAACCAGATTTTGATAAACCTGCTCTCCAACGCGGTCAAATACACCCCGGAGGGCGGGCACATCCAGTTCCGTCTGATCGGCCTCAAGCAGCGCTCCTGCCAGTACGAGCATATCCGCATCGAGGTGGAGGACGACGGCTACGGCATGACCCCGGCCTATCTGGAAAAAATCTTCGACGCTTTTACACGGGCGGAGAACAGCACCACCAACAAGGTCCAGGGCACCGGCCTGGGCATGGCGATCACCAAGAGCATCGTGGAGCTGATGGGCGGGACCATCGAGGTGTTCAGCGAGGTGGACCGGGGTTCTCTCTTCCGGGTGGACCTGGAGCTTCGGGTACTGGAGGAGGCGGC
>CAJTOE010000018.1 GCA_910577805.1 uncultured Oscillospiraceae bacterium | reverse complement strand
CGGGTGCTGTTTTTTTGCCCTCTATCTTTTGGAGTCCAGCTTCCCCAGAAGCAGGACCACCAGGGCTATCAGCCCCAGGACCACAAAGATGCCCAGCATCCCCTGTCCCAGCATATCCAGGGCGTGCATGACGTTTTCTGTATTCATTGCAATTCCCTCCTAAACGATCAGCCCAGATTGGCAAAGTATTGCAGCACCACGCCGCCCGCGACCACCGAGGCGATCTGTCCGGACACGTTGGCGGCAATGGCGTACATCAGCAGGTGGTTCTGGGGGTCGGCCTCCTGGCCCAGCTTTTCGATCACACGGGCGGACATGGGAAAGGCGGAGATGCCCGCCGCGCCGACCATGGGGTTGATTTTGTTGTTGGGCGTGAAGAGATTCAGCACTTTGACAAACAGCACGCCCACGATGGAATCCAGCACAAAGGCCACCAGGCCCAGGCCCAGAATCAGGAACGTGGCCGGCTGGACAAACTGCTCGGCCTGCATGGAGAAGGAGATGGAGATACCCAGCAGCAGGGTGATGAGATTAGCCAGGTCGTTCTGGGCGGTCTCCGAGAGGGTTTTCAGCACGCCGCACTCCCGGATCAGGTTGCCGAACATCAAAAAGCCCACCAGCGCCACAGAGGAGGGAGCCACCAGTCCGGCAATCACGGAGACGAGAATGGGGAACAAAATCCGGGTCCGGCGGGAGACGCCCCGGAAATCACCGGACATGCGCATCGCCCGCTCGTTTTTGCTGGTGACCAGCTTGATGGCGAAGGGCTGGATGATGGGCACCAGAGCCATATAGGAGTATGCCGCCACCGCGATGGCACCCACGTAGTTGGAATGCAGCACCTGGGACACCAGCAGGGAGGTGGGGCCGTCCGCCGCGCCGATGATGCCGATGGAGGCCGCGTCCTTCAGGTCAAAGCCCAGCGAAGCGGCCAGGATGATGGTGAGGAAAATCCCCGCCTGGGCGGCCGCGCCGCACAGGAACAGCCGGGGGTTGGAAAGCAGAGGGCCAAAGTCAATCATAGCGCCGATGCCGATGAACAGCAGGATAGGCATGGCCTCACTGGCCTCAATGCCCACCTCAAACAGCCATTGAATGATACCGTGGGTCTCCCCCACCCCCTCGCTGAACTGGTCAATGACCCCGGACAGCGGGAGGTTGACTAAGATAGCCCCAAAGCCCATCGGCATGAGCAGTGCGGGTTCAAAGTCCTTTTCGATAGCTAGCCAGATCAGTACGCCGCCCACAGCGTACATGACAAGCTGCTGCCAGGTGATGGATAAGAGTCCCTGCCATAGAAATTCCATTGTACACACTTCCTTTTCTCTCTAAGTCTGCCACGGCGGAGCAGATTTCAAACCAACAAAAAAACCTGCGTTCCTGGATGGAACGCAGGTCTGGTCAATTAAGGCAGGACCAGGACGGATGGGCCGTCCATGCTTGTTGGTCGATGCCGCGCGGAATGCGCTGACTACTCCCCTTTGTTGTGGGGGTATTGTAGCATGGATGCAGGGGGGCTGTCAAGCGGGAAATTGAATGGGGGTGTAATTTCGCTTCCCTCCCCCTCATCCGTCTGGCCTGCGGCCAGCCACCTTCCCCCGCCAGGGGGGAAGGCTTATCGTTGCGTCTACCGATACTACTCCGGAGTGGGGTAACTGCCAGTGTCCGAGCCTTCCCCCTCACGGGGGAAGGTGGCACGGCGAAGCCGTGACGGATGAGGGTGACCGCCTCCCTCCACAAAACCATTTCAGACAAACCGCTCCAAGTGTCTATGGCGCTTGGGGCGGTCCGACTGTATAATATTATGCAAGCAATATGGGAGGCGTCTTGGATGGAAGCGAAGGATTCGTTTTGGGTAAAAATTTCCACATTTATCGTAGATAAGCGCAACATCTTTTTCCTGTTCTTTGTATTTGCAGGACTTTTCTGCGTGGTGTCCCGGAACTGGGTGCAGACCAACGACGATTTAACGTCCTACCTGCCCCCGGACACCGAGACCCGTCAGGGCCTGACCATCATGGGGGACGAATTCATCACCTATGCCAGTGCCCGCGTCATGGTGTCCAACATCCCTCTGGACCGCGCTCTGGAGCTGAAGGAAGCGCTGGAGGCGGTGGAGGGGGTGTCCGCTGTGGAGTTCTACGACCCGGAGGACGAGACGGCTGTTCTGTCCGATACCTACGCCAATGCCTCCGCACTGTTCACCCTCACCCTGGAGGGAGAGGTGGAGGACCAGATCAGCAAGGACGCTATGGACGAGGTCCGGACCGTGCTGGAGGGCTGCGACTTCTACATCGACAGCGAGGTGGGCGCGGGCCTTCAGGACACGCTGGCCGGCGAAATGAAAATTGTCATGCTGGTTGCAGTGGGCATTATCGTGTGCGTACTGCTGTTCACCTCCAAAACTTATCTGGAGGTGCCCGTGCTTCTGCTGACCTTCGGTGCGGCGGCGCTCCTGAACATGGGCACCAACTACCTGATGGGGGAGATTTCCTTTGTGACCAACTCCATCGCCGTGGTGCTCCAGCTGGCTCTGGCCATTGACTACGCCATTATTTTGTGCCACCGGTTCACCGAGGAACGGGAGCTGCACGAGGCCAGAGAGGCCTGCATCGCCGCCCTGGCAAAATCCATCCCGGAAATATCCTCCTCCAGCCTGACCACCGTTTCCGGCCTGATCGCTATGACCTTCATGCAGTTCCGAATCGGCCGGGATATGGGCGTGGTCCTCATCAAGGCTATTTTCCTCAGCCTGCTCAGTGTGTTCACCCTCATGCCAGGCCTTTTGATGCTCTTTGCCAAGGGCATCGACAAGACCCACCACCGCAGCTTTGTGCCCAAAATCAGCGCTTGGGGACGGCTCACGGTCAAGACCCGCTATATCGTGCCCCCGGTGTTCGCCCTGATTTTAGCGGGGGCGTTTTTATGCTCCAACCGCTGTCCCTACGTCTACGGCTACTCCACCCTGGAGACGTTCAAAAAGAACGACGCGCAGATCGCGCGGGAGAAAATCGACAGCACCTTCGGGGGCACAAATCTGATGGCTCTGCTGGTGCCTAAGGGGGACTACGACAAAGAAAAAGCCCTGCTGGCGGATTTGAGCCGGATGGAGCATGTGGACACCGCGCTGGGTCTGGCCAACATCGAGGCCATGGACGGCTACATGCTCACCGACGCGCTCACCGCCCGCCAGCTTGCGGAGGCCATGGACGTGGACCTGGAACTGAGCAAGCTGCTCTACACCGCCTACGCCGCCAGCCAGGAGGACTATGGGCAGATCGTCAACCACCTGAACGACTACCGGGTGCCTCTGATCGACATGGTATTTTTCCTCTACGACCAAAAAGAGGCCGGGTATGTCTCCCTGGACGGGGATATGGAGGAAACGCTGGACGATATTTACAGCCAGCTCCTGGACGCGCGGAAGCAGTTAGGCGGAGAGAGCTACAGCCGCCTGCTGGTGGAGCTGGATTTGCCGGAGGAGAGCAAGGAGACCTTTGAATACTTAAAAACGATACACGCCGTCGCCGGACGGTATTACGACGACCTGTTCCTGGTGGGCAACTCCACCAACGATTACGATCTTTCCGCCTCCTTCGAGGGAGACAACATCTTGATCAGCGTCCTGTCCGCCCTGTTTGTTATCATTGTGCTGGTGTTTACGTTCCGGTCGGCGGGCCTGCCGGTGCTGCTGATTGTGATTATCCAGGGCAGTATCTGGATCAACTTCTCTTTCCCGTATTTGATGGAAAAAAATCTGTTTTTCCTCAGCTATTTGATCGTTAGCTCCATCCAGATGGGCGCGAATGTGGACTACGCCATCGTCATCTCCAGCCGCTACGTGGAACTGAAGGAGCAGATGCCCTGCAAGGACGCCATCGTGGAGGCCCTGAACCTGGCCTTTCCCACTGTGGTCACCTCCGGCAGCATCCTGGCGGCGGCGGGTACGCTCATCAGCTTTTTGACCTCCAACGAGGCCATTGCCGGAATCGGCGAGTGTCTGGGCCGGGGGACGCTGGTTTCCATGCTCCTGGTCATGGGGGTCCTGCCGCAGATTTTGATTTTAGGCGACACCATCATTGAAAAAACGTCCTTTGAGCTGAAACATAATCTACCCGCCCGGCCGGTCAGCGGCAATATCCAGGTGAACGGCCATGTGCGGGGCTACGTCAACGGCGTGGTGGACGCGGACATTTACGGCACCGTCCGGGGGACGCTGCTGGGCAAAATGGACGACGGGACCCTGCAGGCGCTGGAGGCGGGAGAGGAGGAGCCATGAAAAAAATACTGCGTTCTCTATGCGCTGTTCTGCTCAGTGCGGTGCTGTTGTTCCCCCCTCTGCTCCCCTGCGCCGGAGCGGAGAGCGAAACCGTTTTCCTCCGCACGCCGGAGGATTGGACGGCATTTGTCCAAAGCTGCCGCCTGGACGCCTGGTCCCAGGGCAAAACGGTCCGTCTGGAGAATGATTTGGACCTCTCCGGCCTGGAGAGCGTCCCCACCTTCGGCGGGACCTTCGACGGGGGCGGACACACCATCAAAGGCCTGTCCTGCACCCAGGAGGGCTCCCACCAGGGGTTGTTCCGGTACGTCCAGGAGGGAGCCGGCATCGTCAACCTGACCGTGACAGGGACCGTGGCTCCCGCCGGGACCAGCCGCGCCGTAGGGGGCATTGCCGGGGTCAACCGGGGGACTATCGCCCGGTGCCGCTTTGACGGAACTGTAATCGGAACCGACGGCGTGGGCGGCATTGCGGGCATCAACGAGGCCTCCGGGCAGCTGGTCAACTGCACCAGCGCGGGGGCCGTCTCCGGCGAACACTACACCGGCGGGATTTCGGGGGAAAATTACGGCAGTATCGTCCGCTGTACCAACGAGGCCCGCGTCAACACCCAGGAGGCGGAGGTCTCCCCGGAGCTGGACGCCCTGGAGCTGGGACAGCTCAACAACGCCGAGAACATCCCCGCCTGTACAGACACCGGCGGCATCGCCGGGTACTCCAAGGGCACGGTTCAGGGCTGCACCAACCGGGGGACCGTGGGCTATCCCCACACCGGCTATAATGTGGGCGGCATCGTGGGCCGTCAGTCGGGCATCGTGGACGGCTGTGTCAACCGGGGGAGCATCCAGGGCCGTAAGGACGTAGGCGGCGTAGCGGGGCAGATGGAACCGTATATCATGCTGCAATTTGAGGAGGACTCCCTTCAAAAGCTGGAAGGGGAGCTGGACACCCTCAGCACGCTTCTGGACCGGACCCTGAACAGCACCCAGGCCTCCGGGAACGCCCTGGCGGACCACATTGACCGCATCAACGAGCTGGCGGACCTGGCCCGGAACGACGTGTCCGGCATGGCGGACCATTTGGAAAACTGGGGTTCCGGCACAGTGGACACAGCCAATGATTTAAGCGCCCGGATTTCCCGGACCCTGGACCAGTCCATTCCCGTGGCGGAGGACCTCGAGGAGGCCATGGACCGGCTGTCCCAGGTCGTCCGGGAGGTGGAGCGGGCCTTGGAGACTCTGGAGACAGCGGACCAGGACGGGGATATCCTGTCTATCCAGGTGCGGTCCGCTCTGAGGGCGCTGGAAAAGGCCATGGACAACCTGCATACCGCCCAGAGCCGGGTCACCCAGGCCCTGCGGCTTCTGCCTGACTCCCTGGGCAGCGACCGGGAGCTGGAGGAGGCCATGGAACAGCTGCGCATTGCCTGGCGGGAGCTGGGCATTGCCTACGCCTCCGCGGCCCAGAGCCTGGAGGATTTGGAGCTGGCCCTTCCGGACGGGGAGGCCGTCCAGCGGGAGATACAGAACCTTAAAACTCTGTTCCAGCGCTTTGGAGAAGTATTCACGGTACTGGCCGGAAACCACTTCGGAGAGCTGGAGGAGACGCTGACGCTGTTGCAGGACGCGCTGGGTGAGCTGTCCGGCTCCGGGGACCAGGTGCAGGCGGCGCTGCGGCGGCTTCAGGACGCGGTCCTCTCCCTGGACCGCATCCGGGATACTGTGCTGGACAGCTCCGGGGAGCTGCGCCAGGCCTTCGACACCCTGGCCGGAGGGACGGACGCGATGACCTCCGCCTTCGGGACACTGAAAAACATTCTGGAAACTCTGGCCGAGGAGCCGGATTTGGTGTTCCCCGATTTAGACAGCGGCTTTTACGAGCAGGAGGATCGTTTGAACAGCACTCTCAGCGGCCTGAACGAGGCGGTGAACGCCATGAACCGCACCGCGCGCCGGTCCGGGGACAGCATCACCGGCAGCCTGCGGGAGGTCAACCAGCAGCTCCGGACCGTGGCCGGCGTGCTGCAAGAGGCCTGGCGGGAGCCGGAGGAGCGGGAGGACTACATTGTGGACACCTCCGCCGAGCTGGAGACCACCTGGGGCCAGGTGACCGGATGCAGCAGCTTCGGCAGTGTGCAGGGCGACGTAAACGTGGGCGGCATCGCCGGAGCTATGGCGGTGGAGTACGACTTTGACCCGGAGGACGACGTGACCAGCCAGGGGTCCTCCTCCGCCCGGTTCCAGTACCGGACCAGTGCGGTGATACTGGAGAGCGTCAACTACGGCCCGGTCACCGCCCGGAAAAACAACGTGGGCGGCGTTGTGGGCGTGATGGACCTGGGACTGGTCCGGCGCTGCGGCAGCACCGGCAGCGTGGAGAGTACCGGCGGACAGTACGTCGGCGGCGTGGCCGGAAGCTCCTATGCCGCCATACAAGGGAGCTGGGCCAAGTGTACCCTGACGGGTGAGCGCTATGTAGGCGGCGTAGCCGGGCTGGGGACGGACATTGTCCAATGCCGCACTCTGGTGGAGCTGCGGGACGGCCTGTCCAGCCTGGGGGCCGTGGCCGGGGCGCTTCAGGAGGACGGTGCGCTGTCCCAAAACCTGTTTGTCAGCCAGACTCTGGGGGGCGTAGACGGCGTGAGCTACGCCGGAAAGGCGGAGCCGGTGGACTACGACGGGTTTCTGGCTCTGGAAAAGCTGCCCGCTCCCTTCCAGACCTTCACCCTGACCTTCCAGGCCGGGGAGGAGATCGTGGAACAGCGCAGCTTCTCCTACGGGGACCGGCTCGATGTTGGACGGCTTCCCCCGGTGCCGGAGCGGGAAGGCTTCTATGGGAGCTGGGCGCTGCCGGAGGAGGATACTCTGCTCTTCGACACGGTGATCGAGGCCCGGTACACCCCCTGGCTGACCGCCATTGCCAGCCCGGACGGGTCCGTCCTGGCGGAGGGCCGGTTCGGTCCGGAGGCGGCCCTGTCCGCCCAAGCTCTGGGGGAGGGTCATTGGCAGGTCAGCCTGTCCGAGGGAAGCTTTACGGCGCTGCGGCTGTCCACCCCAGAGGGAAACCGCCGTCCGGCGGTGTGGACCTCCCTGGACGGGGAGAGCTGGCAGAAAGCCGCCTGGAGCCGGGACGGCTCCTACCTGCGGGTGGAGCTGGCCGGTCAAACGGCCCAGGTCAGGGTGGAGGAACAGCCCCTGAATCTTCTGCCCGGCTTGGTGCTGGCGGGCGCGGCGGCGGGAGGCGGTGTGCTTCTGCTTCGCCGGCGAAAAAAACGGACCAAGAAGGCGAAAGCCGCAGCGGGCAACGCTTCATAAAAAATCCGCCGGATGGGAGTTTTCTTCCATCCGGCGGATTTTTCATATCACAGCGAATCAGGAGGGGCGGGGCAGTCCGGTGATCTCCTCGATGGTCGCCAGCAGAAGGGGCAGGTCCATGGGCTTGTTCAGGTGCGCGTCAATGCCGCACTCCTTGGAGCGCTTCTGGTCGCTGGGCAGTACGTTGGCCGACAGCGCGATAATGGGGATTTGGGACAAAATCGGGTCCGGCAGCGCCCGGATGGCCTCCGAGGCCTGCCAGCCGTCCATGACCGGCATTTGCAGGTCCATCAGCACCAGGTCGTAATGTCCAGGCGGGGAGGCCTTCACTTTATCCAGCGCGATCTGCCCGTCCTCGGCGGGGTCAATGATAAACCCAAGCTGCTCCAGCAGCTCGATTTCGATTTCCCGGTTGATCTCGTTGTCCTCCGCCAGCAGGATGCGCTGGGCCGTCTCCTTGATGGGGAGGGATTTCCGGAAGGCGGTGGGCCGGGGCTGGAGCCGGAAATGGAAGGTGGTGGTAAACACCGTGCCCTTGCCTACGGCGCTCTTGATTTGAATCGTACCGCCCATCATATCCACGATGCTTTTGGCGATGGTCAGGCCCAGGCCGATGCCGTGGATGCCGCTGAGGGTGGAGTTTCGCTCGCGGGTAAACGGCTCGAAAATGCGGTCCAGAAATTCCGGGCTGATGCCCACGCCCGTGTCCTCCACCGTCAGGTGGTACACCCCGGTGCGGTTGTTCGTCTCCCCCTGGGAGACGGTGATGGTGACGCTGCCGCCGGACTTGGTGTAGGTCACGGCGTTGTTGACCAGATAGGTCAGCATCTGGCGCAGCTTTTCCCCGTCGGCGTAGATGTGGGGGTGGGTCAGGCCGGTGCAGTCCAGGTGGAAGGCGAGGTTTTTTTCCTGGGCCTGGGGGTGCAGAAAGTCATAAATCTCCCGCACAGCCTGGCGCAGGTCGCATTCCGTCTCCTTCACGCCCCCGGCCTCGGACAGGCAGGACACCCGCAGCAGATTTTCGATCATATCCAGAAGCTGCCGCCCGGCGGTCTCCACCCGGTCCAGATAGCCCGCCACCTCCTGGGGCTTGTTCAGGTTCAGCTTGGCCAGGGAGGTGAAGCCGAACATGGCGTGGAGCGGGGTGCGCATGTCGTGGGACATGTTGGACAAAAAGGTGTTTTGGCTGTTCACGGCCAGATTGGCCTTTGCCAGGGCCTCCGCCAGAAGGGCCTGCTGCTTCATCTGGCTCAGCATTTCCTCGTCCACCCGGCGGTAGCCCAGCACCACATGCTTCACCTTCTGATGGGGGTCCGCGTTGACCACCCGGAGCTGGATATATTGCAGCTCCTCCCCGGCCTGGACCCGGTAGTTGAAGTAGTAGGTGCGGTGCTCCGCCAGCTTTTCCCGGATGTAATTAGGCGCGGTGCCCCGGTCCACCAGGGTCCGGTCCTCCGGGTGGACCCAGGTGGTGATATACTGCTGGGTATACCAGGAGTAGGGCATATCCTGGAGCCGCCCCTCAAACAGGGCCATGTTCCGGCCGCTGAGGCGGTAGGGGGTCACGATATCCTGGTCCAGGTCTACATAGCAGATGGACTCATAGCTGACGCTGAGGCCCTCGATGACCTCCGTTTGCCGTCGGGCCTTCTTGTCCATCTGGGCCTTTTTGTCGGTGGCGTCCCCCAGGAACACATAAAAAATATCGCCGATGGCCTCGCTGCGGACAAAGTGGCCGTAATCCTCGATCCAGCGCACACTGCCGTCCCGACGGCAGGCCCGGTACTCCACATAGTCCAGGTCGTACTTGCTGGCGGCGATCTGCCGCTGGATGCTCTCCTGCACGGCCGCACGGTCGTCGGGATGGACCAGCCCCCGGAAGGAGTTGTCCGTCATTGCCCGAAGCTCCTCCATGCTCCCGCACTGGAACATCCGTAAAAGCCCCTGGTTGGCGTAAAGCAGCTCCTCGCTCTGGTCCGCACGGTAGATCAAAAAGCCGCCGGGCATCTCGTCCATGAACTGGAGGAAGGGATCTCCAGCCCCTGTCTCCCGCCCTGGCTCCGGGAGCTGGCACAGTATTTGCAGAATTTCCTCGATGGAATACGGACCCTGGTTGCGCATAGCGGCAGCCCCCCTTTTCTTTGATTTGAATTTTACCATAAAACCGGCGGTTTGTCATTAGACAGGGCGCAGAATTTGGGGGGATGATAAAAATTTTTCCCAAGGGTCCCTGAAATGTTGCGCTTTTGACCCGTCTGTGGTAGTATTTTCCGAAAAGGCGTAAGCACACATGTCAAAAAAAGAAAGGCGGCGGTTTCATGGACGCAGACCGGCAGAAAACGACCCTGTTCGAGCAGACCCCAGTTCCTCAGGCGGTGCTGGCCATGTCGGTGCCTACGGTACTCAGCTCCCTGGTGATGGTGCTTTACAATCTGGCGGACACCTACTTTGTGGGGATGCTCAACGACCCCATCGAAAATTCCGCCGTGACCCTGGCCGCGCCGGTGCTGCTGGCCTTTAACGCGGTGAACAACCTGTTTGGGGTGGGCAGCTCCAGTATGATGAGCCGGGCCTTGGGCAGCAAGGACTACGACGCGGTCCGGCGCAGCTCCGCCTTTGGGTTTTACTGCGCTTTGTGCAGCGGGGTGCTGTTTTCGCTGGCCTGCACGGTGTTCCGGGGGCCGCTGCTGGCCCTGCTGGGGACCGACAGCGCCACAGCCGCCGCCACTGGGGCCTATTTGCGCTGGACCGTCTCCTGCGGGGCGGCTCCGGCGATTCTGAACGTGGTGCTGGCCTATCTGCTCCGGGCGGAGGGGGCCTCCCTCCACGCCAGCGTGGGTACCATGAGCGGGTGCGCCCTGAATATGCTGCTGGACCCGATTTTCATTCTGCCCTGGGGCTTTGGCTTAGGGGCCTCCGGAGCGGGGCTGGCGACGTTTTTGTCCAACTGCGCCGCCTGTCTGTACTTTTTTGTGCTGCTGTACGTCCGCCGGGGAAAGACTTTCGTTTGTGTGAAACCGTCTATGTTCCGGCTGGACAAGCGGATCGCCGGGCAGGTGTGCGGAGTGGGCGTGCCCGCCGCCATTCAGAATCTGCTGAACGTGACGGGTATGACAGTACTCAATAATTTCACCTCTGTGTACGGTCCCGGCGCGGTGGCCGCGATGGGCATTGCCCAGAAAATCGGCATGATCCCGATGTACATTGCTCTGGGACTGTCCCAGGGCATGACGCCGCTGATCAGCTATAATTATGCCGCCCGGAACCCCCGGCGGCTGAAGGATGTGCTCTTTTTCACGGAAAAGCTGGCTCTTGGTTTTCTGGGGGTAATGACAGTGGGGTACTATTTGGGGTCCTACTGGCTGATTGGGCTGTTTATGGAAAACCCGGAGATCGTGGCCTGCGGAGGACGGCTGCTGCGGGGGCTGTGTCTGGCGCAGCCCTTCCTGTGTGTGGATTTTATGGCGGTGGGGGTGTTCCAGGCCTGCGGCATGGGCCGGAAGGCTCTGGTATTTGCCATTCTGCGTAAAATCGTACTGGAAATTCCGGCGCTGATTGTATTGAACCGGCTGTGGCCCCTGTACGGCCTGGCCTACGCCCAGCCGCTGGCGGAGGTGGTGCTGGCGGCGGCGGCAGTTGGCGTGCTGGCCCGGATGTTCCGCTCGCCGGATTTTCGGGAGGGGACGTAGAGGGTGAAAATCCCCTCTGTTTTTCCATCTTGTTTTTCCCACCCCAATCATGTATAATAGGACCAGCCATTGAAATTACATCGTATTTAACTAGGAGGAATTGCATATGTCTTTTGTGACGCTGGAAGCGAAAGGCCCCATCGGCATCCTGACCATGAACCGCCCGGAGGCCCTGAACGCCCTCAACGAGCAGGTCCTGCGGGACCTGGACGCCGCCCTGGACCAGGCCGCGGCCCAGGACGATATCCTGGTGCTGGTCCTCACCGGCGCGGGCCGCTCCTTTGTGGCCGGAGCCGACATCGCTCAGATGAAGGACCTCTCCCCCATGGAAGCCAAGCGGTTTGGACTGTTCGGAAATGGGGTATTCTTAAAACTGGAAAACTTCCCCAAGCCCGTGATCGCCGCGGTCAACGGCTTCGCCCTGGGCGGCGGCTGCGAGCTGGCTATGTCCTGCGACATCCGGGTCGCCAGCGAAAAGGCCAAGTTCGGCCAGCCGGAGGTTGGCCTGGGCATCACCCCCGGCTTCGGCGGCACCCAGCGGCTGGCCCGCATCGTGGGGACCTCCAACGCCATGGAGCTGATCTTGACCGCCAAGACCATCTCCGCCGCCCAGGCCCAGGAAATGGGTCTGGTCAGCCACGTGTACCCCCCGGAGGAGCTGATGGACAAGGCCCTGGAGCTGGCGCAGGCCATCGCCGCCAACGCCCAGGTGGCCGTCCGGGAGTCCAAGGCCGCTATCCGCCGGGGCCTCCAGACCGATATGGCCACCGGAGCCGCCTTCGAGGCCGAGGCCTTCGCCCTGTGCTTCGCCACCGAGGACCAGAAGGACGCTATGACCGCCTTTGTCAACAAGGAGAAGGTCACCGGCTTTAAAAACCGCTGAGTTTCAAGGCGTTTCCCCTCAGCCAGCCAGAGGCAAGGGCCTTTGGCTGGCTGTAAGTGTTTTCAACTGAGATTGTAAGGAGTTCCCATGAAAAAATTGTCTTCCCTGTCCCGCCGGACGCTGGCCCTGCTGCTGGTCCTGGCCCTGATCCTGCCCGCCGTGTCCGCCAGCACCGGGACCCCAAAAATCCAGACCCGGCGCACCCTGGCTGACGGACTGGACTACGTCAACACCGTCTATGAGTCGGACACCGGCAGCCGGGTGGAGAGCTTCGCCCTGGAGCGCGCCGCCAACAGTCCGGTGGAGGTCATTTTCCTCCAGAGCGCCGGCACCACCAACGGAGCCGCCACCATCAACAAGGCGGTCACACGGGCCCAGGAGATGGGCTACCAGGTGCTGGGGGGCATCAACAGCGACTTTTTCTCCCCCTACGGCGTCCCCCTGGGCATCGCTGTGGAGGACGGCGTGTATCTGTGCAGCCCGGAGCAGGAATCCGTGCTGGTGGTGTCCAACGGTCAGATGGACCTGATGGGCCGGGCCAGCGTGGGCATCACCCTGACCAACCTGCGGGATGACACCCAGACCTCCCTGACCCACTTCAACAAGCGCCGGAACGCCGGAGGCGGGCTGTATCTGTTCAACGACGATTTTTCCACCGTCTCCTCCCACACCAAGGGCGCGGAGGGCTGGTTTGTCAAGCTGCGGGTGGTCCCCCAGTACGACCCCTTTTCGGGCGAAACGCTTAGTTCCCAGCTCACCGTCAACTCCACCCTGACCCTGGAGGTGGTAGAAACCTTTACCGGGAACCAGGACGTGGAGATCGGCCCGGATATGTATCTGCTCACCGCCGGGGAGGAGTCCGGCCTGAGCGCGGTATATGAGAGCTTCCAGGTGGGGGACACCGTGACCCTGACCACCTCCTGTGACGACGAGCGGTTGAGCAATGCCCAGTGGGCCAGCGGCTGCGGCGATATTCTGGTCCGGGACGGGATGATCCAGGACTCCTCCAACTGGACCTACACAAAGGATGGCCGGCAGCCCCGGACCGCCCTGGGCATGAAGGCCGACGGAACATTGCTGCTCTACGCCGTGGACGGACGGCAGAGCGGCTACTCCAACGGAGTCAGCGAAGCCAATCTGGCGGCGGAGCTGCGGGACCAGGGCTGTGTCTGGGCGGTGAACCTGGACGGCGGCGGCTCCACCACCATGAGCGTGCTGCTCCCCGGCCAGGACGGCACCGCACTGGTCAATAAGCCCTCCGACGGCAAGGCGCGGGCCTGCGCCACCTTCCTGCTGCTGGTGACCAAATCCGCCAGCCGCACGCCCCAGCGTCTGGCCCTGAAAAACGACGGCCCCGTGGTGCTGGCCGGCACCGGTGTGGATTTGGGCCAGGTGGTGGCAGTGGATGAATTCGGCAACACCGTCAGCACAGGCATAGGGGATGTGTCATTCGCCTCCAATGGACTGGGCTTTATTGAAAACGGCCACTACACCGCCGGTTCGTCCGCCGGGACGGATACGATCACCATCACCTCCAGCACGGGCCTCCAGGGGACGGCCCAGGTCCATGTGGTCAGCGGCCTGAGCGGCCTGACCGTCACGCGGGCCAATTCTACCACAGCCCTTAGCTCCCTCAGCCTGGAGCCGGGAGACAGCGTGCAGCTGGCCGCCTCCGGGACCTACTGGGGCCGGACGGCCATGCGGGACCTCAACTCCCTGACCTGGACGATCGAGGGGGACGTGGGGACCATTACGCCGGAGGGTCTGTTTACCGCCTCCGACCAGTCCGGGGCCAAGGGGACCATCGTGGCCCAGGTGTTCCACCAGACGGTGCGTATCCCGGTGACCCTGAGCAACGCCCACAGCGACGTGCCGCCCGGGCACTGGGCCTATGACGCGGTGGAGTTCTGCTACCAGCAGGGCATTGTGTCCGGCATATCCGACACGGAGTTCGGCGCGGACCACACCATCCGCCGGGGCGACTTTATGCTGATGCTCTACCGTGCGGTGGGCCAGCCGGAGACCAAGGCCGCTACCCCCTTCCAGGATGTAAGCGCGACGGATTACTACGCCAAGGCGGTGGCCTGGGGCCACGCCAACGGGGTGATTTCGGGGATTTCTGACACGGAGTTCGGCCCCAAGAATCAAATTACAAGAGAGCAGACCTTTACCATCCTGCGCCGTGCCCTGCCCATGATGGGCGTGGAATGCCCGGACGGTGCGCTCAGTGCATTGGACCAGTTCCAGGACAAGGACCAGCTGGCAAGCTGGGCGGCGCCCCATGCGGCTACCCTGGCGGAACAGGGGATGCTGGATGGCAGCAAGCTGCGGCCCAAGGACGATTTGACACGGGCGGAAATGGCTTCGCTGCTGTACCAGGGGATGACGCTCACCCCCCAGGTGCCGTCCGAACCGTCTGAGCCGTCGGACCCCTCTGGCCCCTCGGAGCCGGATGTGCCCCCGGAGCCTCAGCCGGGCATTCCCGCGGAGGCGATGGTTCTGAGTCAGACCGAATTGACCCTGCGCTCCGGGGAGAGCGTTCAGCTGGAAGCCCTGCTGTCCCCGGAGGGAGCCTCCGGCACGGTGGAGTGGACCTCCAGCGACCCCGGTACGCTGATTGCCGGGGCCAGCGGCCGGGTGGCGAATCTGTCCACCCAGGCGGGGCTGGCGCCGGTCACGGTGACCGCCCGGTGCGGGACCCTGTCCGCAAGCTGTCTGGTGTACTGTGAGCCGGCCTCCCTGACCGGGACCGTCTTTGACGCGGAGCTGGGCTTGAATGTCCGCTCCGGGCCGGGGTCCAGCTATCCCGCCCTGGGCGGGCTGGAGAACGGCCAGAAGGCTATCGTCCAGGCCGTGGACCCCAGCGGCTGGTATGTGATCTTGTTCTATACGGAAAAGACCGGCGTTTGCACCGGTTATGTGTCCCCGGATTACTTCCGGCTGGACTAGAGTTGCAGAAAGGCCGCAGTCTTTTGACAGACTGCGGCCTTTTTGAATGTAACATCCATTTGGAAAGGGAGGCTTTTTTCTATGGCCAGTGCGACCAAGCAAGCCATTAAAGATACATTTGTGAAGCTGCTGGATGAACGGCCCCTCCACCGCATCACCGTGAAGGACATCGTGGAGACCTGCGGCGTCAATCGCAACTCCTTCTACTACCATTTCGAGGACCTGCCCTCCCTGCTGGAGGAGATCATTGCGGAGCAGGTACAGGAGATGACCGCCCGTCACCCCACCCTGGATTCCCTGGAGGAGTGCTTTGACGCGGTGGTAGGCTTTGTGCTGGAACGCAAGCGGGCCGTTCTGCACATCTACAATTCCCTGAGCCGGGAGGTCTTTGAACGGGGGCTGATGGAGGTATGCCGGTATGTAGCGGCCACCTATGTGGACGCCGCCCCAGCCAGACAGGCGATGGACGAGGCGGACCGGGCGATACTGATTCGGTACCACAAGTGCGAATGTTTTGGGCATATTATAGACTGGCTGAACAGCGGTATGACAGACGATGTGTCCGCCTATTTCCACCAGGTCTACAAGCTGAAGCATGGGTGGGAAGCGGCGGTCCACGGCGGGAGCAGTTTTGTGGAATGAGTGCAATATTTATTTAATTCGTAAATGTAGAGGGAACTGAGGGTGAAGCCGAGGGGCTGCACTACTTTACGAATCAAAGATAGAATTCTGAATAAAATACAGCTTAATTTTGATTTGTTATGTTAGTGATGGCAGTATAAAGCTCCTGTGCAAATTTCATTTTTTCTCTATATTCATCCGAAGCTTGATCGGTTGAGCTGGTAATCAAAGGGATCTCATAGGCCGGATGCTGTATATTGGATGTGGTGACTCTGAGAGAGAGGGACAAGGAAAGCGGCTTGGCGGCGGTTAGGAAATCTGCTGCGGAAATGGCAGCGGCCCCGTTGTTCAAAACCAGGCATTCTTTGAGTTCTCTGAAATCGTAAATCAATTTTTCTTCTGTATCAAATTGAACAAATGAAAGTTTTTTTGCAGATTCATCTATGTACAAAGCAATCTCAGAATAGTCGTTTTTCACATATTTTGTGGGATGAAACCTTCCGTCTGCGTCATTCATGATTGCATTGTGCAGCATTTCCCGCTTCCGCCTTTTGGCGCGCGCCGGTCTTGTGCGCCATATAAGTATGAGAAGCATTCCGATAAATGGGAGCAAGAGACAGAGCAGCAGCAGGATGGCTCTGTGGGCCGCAATCAAAGACATGATTATCGCTATCGGTATTGGATATATGAGTACCAGAATCACTAACAATGATAAGAACACATAAATCCCTCCAAACATACTTCATTGGGGGTAGGTTTGTGGTCTGTTCTTTGGCGAAAAGACCAGAATGCCACAGATAATGGTCTGTGGCATTCTGTTTCTTACAGGTTTGCTTTGATTTTTTCGATCAGAGCGTCATACTCCGGCTGGGTCAGTGTCACCTGCTTGGGGTCCATCTGGAATACGCCGCCCCACTCAAACTGGTCCTTATATTTGGGGACCAAGTGGAAGTGCAGGTGCCGTCCGGTATCGCCGTATGCACCGTAGTTCACCTTGTCGGGCTGGAACGCCTTGTGAATCGCGTTCGAGGCCTTTGCCACGTCGGCAAAAAAGGCGTTCCGCTCCTCGTCGGTCAGGTCGGTCAATTCGCCGACATGGTCCTTGTAGGCCACGATGCACCGGCCCGTGTGGCTCTGCTCCTTGAAGAGGATGAGGCTGCTGACACTCAGCTCGCAGATGAAGATACCGAAGGCGTCCAGCAGGGCGGGCGCGTCCTCCCGCATACAGTAAGCACAGTTCTGGTCTTTCATGTTGACACACTCCTTTTTATTGCTTTGAGAATTTGTATATAGAACGTTCTGCGCCATTCTTTTTCATACGCTAAGGATAGCACACCCCTGGACGGAAATCAATCTCAAAATAGAAGGCAGAGTATCCTGTATTGCAGAAGGTCCGGAAACAGAAGAATGCCGCAGATTTTTATCTGCGGCATTCTAAGCATGTGGCGGAGAGAGAGGGATTCGAACCCTCGAACGGGTATTAGCCGTTACACGATTTCCAATCGTGCGCCTTCGACCAGCTCAGCCATCTCTCCATAAAAAGGCTGTGTTGCTCAACGACCCTATTATACCAGTTTTTTTGAAACAGTCAAGCTTTTTTTGAAAAAATTTCAGGATTTTTTCTGCGTTTCGGAAGGCGGCAAAACCCAAAGTCTGCGCTACTTAAAAAATAGACCGCACACCCCAAAAAAACATACTGTCAATCAAAATAAACTGGTGTATACTATCACCTCAGTATTCCATGTGAAAGCTGAGGAGGATGTCAGAGTGGAAAAAATACTGATCGTTGACGACAGCATGGTGCAGGCCGCACAATTACAGGTGGCGGACGCTATGCTCTACGACGCCAAGCGGTTTGGACGAAACCAGGTGGTCTGGGCGGACGAACAGCTCCGGCAGTTGTGCGAAACGGGGAAAAAAGCGGACCCGTCGAAATTACTGACCTGTGGTTTGTGAGGCAGAGCGGCACTTTGGCTCCCCCACTCTACAAATCGCACAAAAAATCCTTGCAGTTCCGAGATTGACTTTATACGAACTCTTTACTATAATTGGAGGCACGATTTTGATTGAAAAGGAGCGACTTTGCTATGAGCAACCAGCGCGTCTATAATTTCGCCGCCGGCCCCTCCACCATGCCTCTGTCCGTCCTGGAGCGTGCAGGCGCGGAGATCACCAACTATAAGGGCTGCGGCATGTCCGTGATGGAGATGAGCCACCGGTCCAGGATGTTCGACGAGATTTTCCAGGAGGCCAAGGCCAAGCTGCGCCGCCTGATGAACATTCCGGAGGGATACCGTATCCTACTGCTGCAAACCGGCGCGTCGGGACAGTTCTCCATGGTCCCCCTGAACCTGATGGGGGAGAGCGGAAAGGCGGACTATGCCGTTACCGGTAATTTTTCGGAAATCGCCGCGAAAGAAGCCAAAAAGTACGGGACTGTGAATATTGCCGCCTCCTCGGCGGACAAAAACCATACCTACATCCCCGGCCAGCAGGACTTGATTTTGGACCCGGAGGCCCGGTATTTCTACTACTGCGCCAACAACACTATTTTCGGAACAGAGTGGCAGTACGTCCCGGAGACCGGCAAGGTCCCTCTGGTGTGCGATATGTCCTCGGATATTTTGTCCCGGCCTGTGGATGTGTCCAAATACGGCCTGATTTACGCCGGCGCCCAGAAGAACATGGCCCCCGCCGGCTTGACGGTGGTGATTCTCCGGGAGGAGCTGGCGGGCCGCGCCCTGCCCTGCACGCCTCTGATGATGGATTACAAGACCATGATCGACAAGGACTCCATGTACAACACCCCGCCCTGCTGGTGCATCTACATGCTGGGCCTGATGCTGGACTGGGTAGAGGAACAGGGCGGTGCGGCCGGAATGCAGAAGCTGCGTGACGCCCGGTCCGGGATGCTCTACGAGACCATCGACCAGTCCCGGCTGTTCACCGCTCCCGCCCAGCCCGGTTCCCGCTCCGGCATGAACGTGGCGTTCCGGACCCAGAGCGAGGAGCTGGACGCGAAATTCGTTCAGGAGGCGACCGAGGCCGGGTTTGTGAACCTGAAGGGCCACCGGAAAACCGGAGGAATGCGTGCGTCGGTCTACAACGCCATGCCGGTGGAGGGTGTGGAGAAGCTGTGCGACTTCATCCGGGCCTTTGACAAAAACAACTGATCTATAATTTCATCAAAAAATATAGCAGAGGGTATTCAAATCATGTATCGTATCAAAACTTTAAATAAAATCTCCAGCGTAGGTCTGAACCAGTTTGACAAGACCCGCTTTCAGGTGGGGGCCGACGTAGCCCACGAGGACGGTATCCTGGTGCGCTCCGCCCCCATGCACGACTACGAATTTCCAGAAACGCTCCGGGCCATCGCCCGCGCGGGGGCCGGCACCAACAATATCCCCATCGACCGGTGCAGTCAAAACGGCATTGTCGTCTTCAACACCCCTGGCGCCAACGCCAACGCGGTAAAAGAGCTGGTCCTGGCGGCGATGCTCATTGCCTCCAGAGACATTCTGGGCGGCGCGGAGTGGGTCCAGGAGCAGGCCCATACCGCCGGTGTGGACGTAGCCGCCGCGGTGGAAAAGGGCAAAGCCGCTTTCGCCGGGCCGGAAATTTATCGTAAGACCATCGGCGTGATTGGCCTGGGGGCCATCGGGGCGCTGGTGTGCAACATTGCTCTGGATATGGGCATGGATGTGTACGGCTTTGACCCGTTCCTGTCCGTGGATGCCGCCCTGCGGCTGGACCGACACGTCCATGTGGTCAAGGACGTGTCTGAGCTGTACCGGGTGTCCGATTATATCACGCTCCACATCCCCTACACCAGCGGCACGAAGGATTTCATCGCCGCCGAGGCCATCAGCAAAATGAAGGGCGGCGTGCGGGTGCTGAATCTGGCCCGCGGCGGTCTGGTCAACGAGGACGATATGCTTGACGCACTGGAGACAGGCCGGGTGGCCAAGTACGTCACCGACTTCCCCAACGCCCGGATCGCCACCGCCCACAATGTCATTGCCCTGCCCCATCTGGGGGCCTCCACCCCGGAGAGCGAGGACAACTGCGCGGTGATGGCGGCGGACCAGCTGCGGGATTATCTCATCAACGGCAATATCCGCAATTCGGTCAACCTGCCCAACGTGAGCCAGGAGCGCACCGGCATTGCCCGTATCTGCATCATTCACCAGAACATCCCCGCTATGCTCACCCATATCACGACGATTTTGTCCAAGGACAGCATCAATGTGGAAAATCTGACCAACAAATCCCGCCAGGAGTACGCGTATACCATGGTGGATGTAAACACCCGCATTACAGACCAGGTGGCTGATGAGCTGCGCTGTGTCCCCGGTGTCATCCGGGTCCGGGTTTTGAATCACTAAATGTACAAAGAAGGGGATGGGCTGCGGCCTGTTCCCTTCTTTTGCAGGTTGTGGGCGCCTTCCCCCGCAACGGAGGAGTGAGCTGTGGGCCCCGACCCCCTGGGCGGGTTATTTTCCACAGAGCTTCCGGTTGCTTTTTTCCAGGCCAGCGGCTATAATAAACCTATCAGGGTCCAAAAGGGCCTGAAAGGAGGTTCCCATGGAAGAACAAGTACAAAATCAGGAGCAGACCCCGGAGGAAAAAAAGCCCCCCCGCAAACCGGGCGAGGACCTGTTCTACTGGCTGGGGGCCATGGTGGGAGCCATTGTGGTCCTTACGCTGGCGTTCAGCTTTCTGGGCCGTCTGACCCGTGTGGACGGCCACTCGATGGACCCCACCCTGGCCGACAATGAAATGATGCTGGTCTGGTCCCTGGGCTACAAGCCCCAGCGGGGGGACATCGTGGTACTCAACAAAACCAGCACGGATTTCCTGGACCGGCGAGCCATTGTCAAGCGGGTCATCGCCCTGGGGGGCGATACGGTGGACATCGACTACAACAGCAGCGTGGTCTACCTCAACGGCCAGCCTCTGGAGGAGTCCTATTTGGGCGAGGACATGTACTGGCCCGGCAACCCCTATATGCAGCAGACCCATTTTGAAATTCCGGAGGGTTCTGTTTTCGTCATGGGAGACAACCGCAACGGCTCCACCGACAGCCGCCACGAGCTGCTTGGGGCGGTGGAGGAGGAATTTGTTCTGGGCCGGGTCTTTGCCATCCTCTGGCCGCTGGACCAGCTGGGCCTTATTTGACCGGGAGGCGAGGGCATGGAACAAATCACCCTTTCCAACGGGGCGCGGCTTCTGCTCCAGCACATCCCGGAGGCCCGGATCGCCTCTCTGGGCTTTTTCTGGGGGGCCGGCTCCCGGCACGAGACCGCTTCGGAAAATGGCGCGGCCCATTTTCTGGAGCACATGAGCTTCAAGGGTACGCTGCGCCGGGACGCGGCCCAGCTGGCCCGTGAGGCCGACACCATCGGCGGCCAGCTCAACGCCTACACCAGCAAGGACCACACCTGCTACTATATCCGGTGCCTGGACCGGCATCTGGACCGGGCGGCGGACCTGCTGTGCGATATGATGTTCTCCTCCCGGTTCGCCCAGGAGGACGTGGAGGTGGAGCGCGGGGTCATTTTAGAGGAGATCGGCATGTACGAGGACACCCCGGAGGAGCTTTGCGCCGAACGCCTGGATATGGCAGTCTACCCCAAAAGCTCCCTGGGCCGTCCGGTGCTGGGCCGGCAGTCCACCCTGAGCCGGATGACCGGGGAGTGGCTGCGGAGCTGGCAGCGGGACCACTACCGGCCGGAGGCGCTGGTGGTCTCCCTGGCCGGAGGCTTTTCCCCCAAAGAGGTGGACGTTCTGACCCAGGCCGTCTCCGCCCTGGAGCCGGGTCCGGCCCCTCAGTACAAGCCCGCCCTCTACACTCCCTCCATCACCACCCGAAAAAAAGCCATCGAGCAGAATCATATCCTCTGGGCTTTTCCGGGCATGTCCTATCTGGATGAGCGCCGGTACGCCCTCATTCTCCTCAACGCCATTCTGGGGGGCGGCACCTCCTCCCGGCTGTTTCAGGAGGTCCGGGAAAAACGGGGGCTGTGCTATAATGTCTACTCCACCCTGTCCGACCACGCGGACACCGGTATTTTAGAGATCTATACCGCACTGCACCGGGACCAGGAGGGCCAGGCCCTGACGGCAATCCGGGAGGTGGTGGACCGGCTGTCTCAGGACGGACCCTCCCAGGAGGAGCTGGACCGGGCGCGGGAGCAGGCCTGCGCCGGCGCCGCCATGAGCCTGGAGACCGTTCAGGCCCGGATGAACCACCAGGGCAGTTCCCTGCTGCTCCAGGGCCGGGTCCGGAGTTTAGCGGAAATTTTAAGCGCCTACGAGCAGGTCACACGGCCCCAGCTCCGGGATTTGGCCGGAGAACTGTTTCAGTTCAATACCGCGTCCCTGTCCGCCGTCGGGCGGGTCTCCCCTCCGGAATTTTACGTCCGGCAGCTCGGTCTTGTGGATATATCTGGTAAAAACCGGGCAGACTGAGGGGGAAAGGAGGGGACGCTATGGTAAAAGGCGTCACGCGGCAGGTCATACTGGTGAAATCCCCGGACCCCAGGCTCTTTGAGCAGGCCATTTTCATCGTCAAGGAGGAGGCCCTCAACCGGCCCGGCGTCAGCCAGGAGCAGGTGATTCAGCAGGCCCAGGCCGCCGCAAATGACTATCTCAAGCGCAGCCGCGCCTGGAGCGACCGGGAGCATGGGCTGACCGGCTGGCTCTGGGCTGTGCTGGGTGCCGCCAGCGCTTCCCTGGTGTGGCTGCTGGGATTTGTGGTTATTATATTGTGATTTGGTACGAGGGGCAGGCTGGGGAAGGCTTCAACACTGGCACTTACTTGACTGCACAGTAGTCTCGTTAGACGCACCGATAAGCCTTCCCCCTGGCGGGGGAAGGTGGCTGGCCGGAGGCCAGACGGATGAGGGGGAAAACGCCCCCATTCGACAAAATAAACTTTCATTATGCCATAAATGCTATAAAATGCTGTAAGGGAGACGGTTCCTATGAAACAGACGCAGACCGCCCAGATCACCCAGAAGATAGACCAGGTCAGCCTTCCCCGGACCATCCACCTGGTCCCGCTGAACAATATCGCGGGCTTTGACGTGCGGCCGGGCTTTTATGAGATCAACGGCGCCACCGCGATCCCCGGCGGAGTGAATTTCACCGTCCACTCCAAGGGGGCCGTCTCGGTGGAGCTGCTGCTCTTCCACCGCACGGAGAACGAGCCATTTGCCGTGCTGCCCTTCCCGCCCCACTACCGAATCGGCAACGTGTACTCCATGATTGTGTTCAAGCTGAACATCGAGGAGTTTGAGTACGCCTACCGGGTGGACGGCCCCTATGACCCGGAAAAGGGTCTTATCTTCGACAAGAGCAAGTATCTGTTAGACCCCTACGCCAAGGCGGTGACCGGTCAGAGCCAGTGGGGCAAAAAATCCCCCCACGGCCAGCACTACAAGGCCCGCGTGGTAAAGGACGACTTCGACTGGGAGGATATGCACCCGCCCCTGATCCCCATGGAGGACCTGATTATCTACGAGCTTCACGTCCGGGGCTTCACCCGGCACGAGTCCTCCGGGGTGGCCTATCCGGGGACCTTCGCGGGTCTGATGGAAAAGCTGGATTATTTGGAGGATTTGGGCGTGAACGCCATTGAGCTGATGCCCATTTTCGAGTTCGACGAGATGCAGGACTACCGGCAGTACCAGGGGGAGACCCTGTACAACTACTGGGGGTACAGCACCGTCAGCTTCTTCGCCCCCAACACCAGCTACTCCGCCAGCACCGAGTACAACCGGGAGGGCAACGAGCTGAAGCTGCTCATTCAGGAGGCCAACCGGCGGGGCATCGAGGTCTATCTGGATGTGGTGTTCAACCACACCGCCGAGGGCGACCGGCGGGGTCCCTTCTTCTCCTTCAAGGGCTTTGACAACAATATTTACTACCTGCTCACCCCGGAGGGGGATTATTACAATTTCAGCGGCTGCGGAAACACCCTCAACTGCAACCACCCTATTGTCCACCAGATGATTCTGGACTGTCTGCGCTATTGGGTGACCAACTACCGGGTGGACGGCTTCCGGTTCGACCTTGCGTCCATCCTGGGCCGGAACGAGGACGGCAGTCCCATGGAAAAGCCGCCTCTGCTCCAGTCTCTGGCGTTCGACCCCATTTTGGGAGACGTAAAGCTCATTGCCGAGGCCTGGGACGCCGGCGGACTGTATCAGGTGGGTACGTTCCCCGCCTGGAACCGCTGGGCGGAGTGGAACGGCCGCTATCGGGACGACATGCGCCGGTACCTGAAGGGGGACTGGGGGCTGGCTCAGGCCGCCGCCATGCGTCTGATCGGTTCTCAGGATATGTACGCCGCCGAGGGCCGGAAAAACGCCTCCGTCAACTTCATCACCTGCCACGACGGGTTTACATTATGGGATCTGTACTCCTACAACGAGAAGCACAACCTGAAAAACGGCTGGGACAACACCGACGGAGCCAATGACAACAACAGCTGGAACTGCGGCGTGGAGGGTGAGACGGCAGACCCCCAGGTCAACGCCCTGCGCCGCCGGATGGGCCGCAACGCCTTTGCGCTGCTGATGTGCAGCCGGGGCATCCCCATGTTCCTGGCGGGAGACGAGTTCGGCAACAGCCAGTTCGGCAACAACAACGCCTACTGTCAGGACAATCTGACCTCCTGGCTGGACTGGCGGCAGCTGGAGGCCAATCAGGATACCTTCCAATTCTTCCGGTACATGATCCATTTCCGCAAGGCCCACCATATTCTCCGCAGCAACCTGAGCAACGGAGCCTGCGGCTTCCCGGACGTGAGCTTTTACGGGGTCACGCCCTGGCCCCGCGAGAGCTTCCAGAGCGATGAGCATTATGTGGGCGTGCTGTTTGCCGGGTGGGAGCGGCGCACGGGTCCGCAGTTAGTTTATGTGGCCTCCAACGCCTACTGGGAGCCGCTGGAAGCGGAGCTGCCCGCGCTGCCCTCCTCCATGAACTGGGAGCTGGCCGCGGACACCTGGGAGGAACAGCAGCAGCCCCGGCCTCTGGCCGGCAACCGGATTCAGATACGCCCCCGGAGCGTGATGATCTTCGTGGGGCGCTAGATTAAGAAAGAAAACTATCCCCATGAAGCTGATGTCTGTGGCTCTGCGGCCTCTGGCTGCGCCGCCCTTTAGATGGGCGGAGACGGTTTTATGGAGAAATGAATCGACAAGGAGTTGAGCTTATGGCACTGCCCCAAAAAGATGAATATTACACCCTGGAGGACGCATTGCACTGGGAGGAGCACGAGCATATCGAGCTGCTGGATGGGATTCCGGTGATGCTGGCTACGCCCTCCACCAGCCATCAGCGCGTGGTGCTTGCGCTGGTCCGCCAGCTTGCGGATTATTTGGATGATAAGCAATGTGAAGTATTTGTGGCTCCCTTTACCGTGTGCCCCTTTGCCCGCCGGGACGACCCGCCCCACAGCATCGACACCCTGGTGGAACCGGATATCACCGTAGTCTGCGACCCGGAAAAGCTGGATAATGTGGGGTGCAAGGGTGCGCCGGACCTCATTATTGAGATTCTCTCTCCCTCCAACCTGCGCCACGACCGGCTGACCAAGTACAACCTTTATCAGCGTGCAGGCGTACGGGAATACTGGATTGTGGACCCGGAGAGCAAAACGGTGCAGTCCTTTGTGCTGGAGAACGGCTATTACGCCGCCCAGGACTTCGGCGACGAGGAGGATACAATTCAGGTGAATGTCCTGGAGGACTGTGTGATTGATCTGTCACTGGTGTTTCCGGAGTAATAGCCCCCCGGCTTTAGGGGTGGTGATGCCGCAATGAACGGCATACCGAGTCTGAAAAGAGTTACCATAAGATCAGACTTTACGAATTTAAGATAGTCTGAACAATTTTGACTTATCAGGGGGATTTCATCTTTTGGGTGAAATCCCTTTTCTTCACTCACGTTTCGTCCCCCTCTCTGCTTATGCGGAGAGGGGGACGAAGCATCTTGTATAGTCACCACAGGTGAAAAGCGGTAGAAAGGGCATCGTCAAAGGAAGGTGCAGAGGGAAGGATTTTTCTCAAGAAACGCTTCAGCCAAGCCCAGAACAATTCAATGGGATTGAGT